>NZ_LT629796.1:6076163-6397994 GCF_900106065.1 Pseudomonas mandelii
CCAGCAGAGCGAAGGCCCGGCGGCACCGATCGGCGCCCTCCTCGGCCTGATCCTGGCGATCATCGTCGGCTTCCTGATCTACACCGGCAGCATGCGCCTGAACCTCGGCGCGTTCTTCCGCTGGACCGGCTTGTTCATCCTGGTGGTGGCGGCGGGCATTCTCGCCAACTCGGTGCAGGCGCTGCATGAAGCCGGAGTCTGGAATCACCTGCAAACCGTGCTCTTGGACTTCAGTGCGACGCTGCCGATGGACGGCCCGGTGGGTTCGGTGCTGGCCGGCATGTTCGGTTACCAGGACGCGCCGACGGTCAGCACCCTCGGGGCCTATCTGATTTACCTGGCAGTGGCGCTGGTGATGTTCTTCATCCCAGCCCCGGCACCCGCTGAACAACCTTCTTCCGTTTCCAGCCAATAAGGGCACCCATGCCAAATCAAGCCCCTCCCCAGGCCTCGCCTCCCCGCGCCTTGCGCTGGGCGGTGGCCGGTTCGGTGATCGTGATGATCGCCGCCGGCGGCCTGTTCTACTACGCCTCGAAAATGGCGGCGGCCAAGCGCCAGGTTAACCATGACGAAGTGCTGGTGACTATTCACCCGCACAGCTGCGAGCCGAATGCGCTGTCCGTTCCGGCGGGTCGCGCCAGCTTCCGCATCGTCAATCGCTCGGACCGGGCGGTGGAATGGGAGATCCTTGACGGCGTGCTGGTAGTCGAAGAACGGGAAAACATCGCGCCGGGCCTGAGCCAGGTGATCAATGCCAACCTGCTACCCGGCGACTATGCGATCACCTGCGGATTGCTGAGCAACCCGCGAGGCACCTTGCACGTGACTCCGACTGCCGCCTCCGACGCGGCCGCCAAGGCCAAGCCGTCGATGGTCGCCTTCGTAGGGCCGTTGTCAGAATTCCGTGTGTACCTGAGCAGTCAAAGCAGCGCGCTGATCAAAGCCGTCGCCGCCCTTGAGCAAGCAATCGCCGCTGGCGACCTGAGCCAGGCACAAGCGCTGTATGTGCCCGCCCGCGCCGCTTATCAACGGATCGCCCCCGCCGCCCAGCGTCTGGCTGAACTGGACAACGCCATCAATGCCCGCGCCGATTACTTCGAGAAACGCGAACAGGATCCAGCCTTCAGCGGTTTCCACCGCATCGAGTACGCGCTGTTCCAGCAACGCAACCTCGACGGTCTGGCACCGGTTGCCCAGCGCTTGAGCAGCGACGTCGCCACGCTCAAACAGCAACTGCTCGCGCAATCGCTGCCACCGGAGCAGTTGGTGAGCATTGTCGTGCGCAATCTGCACAGCCTCGCCGATGTGCGTGCCAGCAGCGGTGAAGAAGAACGCTACAGCCACACCGACCTGAACGGTTTCGCCGCCAACCTCTTTGCTGCGCGCAAAGTCGTCGACCTGTTGCGCCCGTTGCTGACCAAGTCCGCCACCGAGTTGTTGCCGAAGATCGACAGCGCGATCACTGCCCTCGATGCCGAACTCAATGGGTTGAAGGTCCAGGACGGCTACGCGAGCTACGACACAGTGAGTGCCGCGCAGCGTAAACAGATCGCCGACAAGGCCAAGGCGCTGGCCGACGCACTCGATGGAATCGATCCCGCCCTCGGCCTTTCCGGCCTTTAAGCAGAAGACTCAAAACCGATGAACGATTCAGAACACTTCAACCTCCAGCGTCGCCGGGTATTGATGGGCATGGGCGCTGCGGGTGTTGCGCTGGCAGGCTCCGCACTGAGCTGCCCGGCGATGGCCGCAAGCCCCGCGCAAGTCACCGAAGCACCAAGCAGCGACAAGACCGAAGACCGCCACGCGTTCCACGGCAAGCACCAGACCGGCATCGTCACTCCGCGCCCGGCGTCCGGCATGTTGGTGTCGTTTGATGTGCTGGCCAGTGATCGCGAGGACCTGGAACGGCTATTCCGCACCCTCAACGAGCGCATCGCGTTCCTGATGCAGGGCGGACCGGTGGCGCAAGTCGATCCGAAACTGCCCCCGGTGGATTCGGGCATCCTCGGCCCGGTGGTCACGCCGGACAACCTGACCATCACCGTATCGGTGGGCGAGTCGCTGTTCGACGAGCGCTTCGGCCTGGCCGCGGCCAAGCCCAAACGGTTGAGCCGCATGGTCGGTTTTCCTAACGATGCTCTGGACGCCGATTGCTGCCACGGCGACCTGAGTCTGCAGTTTTGCGCCAACACCACCGACACCAACATCCACGCCCTGCGCGACATTGTGAAAAACCTGCCGGACCTGCTGCTGGTGCGCTGGAAACAGGAAGGCAGCGTGCCGCCCCAGGCCCCGGCGAAACCCGGTGTGCCGGCGCAGAGCGCACGCAATTTCCTGGGGTTTCGCGACGGCTCGGCGAACCCGGACTCCAACGATGCCAAGTCCATGGACAGCATCGTCTGGGTGCAACCGGGCAGCGACGAACCGGCGTGGGCCGCCAATGGCAGCTATCAGGCGGTGCGGATCATCCGCAACTTCGTCGAGCGCTGGGACCGCACGCCCTTGCAGGAACAGGAAAGCATTCTCGGACGCATAAAAGCCACCGGCGCGCCCATGGGCGGCGCCCATGAAACTGAAGTTCCGGACTACGCCAAGGACCCGCAAGGCAAACTGACCAAACTCGACGCGCATATCCGCCTGGCCAACCCGCGCACTGCTGCGACCCAGGCCAACCTGATCCTGCGCCGGCCGTTCAACTACTCCAACGGCGTGAACAAGAACGGCCAGTTGGACATGGGTTTGTTGTTCATCTGCTACCAGGCCGATCTGGACAAAGGTTTTATCACCGTGCAGACCCGACTCAACGGCGAGCCGCTGGAGGAATACCTCAAGCCGGTCGGCGGCGGTTACTTCTTCACCCTGCCGGGTGTGACGGGCGACCAGGACTTCATCGGTCGCTCGCTGCTTGACGCTGCCTCACCCAAAACAAACACCTGAACAACCCCACACGGAACCGTCCCATGAAAAAGTCGCCCCTCGCGTTATTGCTGACCCTAGGCTTGCTCAATACCCCGCTGTCGGCTTTCGCGGCGACGGCGCCGCTGGAGTTGGTGCAGCCGATTTCGGATTACAAAATCTATGTCACCGAGCAACTGGATGAGCTGGCCAGCCACACACAGCAGTTCACCGATGCAGTGAAAAAAGGCGACTTGGCCACCGCCAGGAAACTGTACGCACCGACCCGGGTTTTCTACGAATCGATCGAGCCGATTGCCGAGCTGTTCAGCGACCTCGATGCCTCCATCGACTCACGCGTTGATGACCACGAAAAAGGCGTGACGGCCGAAGATTTCACCGGTTTCCACCGCATTGAATATTCGCTGTTCTCGCAAAACAGCACCCAGGGTCTCGATCAACTGGCCGATGGCTTGAACAAAGACGTCAAAGACCTGCAAACCCGCGTCGCCGGCCTGACCTTCCCGCCCGAGAAAGTGGTGGGCGGCGCCGCTGCCTTGCTTGAAGAAGTGGCGGCCACCAAGATCTCCGGTGAAGAAGACCGCTACAGCCACACTGACCTGTATGACTTCCAGGGCAACATCGACGGCGCGAAGAAAATCGTCGACCTGTTCCGTCCGCAGATCGAAAAGCAGGACGCGGCGTTTATTGCCAAGGTCGACAAGAACTTTGCCAGCGTGAACAAGATTCTGGCGAAGTACAAAACCGGGGATGGTGGGTTCGAGACGTATGACAAGGTGAAAGAGAACGACCGCAAGGCGTTGGTTGGGCCGGTGAATACGTTGGCTGAAGACCTTTCCACATTGCGTGGGAAATTGGGTTTGAACTGATTTTTCGTAGCGTTTTGGCGGGCTTCTTCGCGGGCAAGCCTCGCTCCTGCTGCGAGGCTTGCCCGCGAAGGCATTATCACGCTCACCGATATTCCTCCTGCCTTGCACATAACCCGCGCTAACATCCCCCGCCAATAATAAAAGCTCACGGAAGACTCACCATGACCACCCCTGCCTTCGACCTGCGCCCACTCATGGTCGCCAACATGGCCTGTTCCATGTCGATGATGGCGTTCGTCTCCCTGATCGGACCTATCGCCCGGGTGTTGGGCCTGGCCACCTGGCAGGCCGGCGCGGCGGTGACGGTGTCCGGGGTGATCTGGATGTTGCTCGCCCGCCCCTGGGGCCAGGCCAGTGATCGCTATGGCCGGCGACGGATTCTGTTGATCGCCACAGCCGGCTTCACCCTCGCCTACTGGGCCTTGTGCCTGTTCATCGATGCCTCGTTGCGTTTTCTGCCGTCGGCGCTGTTGGGGTTTATCGGGTTGATGATCGGACGCGGCCTGATCGGCGTGTTCTATGCCGCGATTCCGGTGGGCGGCAACGCGCTGATCGCCGACAACATCGAGCCGCAACACCGCGCCAAAGCCATGGCGGCCCTGGGCGCGGCCAACGCCTGCGGGCTGGTGATCGGCCCGGCGATTGCGGCGTTGTTGTCGCGTTTCAGTCTGAGCCTGCCGTTCTATGCCATGGCGATCCTGCCGTTACTGGCGTTTGTGGTGCTGCACTACAAACTCAAGGGTCAGGAACTGCACCTGCGGCAAGCGCCGCGCAAGGTTCATCTGAACGATCCACGACTGCGTCGCCCAATGGCCGTCGCGTTTGTGGCGATGCTCTGTGTGTCGATTGCGCAGATCACCGTCGGCTTCTTCGCCCTCGACCGACTCGGCATGAACCCGGCCGATGCCGCGCAAACCGCGGGTATCGCCTTGACCATGGTCGGTTTCGCGCTGATCTGTTCGCAACTGCTGGTGCGCCGGCTTGAATGGCCGCCGCTGCGGCTCATCCGCGCGGGCGCACTGGTGGCGGCCGTGGGCTTTGCCGGCAGCATCCTGGCGGATGCTGCGTGGGGTTTATGGCTGTGCTTTTTCGTGTCGGCGGGCGGGATGGGACTGATCTTTCCGTCATTCGCCGCACTGGCGGCCAACGCGGTCGACGCCTCGGAACAAGGCGCCACCGCCGGCTCCATTGGTGCCGCGCAAGGCTTTGGCGTGGTCATCGGACCGCTGGCGGCGACGTTGATCTACGACGTCGATCCGCGCCTTCCCTACCTGGTTGCCGCTGCGCTGTTGCTGCTGGTGGCGTTGTGGCCACAGACGCGGCAGCACTGAGGGTTACAAAATCCGATAGAGCAACCGCTCGATCCGCACCCGACTGACACGCTTGAGGAACTTGGCCACCGCCGCCGGGTATTCCAGCAGCGTTTCCAGATCCTGATATCGCTGGATGCGCGTGGTGTTGTGGAAAATCTCGCCCAGTTCTTTACTGCGCGGCTCCAGCAATTCGCCTTTCGGGTCATCGATCAGCAACGCGTTCTCAAGGTCGAGGCGGAACGCCCGTGGGTTGAGGTTATTACCGGTCAGCAAGGTGTAGCGCTTGTCGATCCACATGCCTTTGAGGTGATAGGTGTTGTCGCCGTCCTTCCACAAATGCAGGTTCAACTTGCCGCTGTCGATGCTGTGTTGATGGCGTTTGGCAAAGCGCCGCAGGCTGATCTCGTAAAGATACGGCAACGCGGCGATCACCTTGAACGGCTCGCTCGGCGGGATGAAGAAGTCGTTGGCGGTCTTGTCGCCGACCACGATGTCGATTTTCACGCCGCGCCCCAGGGCCCGGTTGATTTCCCGGGTCACCGCCAATGGCAGGTTGAAATACGGCGTGCAGATGGTCAACTGATGCTGAGCGCTGGCGATCAACTCGCAAATCACTCGGCTCAACGGGTTGTTCTTGCCCACACCGAGCAGCGGACTCACCGACAAACCGCCCTTCGCCGTACTGCCGGCCGTGGTGTCGTACGCCGCGTGCTTGAGGCGGCTGCGCAAATCGCCAATGTCGTTGCGCAGGCTGCGGGTGGTCGGCAGGTTCGGCAGGTCGAGGCGATGCACCGCTTTGGAAGCGATCAGACCGTGCTGGATCAAGTGCTGCATGGAATCAGCCAGTGCGTGGTTCTGCAGCAGGTGATAACGATCGTAGCGGTACTTGTCGAACTTGTGCAGGTAAACGTTGTTCAGGCTCGCGCCGCTGTAGATCACGCAGTCATCGATCACAAAGCCTTTCAAATGCAGCACGCCGAACAACTCGCGAGTCTGCACCGGCACGCCGTACACCGGCACAACACTTTCGTGGGTGCGCGTCGCTTCCTGGTACCAGGCCGAGTTGCCCGGCTGTTTGCCGGCACCGATCAAGCCGCGCTGAGCGCGCAGCCAGTCAACCACCACGACCACGTCCAGTTCCGGACGCTTCAGTTTGGCGGCGTGCAAGGCATCAAGGATTTCCTGACCGGCCTCGTCCTGTTGCAAGTACAGCGCAACGATATAGATGCGTTGGGTGGCACTGGCGATTTTTTCCAGCAGGCAACGCCGGAACTCGGCAGCGCCGGAAAGAATGGTGACGGCATCGGCGGTCAGCGGAAAACTGCGCAGCTTAGGCAGCAGAGAGCGTTTGAAAAGCGACGGCATAGGGCTCGCAAAGGGTCAATTCCGAAGAGTCCGAGAGCTTACACCATGGATCCGCTTGGGTCTTCCCACGGCACCGATCGTTCCCACGCTCTGCGTGGGAATGCCGCCATGGACGCTCTGCGTCCGCTTCGAAATGTGACGCGGAACGTCACGGGATGCATTCCCACGCAGAGCGCGGGAATGATCTTTCTAAAAACCTGTTGACCAAGGAGAACGATCGTTCTACTGTTCGCCACATGAACGAAATCACAAGCAACGACACACGCGACATCATTCTGGATGTCACCGAAAAGTTGATCTATAAAAGTGGCATCGCCGCCACCGGCATGGATCTTCTGGTGAAAACCGCCGGCGTCTCCAGAAAAAGTATCTACCGCTACTTCGCCAACAAGGAGGAGCTGACCGTCGCCGCCCTGCAACGCCGCGACGTGCGCTGGATGCACTGGTACAGAAGTGAAGTCGACCAGGCTGAAACCCCGGCCGACCGCCTGCTCAACCTGTTTACCGTGCTCAAGGCCTGGTTCGCCTCTGAAGGCTTCCGTGGCTGTGCGTTCATCAATACCAGCGGTGAAACCGGCGACCCGTCAGACCCGGTTCGCCTGGTCGCCAAAGACCACAAACAAAAGCTGCTCGACTACGTGTGCGAGCTCTGCACCGAACATGGCGCTACCGACCCGGAGACGCTGGCCAAACAGCTGCTGATCCTGATCGACGGCGCCATTACCGTAGCGCTTGTGATGGGTGATCACAGTGCCGCCGATAATGCGCAATGCATGGCGCGAAAGTTATTGGACCTGTAACACTTGAACCAAGCCTGACAACTTGCTCGAACTCTAACTTGAAAGGGAGACTATATATGTCTAACGCCGAAGTTCGTCCGCCATTGCCGCCGTTTACCCGTGAATCAGCCATCGAAAAAGTTCGCCTGGCCGAAGACGGCTGGAACTCCCGCGACCCGGAACGCGTGTCGCTGGCCTACACCCTGGACACCAAGTGGCGTAACCGCGCCGAGTTCGCCTACAACCGCGAAGAAGCCAAAGGTTTCCTGACCCGCAAGTGGGCCAAGGAACTGGATTATCGCCTGATCAAGGAACTCTGGGCCTTCACCGGCAACCGCATCGCCGTACGTTACGCCTATGAATGGCACGACGACTCGGGTAACTGGTTCCGTTCCTACGGCAACGAAAACTGGGAGTTCGATGAAAACGGTTTGATGGCCAACCGGTTTGCCTGCATCAACGACATGCCGATCAAGGAAAGCGACCGCAAGTTCCATTGGCCACTGGGACGTCGCCCGGATGATCATCCGAGCCTGTCCGACCTTGGTCTGTAACCGCTGATCCCCTGTAGGAACGAGGTTTGCCCGCGAAGGCGATGTAACAGGCCACTTATTTGTTGACTGTGAATCAGCCTTCGCGGGCAAGCCTCGCTCCTACGGGATTTATGTCGTCCGCCCATTTTGTGATGACCACAATCCCGTAGGAGCGAGGCTTGCCCGCGAAAGGGCCAGACCAGTCGCCGCAAAGTCTGGATCTAGGTAAGATATCGGCCCTTCCCCGCAGCCCCTTGCTGCACCCCGCCGAATAAGCCGATTTCCATGCCTTTTGAACTCAGCGTTGACCTCACCACCCTGGCCATTCTGGCCATTGTCGCCTTCATTGCCGGTTTCATCGACGCCATCGCCGGCGGTGGCGGTCTGCTGACTACCCCGGCGCTGTTGACCGCCGGCCTGCCGCCACACCTGGTGCTGGGCACCAACAAGCTGAGTTCGACCTTCGGCTCCGCCACCGCCAGTTTTACCTTCTATCGCCGCAAGCTGTTCCATCCCCGGCAGTGGGTGCACGCCATCGTCGGTACGCTGGTCGGTGCACTGACCGGCGCCGTGGTCGCGCATTACCTGCCCGCCGAATGGCTGAACAAGATGCTGCCGGTGATTGTGTTTGCCTGTGGCCTGTACCTGTTGTTCGGCGGCACACCGAAAGCTCCGCTGGACAGCGACGCACCGATCAAGAAAAAGTGGCAATCGACCCAAGGCTTCAGCCTCGGTTTCTACGACGGTGTGGCCGGTCCGGGAACCGGCGCGTTCTGGACTGTCAGCAGTCTGCTGATGTATCCCATCGACCTGGTGAAGGCCAGCGGCGTGGCGCGCAGCATGAACTTCGTCAGCAACATCGCGGCGCTGTCGGTGTTCGTGTTTTCCGGGCAGGTGGACTGGATCATCGGCCTGAGCATGGGCCTGTCGGTGATGGTCGGCGCGTTCTTCGGGGCTCGCACCGCCATCAGCGGCGGCGCGAAGTTCATTCGCCCGGTGTTCATCACCGTGGTGCTAGGCTTGACCGTGCGGCTAGCCTGGCAGCACTGGTTCAGCGTGACCTAAGCGCCGCGCCACGTAGACGTCGATGAGGTAACGGGCAATCGAGCGCGACGCCGGCAAGGGTGGCAACTCATGAACGTTGAACCACTGGGCGTCTTCAATCTCGTCTTCCTGACAGACAATCTCGCCACCGGCGTACTCGGCGTGAAAGCCGAGCATCATTGAATGCGGGAACGGCCAGCACTGGCTGCCCAGGTACTGGATGTTCTTGACCTCGATCTGCACCTCCTCGCGCACTTCGCGAATCAGGCAGTCCTCGGCTGACTCGCCCGGCTCGGCAAACCCCGCCAACGTGCTGTAGACCCCGGTCACGAAACGTGGCGAACGGGCCAACAGCACCTCGTCGCCCCGGGTCACCAGCACAATCATGCTCGGCGAGATGCGCGGGTAATAACGCAAATCACACGGTTCGCAGTACATCGCACGCTCACGAGGAACTTGCGTCGCCGCCTGACCGCAATTGCCACAAAAGCGATGCTCGCGGTACCAGGTGCCGATCTGCGCGGCATAACCAAGCACCTTGTACACCGTGTGATCGCCATCGAGCATGAACGCCCGCAAGCCTTTCCAGTTGCAGCCCGGTACGTCGCTGTGACTGCGCAATTCCAGCAGGTAGACCGGTTCGCCATCCAGGTGACCGATGCCATGTTCGGCCAGGATCGACAGGTCCTGGCGTTTGAGCCATTCGCGGGGGAACAGCGCGCCATTGTCGTCGAACAGAAAGCCTTCGGGGCTGCGAGCCACGGCCCAGCCGCCAGGTTGATCGGTGTCCAGTACTGCGGTGGTCCAGCGTGAAGTCATTTTAATCAGTCCAGAAATTCGGGTTTCTGTTTGCTCATATGGGCAGCCATGGCCACGCGCAAATCGGTGGATTGCAGCATGGCGGCGTTCCAGGTGGCAACGTATTCGAGGCCGTCGTCGATGCGGTGGTCGCGCATGTAGCTGATCATCTCTTTGGTGCCGGTGACCGCGATCGGCGACTTGCTGGCGATTTCCCGGGCAATGCCCATCACACCGTCCAACAGGCTGGCCTGGTCGCTGTAAACGCGATTGACCAGGCCGATGTTGCGCGCTTCCTCGGCGCCAAAGGTGCGACCAGTGTAAGCCAGTTCACGCAGCATGCCGTCACCGATGATCCGCGGCAAACGTTGCAAAGTGCCAACGTCGGCGGCCATGCCGATGTCGATTTCCTTGATCGAAAATTGCGCGTCCTCGGCGGCGTAACGCATGTCGCACGCGGCAATCAGGTCGATGGCGCCGCCCAGGCAATAACCCTGAATCGCCGCCAGCACCGGCTTGCGGCAGTTATCGACGGCGTTGAACGACGCTTGCAGAGCGAGGATCTTGCGGCGCAGCAACCGTGCATTGCGGCCGACGTCCTTGCCCAGTTCATTGGCCACCCCGGCCAGCATCATCAGGTCGATGCCGGAGGAAAAGTGCTTGCCGGCGCCACTGAGTACAACAACCCGGGCTTCATCGGTGTCATCGATCCACTGGAAAATGTCGATGATCTCGCTCCAGAACGCGGCGTTCATCGAATTGATCTTTTCCGGGCGGTTGATCTGCACATGGGCGATTTTATCGGCCAGTTCGACGGTGAACGCGGTGTACTGAGACATGGCAGTGATCCTTTTACCGGGCAAAAATGAGGACCGGACTATAACAAGGCATTGCGTGGGGGAGTAAGGCAGTGGTTCGGCCAAAAGCGGGACTGCCTCGGGTTCTCCAGTGTCTGATCTGACCTCTTCGCGGGCATACGGTGCCTTTGTAGGAGCGAGGCTTGCCCGCGAAGGCAGCACCGCCGATCTAACTGCCCTTCACCGCCACAAACGCCACGGTTTCATAAGGTACGGTCACCACATCCTTGCCGCGCAAGTCAGGCTCCCCGGCAATCAACGCCCGCATCTGTTCATCCACCCTCTCCCGCTGCTCCTCGGGCAACGCCGCAATAAAACTGGTCGAGCGCACGCGATTGAAGATCACATCTTCCGGCGCCCCCGTGTGCCCATGGCTGAAATACTGGGCTTGCAACGGCCCGAACGCCGGATGAGGAAAGGCCTGACGCCAGGCTCCCGTGTAGTAGCGCGGCGTATCGCCTTCCAGCGCGTTGACGATCGCATCCAGTTTCGGCACCCAACTCACCTTGGTATCGCGCAGGTTCCACACCAGGCCCAGCCTGCCACCGGGTTTGAGGACCCGGGCGATTTCGGTCAGCGCTTCAGTGCTGGCAAACCAGTGAAAGGCCTGCGCGCAGACCACCACGTCCACCGATGCATCCGGCAGCGGCAAATCCATCGCGGTGCCGCTCACCGCCAACACATCGGGGAACGCGTCGGACAACTTCTCAAGCATCTGCGGCACCGGTTCCACGGCAATCACCTGCGCGCCGGTCGCGACCAGACGCCCAGTGAATTTACCGGTGCCCGCGCCCAGATCGATCACGGTTTTGCCCGCATTCAAGCCCAGGGTTTCGCTCAGCCACTCGGCCACTTGCGGCGGGTAGTCCGGGCGGCCGCGAACATAAGTATCGGCCCCGGTTTTGTAACCCGCAGCCGCAGAATGATGGACCTGATCTTTCATGGCAGTGCTCCTGAACAACAACGAATGCTGTCGAGCATAGCGCCTCGATTTGAGCTTTCCCCGCCAAAGAAATGAATAATTGTTCACCCTGCGGTGTTCTCCAATCAACGCCCCATGAGAATTGCCCTTGCGGCCGCCGCCTCCGGCCGGGGCGTGGTTTACACTCAATCGAATCAACTCGCCGAGCATTTTCCATGACTATCCGTTTTGCTGTTTTCACCGCCCCGCTGTTGCTCGCCGTTGCGTTGTCCGGTTCACTGGCCCTGGCCGATGGCGACGATGACGCTCCGGCCAAACCCAACTGCCCCAAAGGCCAGGTGTTCGACACCAAATCGCAGAAGTGCGTCATGCAAACCAGCAGCCTGGTCCCGGACGCTGACCGCACCGATTACGCCTACCGCCTGGCCAAGGACGGTCGCTACGAAGAAGCCCTGGCCCTGCTCGATACGCTCAAGAATCCAAATACGGCCAAGGCTCTGAACTACCGCGGCTATGCCACGCGTAAACTGGGGCGTACCGACGAAGGGATCGGTTATTACCTGCAATCGGTCAAACTCGACCCGCACTATGCGCAAGTGCGTGAATACCTCGGCGAGGCTTACGTGATCAAAGGTCGGCTGGACCTGGCGCAAGAGCAGTTGCAGCAGATCAAATCGATCTGTGGCAGTACGTGTGAGGAATATCAGGACCTGGCCGAAGCGATCAATGATTCATCGAAAACCTGACACACCGAACAGACGGAGGTCGCCATCGCCAGCGATCAGGCAATACGAACAGAACTGGGCCAGCATTTGACGCGTTTATGGCGTTACGGCCTGCTGCTGTCCCGGCAACGGCATGTGGCCGAAGACCTGGTGCAAGCCACCTGCGTTCGGGCACTTGAGCGTGCCGGGCAGTTTGTACCTGGCACCCGCATGGACCGCTGGCTGTTGAGCATTTTGCATTCGATCTGGCTCAACGAAGTGCGCTCCCGACGGGTGCGCCAAGGTCAGGGCCTGGTCGATGCCGACAGCCAGTTGTCGGTTGACGGAGAATCGGTAGCGCAGACCCATGTGCTCGCCGCCCAGGTCATCCGCCGGGTCGACGCCCTGCCCGAGGCCCAACGTGAAACGGTGTACCTGGCGTATGTCGAAGGCCTGTCGTATCGCGAAGTCGCCGAGGTGCTGCAAGTGCCCATCGGCACCGTCATGAGCCGCCTCGCCGCCGCACGGGTGAAACTGGCTGAATATCCGCCACTGCACACAGTGCCGAACCCTTTCACGGGAGAACGTCGATGAACGAGCGCGCGACACCTTCGGACGAGGAACTGGTGGCGTACCTCGACGATCAGCTCGATGCCGACCAGCGCACCCGCATCGACGCGGCCGTCGCCGAAGACTCGACACTCAACTTGCGCCTGCAATGGCTGGCCCGCAGCAGCCTGCCGTTCAAAGAGGCTTATGACGAACTGGCCCAACAGGCGCCTGTCCACCGCTTGCAGTCGATGCTCGACACTTTGCCCTCGCCTGAACGTCCGGCCCTGAATCGACGCCGATTCCTCGCGGCGGCGGCCGGCCTGGTGGTGAGTGGCGTGGTGGCGGATCGATTGTTCCTTGCCTGGCAACTGAGTCAGGAGAAAAGCAACTGGCGGGGCCTGGTCGCCGACTATATGTCGCTGTATGTGCCACAAACCCTGGAACACTTGCCCGTCGACGAAGCCTCACAACGGGCGCAACTGCGAACCATCGACGCGCGCCTGGGCCTGAGCCTGACGCCTGCAAAACTGGCCCTGCCACGGTCCGATTTGAAGCGCGCGCAGATCCTCGAATACGACGGCATGCCGATCGCGCAGATTACTTATCTGGACCCGGCACATGGTCCGATTGCCTTGTGCGCCAAGCGCTCCAACAGTGGTAGCCGGCATTTTTCCCATGAGATTCGGCACAGGATGAATGTGGTGTATTGGGCAGACATGGAACATGCGTGGATGCTGATCGGGCATAACCCGGCGGCGGAACTGGAAGGCATGGCGAAATCGTTGCGTAGCCGACTTAGCGCGTGAGCGAAGTTGCCCTATGCTTGGCGTCTGTTTTCCAAGGAGGAACCTCCCCATGCCAAACGCTTCTCGCACAGCCTTGCTGGTCATCGACGTACAGAACGACTTCATCCCCGGGGGGCAACTGCCGGTGCCCGAGGGAGACTTGATCGTGCCCTTGATCAACCGCCTGGGCGACCGGTTCAAACAGGTCATCATTGCCCAGGACTGGCATCCACCCGGCCACGCCTCGTTCGCGTCCAGCCATCCGGATCGCGAACCTTACGAGGTCATCGAGCTGCCTTACGGCCCGCAAACACTGTGGCCGGATCATTGTGTACGGGCGACGGCAGGGGCCGAGTTACACAAGGATCTCAACCTGCCCCACGCGCAACTGATCATCCGCAAGGGCTGCAACCCGGACATCGACAGTTACTCGGCATTTCTGGAAGCGGATCGCAAGACCACCACCGGCCTGGCCGGCTATTTGAAAGAACGCGGCATCGACACGCTCTATCTGGTCGGACTGGCGCTGGATTTCTGCGTGATGTTCTCGGCGCTGGATGCGCGGGCAGCGGGTTTCAATGTGTTCGTGGTGTTGGATGCGTGCCGGGCGATTGACCTGGACGGATCGTTGGCGGCTGCGATCGAGCGGATGCAGGTGGCTGGCGTTGATCTGGTTTCAGCGGATCAAGTGCCGGGTTAACCCCGGCACCTGCCCACAAGGACTGCGATCGAGTGCGCCCCGACTCGAACGCAGTTTCGCAGGCTTGGCAGACGCTACCTGGAAATTGCAATCGCTCACTCACCGATAACCAAGTCTGTTCCGTTTCGGCCCCACACTAATCAGCCACTCTGAAATTATCGAGTGAGAACCAGTCCGGCGTAGGGCAGTGAAAATCCAGCCGAGCGATACCCGGTGCATCAAATGAAACATTCACCGGACCACCGTATGATGTCCCCAGTTTCTGTGTGCCCAGCAAGGCTCCAGCGGCGGTGTAATACGACACGGTGCTGTTGTCGTAATTGGAGCTGACGTGCCAGAAACTGATCCGTGAATAACTGTTCTTGAGTTTCAATTCCACGTTCACCGCCGCTGCGCCAAACGCTTCGCGACCGATGCTCAGCACCTGGTTTTCTACCTGTCCGGGAAACGATTCGCCAATTTCAGTGCGGGGGGTGACGGCAACCTCGCCTTCTCCCGACTTGAACGTGATTCGCATGCTGGACAGATCAATGACACCGCCGTGCCGCACCGTTTGGGTGGGCGCACCGTCAAAGTCCTCCAGAGGCTGAGCGGGCAGGTTCAATACTGTCAGTTCCTGCGTGGCAAACACCACGGCAGCGCTTTCATCGTCCTTGCCGTCGAACCCCACTTTCAACACCATTTGCAGCTGGCTTCCGGGCTTGAACTTCAGCAGCAGATCCCGTGGCACCGTGTTGTCCAGCCCGCCTATCTCCACATTCGTGACAGGTGCGCCCTGAGCGATAGGGATGACGTACTCGTTGCCATTTACATCAACACCGTGCAGGCGAAACCAACGCAATTGCCCAAGTCCTATCCCGGGCCATGGCGCGCATTGCGCCTGCACTGGGCCCGCAAACGAGCCGAGATCCAGCACCTTATTGCCGAGGGATTGAGGGATCGACGGCTTTGGCAGGCGCGGATCCTTGTCATTTATTCGATTGATCGTCACATCCAGTGAATCGCTGGCTTGCGCCGCAGTATCGCGGAGCAACGCCCAGGACAGGCTCATGACCGCACCATGATTGGCCATCAACATCTGTGGCTTGAGCAGAAAGTTCGCCCGATGGTTTTTGTTGAAGGCCATGGCGGCGAACGTCGGCGAGCCGAGACCGGGTGTACCTTCGGCCAACAGTCGGGCCTGATCACCGGGAACATCGTCAAGAAACTCCACACGAGCGGTCACGCCATCAACAAAGTCCAGTGGGTCCAGTGGAGTGCCCGCCCCCACCAGCGTTGGCGGTTGCAGCAAGGAGACAGCCTTGCCTTTGACGTCGACCTTCAACGCAATGGAACGATCAAGCCTATTGCCCTGACTCATGCGGGTGTAACTGAACACGGCAGTCCCGCCCGCAACTCGGGCGAATCGATCGTATGGAACGGACAGCGAATACATGAAAGGGACATTCTTGATTGTTTCAATGAGCGTCAACACGTCTTCCGGTTCCGATCCGTCGGCGCTGCGGAAGCGGCAAGTGAGGTGGATTTCGTCGTCTTTCAACCAACCGCGCGGCACGTAAACCTGCGCCGTGGCCGGTTTGCCCGCGAGTTTTTCAAGCTCGATGGTATCGGGATCGTCTTCGGCATCGGCGGGGTCTTCACTGACGATCGGTGGGTCATACCACGTGCCCTTCAGGTTGACGTACAGATACAGACTGGCCGAGTACGGGCTGTTGACATCCGGCCCGTTACCTACGCGATCGATCACTGTGTAATTGATGCGAAAACGCGGATTATCGCCAGCCGCAACAAATGTCGCTTCGTCGACCGTCATCTCGAGCCAACCCTGATCGACTTCAGGCTGGGTCACCGTGTGGTTGAGCACAATGGAATTGCAATCGAGCCGAATCTGGTCAAACGTCCTCATCAACGGATAGGACAGCGTGACGATAACGCCTTCGCTCGCCCGCTCAGGGTCCACGCCTTGATCCAGCACTTCTGACTCGACTTCAATCGATAGCTCCGAATGACCTTCCTCGCCAGGAAACTGATCCACGAGGCCGGGGCGCTGCGCATGGAATAACACTTGCAACGGCGCCGAAGCGTCGATCTCGGTGCCTGCGCGATCAAGCAAGCAATCGAGCGTATTGAGCCCGTCCGTCCAGTGCCGGGTCTGCACGTAAACAGTCGCACGCTTGTCTTCTTCACCCGCCATCACGGGGAATGAGGCCACCGTTGCGCCGTTGAGCTGCAGCTTGAAGGTGTCACCGGCTTGTGCGAGGGACGAAGGCTCGATGAACACTTTGACCCCTTCCGGATACAGGTAAGTCAACGCCAGTGGCAGCCCGGCGTCGACGCCGTCCGGCCCCGGAATCGGTTCTTTCATTCCCGGAATGAGGGGTTTGTCGAGGGTGAATGTGGTCATCGTATTCATGGGAAAGTCCCTGTAGGCCGGGCTGCGATGGCTGGATAGAAAAGAGCACGTCCTTTTTATTCAACACCGCCCGGCCGATGACCGCTACTGTCAGATCTGACAGGTACAGCATCTTAAAAACCTGAATGACTACCTTTAGTCTGAAAACGCGCCTGACCTTAAACCGAAGTGCTGGCCAGCGTCGGCAACCACAATTTGAACCGCGCTCCGCCGAGCGGCGATGCCTCAACGGTCAGCGTGCCACCCTGCGCTTCCAGCGCCCGACGACTGATCGCCAGCCCCAGGCCAAATCCGCCCGTTGCCCGATCCCGGCTGCGATCCAGTCGATAGAACGGTTCAAAAATCCGCTCGCGCTCATCGTCGGGAATGCCGATGCCGTCGTCGTCGACCCAGATTTCACAACCTTTCGGACAGACCTTTACGCCAATCTGAATACGCTTTTCGCAATAGCGCATGGCATTGCGCAGCAGGTTCTGTATCGCGCGAGCCGTCAGTCGCGGGTCCAGCACGAAGCGTTCAAGTTGCCCATGCAGCAGCACGTCGATCACGATGTCCGGCGACTCCAATTCTTCATCGACGCTGCCCAGAATGCTGTCGATGAACTCGTCCAGCGACACTTCAACCTGCTCCGGCAGCCGCGCCGGGTTTTGCAGTCGGCTGTAGGACAACAGTTCCAGGACCAATTCATCCAGTTCCCGTATGTGCGCGACCAGCCCCAGCAGGCGCTCGCGACTGGCAGCCGGCAAGTCGTCGGACAGCGCCAGGGCCAGGCCGAAGTCCAGGCGCGTCAGCGGTGTGCGCAGTTCGTGGGACACGGCGTTGAGCAAGTCGCGTTGCTGGTTGAGCAGGTTTTCGATGTCGCCGGCCATGGTGTCGAAGACAGTGGCCAGGCTGCCAATGTTGGAGTGCGAGGAGATCTGCGTGCGTTCGCCGAGGTGGCCCTTGCCGAAACGTTCGGCGGTGCCTTTGAGCCGTTCCAGATCGCGCCAGTGCGGACGCAGCCACAGCAACAGGCAGGCGAGCATGGTCGCGCCGATCAGGACGTTGATGCTCCAGTACAACAGGCTGACGTCCATCGGGTCCGGCGGTACGACCATTTCGACAACGGACTGCTCATTCAGCGGTGCCACGGCGAGCGTGCGCCAGCCCCAGTCGCCGATGCGCACGACGTTCTCGCCACGCTGCAAACGCTGGCGCTCCTGGAGGGTGAAGTCGGGATCGTCATGGCGGGTCAGAACGATGCGCAGCGGGGCAAACTCCTTGTCCATTTCAGTCGCCAACGCTGGCCATTGAGCTTCCGGCACGGCATGGAACTGTTTGACGATGAGGGTTTGCAGCCCGCGCGAATAATCGAGGTTGTAGGTGACGAACCGTTCATGGAAGAGCTTGATCACCAAGTCCGGCATCAGGTAGATCGCCGCGCTGTACGAGACGATCATCACCAGATAGAGGCGAAACAGGATCCTGAACATCGTCTCAGCATTCCCACTCGGAACGGCTGAACAGGTAGCCCTTGCCCCACACGGTCTTGATCTTGCGCGCCTCGCCCGCGTGGTCGTCGAACTTGCGCCGCAACTTGGAAATCGCCACGTCCACCGAGCGGTCGGTACCGTTGAATTCGATGCCGCGCAGGCGTTGCAGGATCTGGTCGCGGCTCAGCACTTCGCCAGCATGCCGGGCCAGCACCACCAGCAGGTTGTATTCACCGCTGGACAGCTCCACCAACTGATCGCGCCAAGTCACGGTGCGCTCGGACAAGTCGATGCACAAGTTGCCCATGAGGATGCGGTCGTTGGCGGTCTGCGGTTCGCTGAGGCTGCTGCGGCGCAACAGCGTGCGCACGCGGGCCAGCAAGACGCGGGGTTCGCAGGGCTTGGTGACGTAGTCGTCGGCGCCCATTTCCAGCCCCAGCACCTGGTCGTGGCTGTCGTCGCGAGCGGTGAGCATCAGGATCGGCAGCGTGGCCGAATCCGCCCGCAGCAAGCGGCAGACTTGCAGGCCATCGAGCCCGGGCAGCATCAGGTCGAGGATGACCAGGTCCGGCGGATTGACCCGCGCCCGCTCGCGCACATGGTCGCCACGGCTGATCACACTGACGCTATAGCCATTGCGTTCCAGGTAGCTGGCAATCAGTTCGGAGAGCGCGGTGTCGTCTTCGACCAGGAGGATGTTGGGCATGGGTGTTTCCAGAAAGTGCAGTGGCGACCTTTGGGGCCTCTTCGCGGGCAAGCCTCGCTCCTACAGGGAAATGCGCATACTCGCTCCAACGAGGGAATGCGATTAACGGTAGGAGCGAGGCTTGCCCGCGAAGGCGGCCTGACAGGCGCAAAAAGTTTCAAGCGGCCAAGGATATACGCCCCCGCACGCCCGCGAGCAAAACCCTTACACAATTTCACACAGCACCAACAAAGCTTCACCGCTACTCTCCTCGCCTCCCCGTAGGATGCGGGCAGTCATTATTGGGGTAATTACATGTCAAAGAACCTGCTTGCCAAGCTCAGCCTGATGGCGCTGGCATTGACGCTGAGCGCTTGTGACAAGTCCTCGAACGCCGAAGAACAGGCGCCTCTGGCCACGGTGCGCGTCGAAACAATCGAAGCCCGGCCCCTGTCGATCACCAGTGAACTGAGCGGGCGGATTGCCGCGCCACGGATTGCCGAAGTCCGCGCCCGGGTCGCCGGCGTCGTGTTGCAACGCACCTTTCGCGAAGGCAGCGACGTCAAAAAAGGCGATGTGCTGTTCCGTATCGACCCGGCACCCTTCAAGGCTGACCTCGACAGCGCCGAAGCGTCCTTGCGCAAGGCTGAAGCCAATGCGTTCCAGGCCAAATTGCAGGAACAGCGTTATGCCCAGTTGATCGAAGGCAACGCCATCAGCGGCCAGGATTACGACAACGCCCGGGCCAGTGCCCGGCAAACCGCTGCTGATGTCGCCGCCAACAAGGCCGCCGTGGACCGGGCGAAACTCAACCTCGGCTACGCCACCGTCACCGCACCGATTTCCGGGCGTATCGGCCGCGCGCTGGTGACCGAAGGTGCGCTGGTCGGGCAGAACGAAACCACGCCGCTGGCACTGATCCAGCAGCTGAACCCGATTCACGCCGACCTGACCCAATCGACCCGCGAACTCAACGACCTGCGCCGCGCCTTCCGTTCCGGCCAGTTGAAGGAAGTGGGCCAGGGCCAGGCCAAAGCCACGCTGATTCAAGATGACGGCAGCCTTTACCCGCTGCCGGGCAAGCTGCTGTTCACCGACATCACTGTCGACCCGGGCACTGGCCAGATTATCGTGCGCAGCGAGTTCCCCAACCCGGACCTCGACTTGCTGCCGGGCAGCTTCGTGCGGGTGCGCCTCGAACAAGCCGTCAATCAGCAAGGCATCAGCGTACCGCAGCGGTCCATTCAGCGTGACAGCGCCGGCATTGCCCAGGTGTTGGTGATCGACGCCGAGCAGCGTATCGGCCAGCAAACGGTAGAACTGGGCGCGGTACAGAACGATCGCTGGATCGTCACCGCCGGCCTTAACCCCGGCGACCGCATCGTCACCGAAGGCCTGCAACACGCCAAGCCCGGTGAAAAAGTCCAGATCGACAACACCCCTCTTCCACTTGCCCAGGTTTCTGGTCAGTAAGCAGGACGCTTTTTATGCCGCAGTTCTTTATCGATCGCCCGGTGTTCGCCTGGGTGGTTGCCCTGTTCATCCTGCTGGCCGGCGCCTTGGCCATTCCTCAGTTGCCGGTGGCGCAATACCCCGACGTCGCGCCGCCGCAGATCGAAATCTACGCCGTGTACCCCGGCGCTTCGGCGCAGACTATCGACGAGAGCGTAGTCAGCCTGATCGAGGAAGAGCTCAACGGCGCTGATCATCTGCTGTATTTCGAATCCCAGAGCAGCCTCGGCAGCGCCACCATCAAGGCCACTTTCCAGCCGGGCACCCACCCGGAAATGGCCCAGGTCGACGTGCAAAACCGGCTGAAAGTCGTGGAGTCGCGGCTGCCCCAAGCGGTCAATCAGCAAGGCTTGCAGGTGGAGAAAGTCTCCGCCGGTTTCCTGTTGTTGATCACCCTGACTTCCAGCGACGGCAAGCTCGACGATGTGGCGCTCAGTGATTACCTGGCGCGCAACGTGATGAACGAGATCAAGCGCCTGGACGGCGTCGGCAAAGCCCAGTTGTATGGCGCCGAACGGGCGATGCGCATCTGGATCGACCCGCAGAAGCTGATCGGTTTCAACCTGACCCCGGGCGACGTCAACGCCGCCATCGTCGCGCAGAACGCCCAGGTCTCGGCCGGCAGCATCGGCGATTTGCCGACGCGCACCACCCAGGAAATCACCGCGACCATTCTGGTAAAAGGCCAATTGTCGACGCCGGAAGAATTCGCCGACATCGTCCTCAAGGCCAATCCTGACGGTTCCACCGTGCGCATCAAGGACGTGGCGCGGGTCGAGATCGGCAGCCAGGAATATCAGTTCGGCACGCGCCTGAACGGCAAGCCTTCCACCGCCGTCAGCGTACAGTTGGCGCCAGGCGCCAATGCGCTGAGCACCGCGACCCTGGTGCGAGCGAAGATGGATGAACTGGCGCGCTACTTCCCGGCGAACGTGGAATACAAGATTCCTTACGACACCTCGCCGTTCGTCAAAGTCTCGATCACCAAAGTGGTTTACACCCTCGGCGAGGCGATGCTGCTGGTGTTTGCGGTGATGTTCCTGTTCCTGCAGAACATCCGCTACACGCTGATCCCGACGCTGGTGGTGCCGGTGGCGCTGATGGGCACGTTTGCGACCATGCTCGCGCTGGGCTTCTCGATCAACGTGCTGACCATGTTCGGCATGGTACTGGCCATCGGCATTCTGGTGGATGACGCCATCGTGGTGGTGGAAAACGTCGAGCGGATCATGGCCACCGAGGGCCTGTCGCCCAAAGAGGCGACGCGCAAGGCGATGAAGCAGATTACCGGGGCAATCATCGGCATCACCCTGGTGCTGGTGGCGGTGTTTATTCCGATGGCGTTCATGCAGGGCTCGGTCGGGGTGATTTACCGACAGTTCTCGCTGTCGATGGCCACCTCGATCCTGTTCTCCGCCTTCCTTGCGCTGACCCTGACCCCGGCGCTGTGCGCGACGCTGCTCAAGCCGATTGCCAAGGGTGAGCATCACGAAAAGAGCGGGTTCTTTGGTTGGTTTAACCGTGGTTTCGAGCGTCTGACCGAGCGTTATCAAGGTTGGGTGGCGTATGCACTGAAACGCACGGGCCGTTATCTGCTGATCTACGGCGTACTGCTGATTAGTCTGGGCCTGTGTTTCAGTCGCCTGCCCTCCTCGTTTCTGCCGGTTGAGGATCAGGGCTACACCATCACCGACATTCAGCTACCACCGGGCGCGAGCAAAAACCGCACGGTCAAGGTCGTGGAACAAGTTGAAGCGCACAACGCCACTGAGCCGGGTGTCGGCGACAGCACAGTGATTCTCGGTTTCAGTTTTTCCGGCAGCGGACAAAACGCCGCGCTGGCATTTACCACGCTGAAGGATTGGTCGGACCGGGGCAGCGACGACTCGGCGAGTTCGATTGCCGACCGCGCCAACATTGCCCTGAGTCAGATAAAGGATGCGGTGGCCTACTCGGTGCTGCCGCCGCCGGTTGACGGTCTCGGCACTTCCAGCGGTTTCGAATTCCGCTTGCAGGACCGTGGCGGCCTCGGTCATGCCACGCTGATGAAAGCGCGTAGCGAATTGCTCGCCGCCGCAGAGAAAAGCCCGATCCTGATGAACGTGCGTGAAAGCGCGCTGGCCGAAGCACCGCAAGTGCAGCTGGAAGTCGACCGCAAACAGGCCAACGCTTTGGGCGTGTCCTTTGCCGACATTGGCAACGTGCTCTCCACGGCGGTCGGTTCGGCCTACATCAACGACTTCCCCAATCAGGGGCGGATGCAACGGGTGGTGGTTCAGGCTGAAGGCGATCAACGCAGCCAGGTGGCCGATCTGCTGAAGATCCACGTGCGTAACGACGGCGGAAAAATGGTGCCGTTGTCGGCCTTCGTCCAGGCGAAATGGACCCAAGGCCCGGCGCAGTTGACCCGTTACAACGGCTACCCGGCGATCAGCATTTCCGGCGAGCCGGCGCCCGGCCACAGCACCGGCGAAGCCATGGCGGAAATCGAGCGGCTGGTTGCACTCGGCCCGGCCGGGTTGGGTCAGGAGTGGACCGGGTTGTCTTTGCAGGAACGTTTGTCCGGCAGTCAGGCACCGATTCTGCTCGGGCTGTCGCTGTTGATCGTGTTCCTCTGCCTGGCGGCGCTGTATGAAAGCTGGTCGATTCCGACATCGGTGCTGCTGGTAGTGCCGCTGGGTGTGCTCGGCGCCGTGCTGGCCGTGACCTTTCGCGGGATGCCCAACGACGTGTTCTTCAAGGTCGGACTGATCACCATCATTGGCCTGTCGGCGAAGAACGCGATCCTGATCATCGAGTTCGCCAAGAGCCTGTACGACGAAGGGCATGACTTGGTCGACGCCACGCTGCAAGCCGCGCGCTTGCGGTTGCGGCCGATTGTGATGACGTCGCTGGCGTTCATTCTGGGTGTGGTGCCGTTGGCAATTGCTACCGGGGCCAGTTCGGCGAGTCAGCAAGCAATCGGCACCGGGGTGATCGGCGGGATGATCACAGCGACGCTGGCGGTGGTGTTTGTGCCGGTGTTTTTTGTGGTGGTGATGAAGCTGGTCCGCAAACGCCATAAAGACATCTAACCCACAACATATCCCCTGCGGGAGCGGGTTGTTTTCTCTGGTGTGGTCACAACAGACCACACTGGACTAAGGTGGTCGCATACCCTGGCCCATCGAGCACCCATGCCCTATCTCGCCCGCACCCACCCTCGCCTGTCTGCCGCAGCCACCCTTGGCCTCGCGGCAGGCATTCTGGCTCCAGTCGATTCGATCATCAGCAAAATCCTCATTGGCTGGAATGTCGGGGTCTGGACGTACTTGATCCTGATGCTCTGGCTCGCCGCCCGCGCCAAGGCGCCTGATGTAAGGCGTATTGCCGAGATCGAAGACGAAAACGCCGGGTTGGTGTTGTTTGTGGTGTGCATCGCGGCGATTGCCAGCCTCGCGACCATCACCTTCGAGCTGGCCGGCAGCAAAGACCTGGAAACCACCCGCAAGCTTCTGCATTACGGCTTCACCGCGCTGACGGTCATCGGCTCATGGCTGCTGATCGGGGTGATTTTCAGCGTGCATTACGCTCGCCTGTTCTACACCTGGGACGGCAAGGACCTGGCACTACGCTTCGCCGAAGGACTGGAAACCCCCAATTACTGGGACTTTCTGTACTTCTCTTTCACCATTGGCGTGGCGGTGCAGACTTCGGATGTGGGCGTGGCGACTCGGAGCATGCGCAAGATTGTGCTGGCGCAATCACTGATCGGTTTTTTGTTCAATACGGCGATTCTCGGTTTTTCGATCAACATCGCAGCCGGGTTATTTGGCTGAGCGCTGCACAAACGTTCTAGTCATTGTTCCCGGCGTCGGCGTTAAATACGTTGGTAAACGGTTTCGCAGGTGCAACATGACCACCCACAACTGGATCGACCTGACCCAAGACGCCGACACCGGCATCGAAACCCTGCGCGCGCATTTCAAGGGCCACGCTTACGATCCGCACTGGCATGACAGCTACCTGGTGGGCGTGACCGAGCAAGGCGTTCAGCAATTCAATTGCCGGCGCGCCAAGCATCAGAGCACGCCGGGCAAAGTGTTCTTGCTCGAACCGGGAGACATCCACGACGGAGAGGCGCCGACGGAGGATGGGTTCACCTACCGCATGTTGTATCTCGACCCACAGTGGCTGGAACGTGAGTTGAGCGCGCTGTTCGAAGACGCGCCGCTTAATAGTCAATTGAGTTTCGCCACCACCCTGGCCAGTGATACAAGGCTGGCTCACGCCATCAGCCTCGCCTTTGAAGCCTTGCACGGGGCGGAATTGAGAATCGTGCGCCAGAGCGCTCTTGACGGGTTACTGGAGCGCCTCACCACTCACTTGCACTGGCGCACCCGTTATGCGGAAGACCCGCGCATGCCCCGGGTGGCGCAGAAGGCCCGGGAGTACCTGCATGCCAACGCCCGTTACGACATCGGTCTCGATCAATTAGCTGCGGCAACTGGCGTAGATCGATTCCGTTTGACCCGCGCGTTCAAGGCCGCTTATGGCATCGCACCCCATGCTTACCTCGTGCAATTACGCTTGGCCACCGCGCGTCGCCTGCTGGCCCGCGGAGAACTACCGGCCACAATCGCCATGGAATTGGGGTTTTCCGATCAAAGTCATCTGGGCCGCTGGTTTGTAAGAGCCTATGGCCTGACACCCGCGCTGTACCGCAAGCGCTGCTCAAATCTTCCAGACAGGTGATACGCCGATTGTGAAGATCGTCATCATCGATCTTCACCGGAGTTTGCCCGCGATGCTGCCCTCTTTCCCGACGTTCCTGCCTTTCCTGCTGTTTGCTTTCGTGGCGTCGATCACGCCCGGACCCACCAACATTCTGGTGCTGAGTAACAGCGCCCGATATGGACTTTCTGCCGCACTGCCGATCATTCTCGGTGCCTGTGCCAGCGCCGCCACCCTTGTTTTGGTGGTGGGTACCGGAGCTGGTTCGTCGCTGAGCGCGTTGCCCGCCGTGCAAACCGCCATGCAATGGATCGGAGTGATGTGGCTGAGTTACCTCGCGTGGCAGATTTTCAGCGCCCCGGCGCAATCCGTTGCCGCGCAGGAAACCAAGGCGCGACTTGGAGCGGTGGGCGCCGCCAGCTTGCAATTGATTAACCCGAAAACATGGATGATGGCCCTCGCCGTCGTCAGCGTCTTTGCCGGAACGGGTGAATATCGGCTGGTACAGGTGGTGTATCTGTCGCTGGCATTTTTCCTGATTTCCCTGCCTTGCCTCGGCGTATGGGCACTGCTCGGCGCAGGCTCCATGCGTTGGTTACGCTCGCCGCAGGCGATGCAACGTTTCAACCGTGGCATGGCGGTGTTGCTGCTGGTATCGGCCTGGCTGAGTGTCTGGTTGTGACCTCCATCCGTCGGCGTTTATAGGCTCATCGTTCATTCGCTACTTGACGGGGGATTCGTTTCTGGTGTCTTCTGAAACCGGTTTCAGTGCTTGGCACTTAACCTGATAAATCCAATAAGAAGGTTTCAGACCGTGAACGATTTCTCCGCCGCCCAGCGCAGCCGCGTCACCATGCTTGACGTCGCCGAACACGCCGGCGTCTCCAAGGCCAGCGTCTCGCGCTTCATCGGCGATGATCGCGCTCTGCTCTCCGATGCCATTGCCTTGCGCATCGAGCAGGCAATTGCCCAACTCGGCTATCGCCCCAACCAGATGGCCCGCGGCCTGAAACGCGGCCGCACTCGCCTGATCGGCATGCTGGTGGCCGACATCCGTAACCCTTATTCGATTGCCGTGATGCACGGGGTGGAAACCGCCTGCCGTCAGCACGGCTACAGCCTGGTGGTGTGCAACACCGATCGCGATGACGAGCAGGAGCGCCAGCACCTCGCGTTGCTGCGCTCGTACAACATCGAAGGCTTGATCGTGAATACCCTGGGCCACCACCGCGATGAGTTGCGCGAGCTGCATCGGGAGATGCCGATGGTGCTGGTGGATCGCAAGGTTGAGCAGCTTGAAAGTGATCTGGTCGGTCTGGACAACCCGGCCGCAGTGGAAATGGCCATCGCCCACTTGCAGGAACGCGGCTATCGCGACGTGCTGATGGTGACCGAACCGTTTGACGGCACCAGCTCGCGGATTGAGCGGGTCAGCAGTTTCAAGGCGCAGATCGGGCAGCGTCCGACGCTGACCGGCGCGGTGGTCGAAACCGGTAGCGAGCTGACTGCGCAACTGAAAACCTTCCTGGAAACCCCCGGCCCTGGTCACAAAGCGTTGTTCTGTGCCAATGGCATTGCGGCGTTGGCCGCAACCCATGCCTTGCGCGAGTTGCAGTGCAATCTGTTCGAGGATGTCGGGTTGATTGCTTTGGATGATCTGGATTGGTATCCGCTGGTGGGCAGCGGGATTACGGCGCTGGCCCAGCCGACGGCGGAGATTGGCGCGAGCGCGTTTGAGTGTTTGCTCAAGCGGTTGCGTGGGGATGACGGACCGGTGCGGACGATGGATTTTTCGGCGCGGTTGATTGTGCGTGGGTCGACCCTTGGGAATCTTCAGTGAATGTGATGGCCCTATCGCGAGCAGGCTCGCTCCCACATTGGAATGCGTACACCTGCTCGCGATGAGGCCCGAAAGAACCCCACATTACTTAAGCCATTTTTTTGAACAAAAATGAAACCGGTTTCAGAGGTGCAAAACAATGAATAAACCACCCGTTTCCATCAGCCTGTCGAGCTACGGCGCCGATCTGGTCCGCCAACGCGGCCAAGGCAGTTTTATCGAGGTATTGGCGGCTGCCGGCGCCACGCGCATTGAATGGCGCGAAGAATTGCTGACCCATGAAAACCCGGTGCAACTGGCCGACGCCACTCGCTCACACGGCCTGGAAAGCATCTATTCCTCACCGATGGAACTGTGGCTGGCCGGCCAGTCGAAACCCAACCCTGAACTGCTTTCCACCCTCCAGCGCGCTGAAACGTTCGGCGCCAAATGGCTGAAAGTTTCCTTGGGCTACTTCACCGACAACAACGATCTGCATACCTTGAGCCGGATCCTCGCGCGAAGCCCGGTGCAGCTGCTGGTGGAAAACGACCAGACCTTGCACGGCGGGCGTATCGAGCCGTTCCAACGCTTCTTCGGCGAAGTCGAGCAACACCGACTGCCGATCAAAATGACCTTCGACATCGGCAACTGGCAATGGCAGGACCAGTCCGCCGTCAATGCCGCTCGGCTGCTCGGTCGGCATGTCGGCTACGTGCATTGCAAAGCCGTTGCGCGCCGGGCTGACGGCAAACTGGTCGCCACCCCGCCAGCTGCCAGCGATGTGCACCTGTGGGAACAACTGCTGCGACACATGGCCCAAGGCGTGATGCGCGCGGCGGAATATCCGCTGCAAGGCGATGACCTGGTGCAGTTGACCACCGACCACGTCGCCACCCTCGCCCGCCTCGGCCAATCCCGTCTGGAGAGTGCCCATGTCTGAGTTCGATATCCTCTCGTTCGGCGAAACCATGGCGATGTTCGTCGCCGATCAGAACGGTGATCTGGCGGCCGTCAGCCAATTCCACAAGCGCATTGCCGGGGCGGACAGCAACGTCGCGATCGGCCTGTCGCGGCTGGGGTTCAACGTGGCGTGGCTGAGCCGGGTCGGTGCCGATTCGTTAGGACGGTTTGTCGTCGATACGCTGGAAAAGGAAGGCCTGGATTGCAGCCATGTCGCCATCGACCCGGCACACCCGACCGGGTTTCAGCTCAAGTCTCGTACCGACAATGGCAGCGATCCGGCGGTCGAGTATTTCCGTCGCGGCTCGGCGGCGAGTCATTTGTCGGTGCAATCGATTTCCCCGTCGCTGCTCAACGCGCGACATCTGCACGCTACCGGCATTCCTCCGGCGCTGTCTGCGTCGGCCCGGGAAATGTCTTTTGAACTGATGACCCGCATGCGCACTGCCGGGCGCAGCGTGTCCTTCGACCCGAACCTGCGCCCAAGTCTGTGGGCCAGCGAGCAACTGATGATCAGCGAGATCAACCGCCTCGCCGCCCTCGCCCACTGGGTATTGCCGGGGTTGAGTGAAGGACGTTTGCTGACCGGGTATGAAGATCCGGAGGACATTGCGGCGTTTTATCTCGATCAGGGTGCAGAAGCGGTGGCAATCAAACTCGGGGCTCATGGCGCGTATTACCGCACGCAGCAAGATCAGGGGTTTGTCGCGGGTGTGCCGGTGGCAACGGTGGTCGATACCGTCGGCGCCGGTGATGGCTTTGCCGTCGGCATGATCAGCGCCTTGCTCGAAAACCACAGCTTCGCCGATGCCGTGCAGCGGGCCAACTGGATTGGCAGCCGTGCGGTGCAGAGTCGCGGGGATATGGAGGGGTTGCCGACCCGACTTGAGATGTCCGTCGAATTTGAGACCGCTGTTCGCGGGCAAGCTTCGCGCCTACAGGACAGCGGCGCTCTTGTAGGAGCGAGGCTTGCCCGCGAAGAGCCCCGCACAGCCACTGAAGATTTCTGACCCGTTACCTGCTGCGACAAAAACAACAAGCTCAGGAGCACCACTATGAAAACCGCCTCACTCGCCACCCGCCGTTGGTGGTACATCATGCCCATCGTCTTCATCACCTACAGCCTGGCGTATCTGGACCGCGCCAATTACGGCTTCGCTGCCGCCTCCGGGATGGCCGCCGACCTGATGATCACGCCCGGCCTGTCTTCAATGCTCGGCGCGCTGTTTTTCCTCGGTTACTTTTTCTTCCAGATACCGGGCGCGATCTATGCGCAGAAGCACAGCGTGAAGAAGCTGATTTTCGTCAGCCTGATCCTCTGGGGCGGGCTCGCGACGTTGACCGGGGTCGTCTCCAACGCCTATTGGCTGATTGTGATCCGTTTCATGCTCGGTGTGGTCGAAGCCGCGGTGATGCCAGCGATGCTGGTGTACTTGTGCCACTGGTTCACCCGCGCCGAACGCTCCCGGGCCAATACTTTCCTGATCCTCGGCAACCCGGTGACCATGCTGTGGATGTCAGTGGTGTCAGGTTATCTGGTGCAGCATTACAGCTGGCGCTGGATGTTCATCATTGAAGGTTTGCCGGCGGTATTCTGGGCGTTTATCTGGTGGCGTCTGGCCGATGACCGTCCGGCCCAGGCCAAGTGGCTGACCGACCAGGAGAAGCACGACCTGGAAAGCGCTCTCGCCGCCGAACAGGTCGGCATCAAAGCAGTGAAGAACTACGCCGAAGCCTTCCGTTCGCCGAAAGTGATCATCCTTGCGCTGCAGTTTTTCTGCTGGAGCATTGGTGTCTACGGTTTCGTGTTGTGGCTGCCGTCGATTCTCAAGGCCGGCGCGCAGATGGACATGATCGAAGCCGGCTGGCTCTCGGCGCTGCCGTACCTGGCCGCAGTGATCGGCATGCTGCTGGTGTCCTGGGGCTCGGACAAACTGCAGAAGCGCAAACGCTTCGTCTGGCCGCCGCTGCTGATTGCTTCAAACAATTCTGGACCCAAGCTAACAGTTAGTCGTGATTTTATCCATACAATTCAATAGCTTAATTCTTCTAACTATTTTGCATTCATTTTGCGCAAGTTCACGTGATTAAGCGGTCGTCCACTCATGCGGCAAACTCGGGCATTTTTCCTCCCCAGTGCGTCTGCCAATGGCGAGGATGTCTTTCAATAGATACACAGTTCAGGTCGTAAGTGCTGGATGGATTCAAATCGTGGCTGCCGCGCATTTGCCGCTGCGCAGCAACTTGCTGAATAGCTGCTCTAGAACACCAAAGGCCCCACAATCGCACCTGATTATGGGGTATGCGCCCCTCCTCCGAACTGTTCATGACACCTACGAAGGCCCGCGCTCAACGGGAAGTTGTGTGACGCGCTAACTGTAACGACCTGCATTTGAAAACGCGCCGACCTGCAATCAAGGCGTTTTCCGACCAGGATTAACTGCGACTGTCCGGCCCGGCCAGCATTAGCTGCAAATGACGGGGTTTATAGGTAGATGATCAAAGGCTGCATCAGCTCCTATATGGGCACGCGTAGAATCCAGAAAAGTCGCACGTTGAGGCCCAAGCAACCACTGCCTACCCTGCTTCGAGCAAACGCGTGGGGCCTACAGCTTTGAGGCCCACTACGCTATGTGCGGGCTCGGTCTCGCCCAAAGGGTTCGGTCAACTGACCAAGGTAACCTTTGGGATAGTCCCTCTCACGCAAGCCGACATTGGCGTCGACCTGCTTTCCTGTACTGTCGTAGAACGTCCCAAATAGCCGATCCCACACCATCAGAAATTCGCCGAAGTTCACCAGGGCATCTTCGAAGTCGCGCTTGTGGTGCCAGCGATGAATCTTGGCGACCCCGAGCACATACCGCAACCCATCCCACCCGGTAGTCCAGGTTCGAGTGCTGAAAGGCCAGATGCGCGGTCAGGATACCGAACCAGGTGGCAACCACTGCCGAAGGCGCGCCGAATGCAAACAGCACCACCAATCCCGGTCCCGCCATGAGTGCGGCATGTAGGGGATGCCGGCGCTCACCGTTCATCCAGTACAAGCGCTCGGCACTGTGGTGAATCATATGAAAACGCCATAGCCAGGGTACGTGGTGGCTGATCCGGTGCATGGCGTACAGGCTCAGATCGAGCACGGCGGCAACCAGCAGCAGCTGCAGCCACAGCGGGCTTTCAACTGGAAAGACACGAACGGAAGCTGGTACCGCATCGCCCAGCCTAGCCAAGTTTTCGGCGGTGAACTGGATGACGGAAAGATTCACTAGCATATGCACCAGGTCGGTCAGGGTGTCCTGGTGATCCTCCAGCCAGCCCTGGCGGAAAGGTTGGATGCGTTCCAGCGCCGCCACAGCCAAAAGACCGACTGCGGCAACCAAGGGTGTGCTGGGCCAATACGGCACACCGGCGTACAAGGCCCTGACCATGAAGGCAGCGCTGCCACCAAACACGAGCGGGTAACTCAACCAGCGCAGGGCAAATTGAAGGGAAGTGGACATCGCTCAGCTCCTGTGTAGAGAGCCTTCATGGTATGTGGAGAGGACGTCGTTCGACTTGAACGAAAGAGCTATGACGCCTGGAGCCCTACCTCAGCTAGGGCAGAGGACGGATCGATGCCCAGCAGCATTCTGAATGTCCGGGAGAAATGCGCCGAATCGGAAAAGCCCGCCGCATGCGCGGCTTCGGTCAACCGGCCCCCTTGAGCCATATGTTGAAGGGCTTGGGTGAGGCGCAGCCATTTGACGTAACTGCGCAATGGCACACCTGTTTGCTCCACGAACCAATGGGAAAAGCGTGTCGGGGATAGATGCACCAACGCAGCCATTACCTCACGCCCCATTTGGCCTTCGCGCAGCGTTGCGGTGACTTTGGTCAGGCGCGGATCGCGGATTGGCGGATCGGGAAGCCGCAACAGCTGACGTACCTGTGCCTGCAACTGGACAGCTGCATGCCCCGACGTACTCAACGCCTCGACTATCGCAACAACGTCGGCAGGGAGTATCTCCATCAGCCTCGCGGCTCCGCTCATCCGCAAGGCACGTACCTCATCGGACAGCACATCCAGGTAGATCGAGAGGACATGCCCTGCACACAGCCGGTGCTTCAAGCCTGCCGGAGTGAGGATGCCAGGCCCACCGAATCAAGGCGTTGTTCAGTAACACACTCGACCCGACTCGGGCCGTCGAATTACGCGACAAGATGCTGGCAGCGGGCTTGCCGGTCTGAGCCCTGTCATTTGCAGCTAATGCTGGCTGGCGACGATGGAATGCAGGTCGGGGCGTTCTCAAATACAGGTCGTTACAGCTAGAGAGCCTATAATGATGATCAGGCTCGCGAAAACCTAGCTTCGCCGAGCAAACACGAGGAGATGAAGATGGTAGATGTCGCAAATACACGTCCGGAGGGCCAGGGACATGGGCTGCTTTGTCCTGCCTGCAGGGTCGATCTGGTCATGAGCGAGCGCCAGGGCATCGAGATCGACTATTGTCCGAAATGCCGTGGCGTTTGGCTGGATCGAGGCGAGCTCGACAAGATCATCGAGCGCAGCGCCGACGCTGGCCCCGCTCAAACCCAAACCTACGCACCGAAGCCCGCACCGCAACAGGGGCAGCCTAGTCCGTCCCAAGGCTACTACGATGACGGTCATGGTTCGGGGCACGGAGGACACCGTCGCAAGCGATCATTCCTGTCAGATCTCTTCGACTGAGATCTTTGCTTCGGGACCGCTGCGGCGCCCTTCCACTGATTACTGAGGATCAAACATGGGCGCAGGGCATTCACACGCGGTGGCAGTTCCGCCCGGAACCGCAGCGGGACGGCATAAGAGCAGACTCGTAGGGGCGCTCGCCCTCACCACGACGTTCATGGTGGTTGAGGTGATCGGCGGCCTGTGGACGGGCAGCCTTGCGCTCCTCGCGGATGCGGCGCACATGCTGACCGACGCTGGCGGCCTTGCCCTGGCGCTGATCGCCGTCCGTTTTGCGGAACGCCCGGCGACGCCGCAGAAAACCTACGGTTTTGCTCGCATGGAGGTACTGTCGGCGCTTACGAATGCCGTCGTGCTCCTTCTACTGACCGTTTATATCTTCTACGAGGCCTATCAGCGTTTCCTGAACCCGCCGGAAATTCTAGCTGGACCGATGCTTGCCGTGGCGGTGGTCGGGCTTGTGGTCAACTTGATCAGCATGAGGCTCCTGTCCGCCGGGTCGTCGGAAAGCCTCAATGTAAAGGGAGCCTATTTCGAGGTGCTCAGCGACATGCTGGGCTCGCTCGGCGTCATCGTCGCCGCAGGCGTCATCATGCTCACCGGCTGGACGCTGGCCGATCCGATCATCGGCGCTGGCATCGGGCTTTTTATCATTCCGCGCACGTGGATATTGTTGAAGCAGGCAATCCACATCCTGATGGAAGGCACGCCGCCCCAAGTCAATATAGCGCTGCTGGAGCGAAAGTTGCTGGACATTTCCGGCGTGACAGCCGTCCACGATCTTCATGTCTGGACGATAACCTCCGGCATCGACGCCATGAGCTGCCACCTGGTCGTGGCCGACATGGCCCAGGCGCGGATGACGCTTATCAGCGCAAATGAGGCGATGAAGACCGGTTTCGGCCTGACACATGCGACGATCCAGATCGAGGATCAGAACCTGCGTGAGGCTGAGTGCGAATTAAGGCTATAGTGCTAGCAGGGGAAGGCGACTGGACAACCGGCCGGACGAACGCGACGGCGATGGTTGGCGCTGCGGGTGGACGTGCTTGAAGAACGGGCCGGTTTCCCTGGAAATCTTGCCCCGGCGAAAAACGGAGACCGAGATGGGAAAACATGGCCACCATGACCGCGGGTATCGCGATAGTTACTATCGGAGAAACGATCGCGATCCGAAGATGACGGGGGAGCCGGTCGATTATGATGCGCGTCCGAGCCTGCCGAGAAAACTGCCGATGGCTGTCGTTCTTGTCGGCCTCGTTCTGTGGTCGCTTCTCGCCTGGGTCGGTTATGCCCTGGTTGATCCCGTCCTCGGCTGGGTGGCGGCCAATGCCGGCCTCCTGGTGGACGGCGGGAAGGGCCTCGCGACCGGAGCCGGCAAGGAGGTTGGCAGTGTCGTCGATAATCTCAACGTTAGCGGCTTTTTGGGACAAGCCATCGCCTTGCTCCGAGTCATCGTGAAGCCGGCGATTATTGTTCTCTGGGTGATCGGTACCCTTGTCCTCATTGCCGCGCCCGTGATTCTGCCGAGGGTCGGCCGGCTGCTTGGTGGGCGCCGGCACTGATCGCGTCTGCCAACTTCTGCAACCATGACAGCGGCTCGAACCGCATCACCGACTCATTGAGCACCCCGTCGGTCTTTAGGATCTGCTTCAGGGGCGGCATTCTTGAGTGGGGCGAGATAGCGCAAGGTCACATAGGTGACCGCGCTTAGGATCACGGCGATAGCCCATCATGTGTTGAATTGCATCCAAAAATACCCACTTTCAGGGGTAATTTGGCACCAGCCGGTTCATGTTTTTAGCGCTGCAGACGTCTTGGTCAACAAATCCGGCAAGTTGGCCAGGCCCTGCGCACAGGGGCGTACCAGCAGATCGGCGAATTTCTGATGGTGTGGGATCGGCTATTTGGGACGTTCTACGACAGTACAGGAAAGCAGGTCGACGCCAATGTCGGCTTGCGTGAGAGGGACTATCCCAAAGGTTACCTTGGTCAGTTGACCGAACCCTTTGGGCGAGACCGAGCCCGCACATAGCGTAGTGGGCCTCAAAGCTGTAGGCCCCACGCGTTTGCTCGAAGCAGGGTAGGCAGTGGTTGCTTGGGCCTCAACGTGCGACTTTTCTGGATTCTACGCGTGCCCATATAGGAGCTGATGCAGCCTTTGATCATCTACCTATAAACCCCGTCATTTGCAGCTAATGCTGGCCGGGCCGGACAGTCGCAGTTAATCCTGGTCGGAAAACGCCTTGATTGCAGGTCGGCGCGTTTTCAAATGCAGGTCGTTAAACGTAGTAGGGCAATGCTACGAAGTGTCCTATGCGCGCGGTGTTGGCAAAGTGAAGGGGGAGCTATCGCAGGAGGAAGGCGCCAAGCTTCAGAACAGGAAGGTCAACAAAATCTGATGAACGCCGGCCGCTAGAGAGGCCGGTGCGACCATAGAAAAAGGCCGGGATTATTCCTGGTCTTTTTTTAGTCGCTAAATGAACGAGAGCTAGCCCGATGAACGATCAAACCAAGCCTAATGCCACTGAAAACGGCCACGAAGCAATGCACAAGTTAGCCCAATCGGTTCCGGACCGGGCAAGCACGGATTTGCACGGCCCCGATTTCGCGACGCTGACCGAGCTTGAATTAAATCTCTTCCGCGCCCTGCGTGCTGAAGGCCAAAAATTTGGCCTGATCGTGAGCGTTGAGGTTATGGACGACAGTGAGGACATTCAGAGCTAGCGACCGCATCCCCGTCGCAGCAGTCCGACAGGGTGATTTTAGATTTTTGTCGCAGCCCCCCCTTATTTTGGTATTTTTACTGGGTGATGCTCAGATGTTTGTGCGAGCTTTAATGGTGTCAACGCTTTGGCTTGGCAGGTACTGAACAGATCTAGCTCTTGGCGATATGCTGAAGTTTGAATACCCATCAACCCTAATACAGAATGGAATAAGTTGTCATGGGACAGCGATACACCACGTTGTTCCTTCAAACATTGAGGATTGAGGTTTTGACGCGACTGCATGTCTTTGGAGATCCAGAGTATCATGGGGATACTAGTCTGCTCGCTGGGAGCCATGGCATAAGGAAGTCCGTGCAAGTAAAGCCCATTCTCTCCGAGGGACTCACCGTGATCAGAGACATAAAGCATCGCTGTATCAAAACGTTCAGCGTTACGCTTTAGCAGGTCGATCGTTTGCCCAAGTACGTAGTCCGTATAACCAAGACTGTTATCATAGGCACTGACAATGCTTTCGCGCGTACAACGTTCAAGTTGGTTATTGTCGCAAACGGGCCCGAATCGTTCGAACGCTGGTGGATAGCGCTTGAAATAGGATGGGCCGTGACTGCCTTTCATGTGTAGCACCACGATTGAATCCCGCTGCTGTTGATCCAAGTATGCTTGTAAATCTTGCAATAAAATTTCATCGTAACACTCGTCGGCTCTGCATAATCCCAGCGTTTTCTGATTGTTCAATTTTTCATTTGGTACTCGGTCGCAAATACCTTTGCAACCTGAGTTATTGTCTCTCCAAATTACCGATACACCGGCCCGCTGCAATACGTCTAATAGTCCTTCTCTACGCAGCGCCATACCGTCTTTGTATCCTTCTTTACCCACGTCCAGGAACATGCAGGGTAAAGAAACGGCCGTAGCTGTTCCACATGAGCTGACATTGGTAAAACTTAAGACACCACGACTGGCTAATTCCGGATTGGTATCCCGGGTATAGCCATTGAGGGAGAAATTCGCGGACCTAGCGGTTTCACCCACCATCAGTACCGTTAGCCGTGGTTTGCGTACATCAACAGTAGCTTCTTCACGGCGGGCATCAGCACCAATGATTTTTAATTCGGTGGGAACTGCTAGCTGGCGACGCGTATACCCATGGATTGCCGAAACCACATTCGACGGAACCAACATCAATCGGAGTTCGCGATGGTTACGCATCAGCGATGCATAGGATTGATAAAGCGTAAATACGATGATCGCCAAGCAGGTTAGCGCGACCGCCATACCCATCAATCGATGAGCAAGTGCGCGGGACCACGATCGTTGGATCAAACGGACTCGAGTGATAATCAGCAACGGAATAACACCAAAGCCCAGCATCCACAGCAGTAGTTCCCAGTTCAGTAGGTCCATGGCCTCGGAACTGTCCGTTTGCATCACATTCGTTAGCATGCTGTAATCAATTACTATGCCATAGCTATTCATAAAGTAACTCGTTGCTGCCGCAACCAGCAGCACGATAGCTAGCACAGGTTTTATCAAGTGCCCCCAAGCCATCACGCTGAGCAATATGTATAGCCAAATCAACACAAACCAAGGCAGGCTAAGCACGAATATGGTGTTTCCGTCCTGTAGGCCTCCCACGCCTTGCCATACAGCTCGCCAAAATGGCCAGTTACTCAACAATAGAAGCCAAGTTGAAACTGCAAGGATTAACTGGTTACTACCGAGTGTGATTTCCCAACTGCGAATGGGTACTTTGTTATTCATGGGTACTCCGGAATATCTCGACGTATCCAGGCGCGAACTGCCACCGGAGTGTCACTATGTTTTAGGTAAGAAAAAATCGCCAAGGGCGCGGTGCAACTCGTGGATGCACCAGTGACCCTGAACGTTCTGGTCAGCTAGTTGGCGATCCGCGACTAGCCAAACCGCCAGACACCCCAAACTAATGAAAATCTTTTTCATGAGGCAATCCCCCAGTAGTCGTTGAGCTTTTTTCGCAGCACCAACAACGCGGCTGTTTCAGCGAGCGCCTTGTCTTTGCGGCGCAGTTCGCGCTCAAGTTCCTGGATGCGTTTCTTGTCCTTGCGGGCTTGCTCGCGGTCGTCTTTTTGCTGGGCCTTTTCCGATTTCTGGCCGGTGATGAAGGCTTGTCGCCAGGCCGTGATTTGCTCGGGGTAAAGGCCTTTGCGGCGGCAATACTCGCCCAGCTCGATCTCGGACAAACCGGACGCTTCAAGGACGACAGCAAACTTGGTTTCGGCTGACCAGCTCTGAGTCGATTGCTTGTTTTCGGACACTGCATTTCCTTCAGAACTGAGCTGCTTGCGCCAGTTGGACAAAGACATTTCGCTGACCCCTTCGCGCCGGGAGACCTCGGCCATCGACAGGTTCAGCGGGGGAAGCAGCATCTTGAGTAATGCGGCTCTGCGTTCAGGTGAATAATACGGCACGACCAGTCTCTTTCCGCCCCCGATGTGCTTTTTTAGGAAAATTCGGAGAGGCGACAACTATCCTGACACCGGGGGATTTACGCCCCCAAAACGCGCAGCTTGTTTGTTCACTAATAAATATTTGATGGTCTAAAAAACTGCGAGCATCGATTTCAGGCGGCTGGATTCGATCAGAAGTCGACACGTCCGCAGGATCCTATGACGCGTAGATTTTTTGCACGCTCAATGTACTGCTGAGAAGTTATCAGAATGGTGACTGAAGAATTACAAATTTGTTATAAGCCCCTCAGCCGCGGACAATTCGTCTAAGATCTATTTAGTGTGGAAGCTTGTATGTTTTACCTCGATTGCGTAGAGGAGGCTCGAAAAATACGTGATAACTTCTTACTGACTAAAGCCTAAAATGTACGAGTGAAGTTATCTATGCGAGTATAAGGATATTTTATATTTAGTGTCGAGATTTTATAAAAAATGCGTATTTTGATAATAGAAGACGAGCTGAAAACCGCCCATTATTTACACCAGGGGCTGACCGAAAGTGGATTTGTCGTTGATTGCGTCGCCAGCGGAATCGATGGCTTACGCTTAGTCTCCCAACAGGCGTATGATCTTGTAGTGCTCGATGCAAACTTACCGCAACGGGGCGGCTGGGGTCTGCTTGTAAGTATTCGCAAGGTCATTATTGCGCCCATCATGATACTTACCGTTAACGGTAGTCTGGAGGACAAAATCAAAGGATTCGATCTAGGCGCCGACGATTACATGGTCAAACCAATTGAGTTTCCAGAACTGTTGGCCCGAGTACGTACTCTGATGCGTCGCACTGAATTGTCGGCATTGCCCGACGTACTATGTGTCGGCGACCTGGAACTCGATCTGGGTAGACACCGGGTCTTTCGCGCCAGACAGCGGATTGAACTGACCAATAAGGAGTTCGCCTTGCTAGATCTCTTGATGCGCCAGACTGGTACGACGCTGTCGCGCACGCAAATCATGTCCTCTGTCTGGGGGCTGAATGCTGATTGCGACACCAATGTTGTTGAGGTAGCAATGAGAAGGCTTCGGGCCAAGATTGATGATCCTTTCAACAACAAGCTGATCCATACCTTGCGCGGTGTTGGATATGTTCTCGAAACGCGCGATCATTGAGTTCTATTAATTTTTTAAGTTGTGCGCTATAATCGGCATTGAATTTAAATTCAGAATGCACAAATATTTACTCTAAAATTCAGTTCTATTAGATTCCTAATCGTCTCCGGGGTGCGGCGGTACTGCTCATGGCTGATTCTGATACTTCTAAGACTCTGCTATGAGCCTGTTAAACATACTGTGCGCTGACGCTGTCATTGCCTTCAATAATTTTTGCTGAAAGTCGTGGTGATCGCAACGTTGGCAACGCCATGGAAACAAATCAGAAAGCAATGGCCGCCTACGCCGCGCAAAAAAGGCTGGACCGCTCCGGAAGTTCAGAAATACTGCTATAGAATGAAGCTTGATATCGCAAAAGTGGTAAAGTGGTGAGTACGACCCCACCAATTCGCTTTTGCAACATTGTACCTTTTCGAATGACCTATGAGGACTCAGCTGGAAAGTTTCACACTATTGAATACTAAATTATGGGTGTGTGTCGTAACACGCACGAATGAACGGATGACGTGAATAAGGGCTTTTTTTTCTATGGTTGGTGTCACCAGTTGGTGTGTCCATGGATGTTTGGAAAACCCAGCTTGAAGGTCGTGATCTTGCCCGGGCAGCTATTAACTTCTGCGACTCCCTGATGCAAACTCATGATTGATTTCACAATGGCTAAACCAAGCCCGGTACTTCCTTTAGCGCGCGAATGATGAGTGTCAACTCGATAAAAGCGATCGAATAAGTGCGGTAGGTGTTGAGGTTCAATACCTGCGCCTGGGTTGGCTACATGTAGCGAGACTTCTGTGGCATGGACTTCGATGGTGATTGAGATGGCTTGGCCTGCTGGACAATGGCGTATTGCGTTGGACATCAGGTTGGAAATGGCCCGCTGAATCATCAGCCGATCACCAATGGTCGACCCACTGCCCGTAACGCTCAAGCTGACATGTTTCTCTTCCGCCGACAGGGAAAACAGATCGATGACCTTCGAGGCTTCATCCTCCAGCGCAATGGTCTCAAACGGGACCAGCGCAGCGGGATTACTGACCTGCGCTAGGAAAAGCATGTCCGAGACAATCCGGGCTACGCGCCCAAGCTCTTGGGTGGAGGACTCCAAAACCGCTTTGTACTCCTCGGCCGACCTCTCCCGGGACAACGTCACCTGGGCTTTGCCCATCAGGTTGGAAATGGGTGCTCGTAGTTCGTGGGCCAAGTCATCGGAGAACTGCGACAACTGCTGAACATCGCTGTCTAGTCGGTGCAGCATGAAGTTGATGCCATGGGCCAGTTCGCTGAGCTCCTGCGGCATCTTGACCACCGAGAGTCGATGGCTGAGGTCCTGAGCAGAGATCATGGCGGCCACCTTGCGAAACTCCCGCAGCGGCGCGAGCCCCCGTTTTACCACTGCCCAGGCACTGAGGCCGATAAGTAGCAGCAGCAACGGCAAGGCCATGATCGTCGAGCTTAGATATGTGCTGAGCAGCGCTTCATCGTTGGCGCAATCAAGCGACAGCAATACGGCGACATTCGTACCGTTCGGCAAGCGGATCAGTCTGGATGCAGTCAGGAAGTGCCGGCCCTGATCATCGGTGCTTCGGGAGTACGACACCTTGTCGGCGGCAGCCCCTGCCGCCTTCAACTCCACCCTGGGGTCCGTCAAGCCAAAGCCTGACTTCAAGAGCGGCGTCCTCATATTTATCAGGTCATAAATTGTAAGGTTGAGGTGGTCATGCCCCATCACCTGATCCAGCAAAACGTGCGGTTTAATGTTGATGTCGACAGGTTTTTCATACAGCGAAAGACTGTGCTCGATTTGCCGCATTTTCTCGCTCAAGTTGTCTTTTGACAGTTTATCTAACTCATGCGTTAGCGCGAGGAACGCAAGAACCGCCAGAAATAACACCAACAATGCGCCCATAATGCTCACCGCCAAACCCAGCCGCATCGACAGGCTTGCCGACTTCATTCCCGGGCCTCCAGTACATAGCCAACGCCGCGCAGGGTATGGATTAGCTTCTTGTCAAAAGGATCATCAATCTTGGCCCTCAGGCGGCGGATTGAAACCTCGACCACATTGGTGTCGCAGTCGAAGTTCATGTCCCAGACCAATGAAATGATCTGGGTACGGGAAAGCACCTCACCCGACTGGCGCATCAAAAGGTGCAGCAAAGCAAACTCCTTGGTCGTCAGGTCGATGCGCTGCTCGCCCCGGAAGGCCCTATGGCGGCCCTGGTCGAGTTCCAGATCGGCGACTTTCAAGACCTCAGGGATGGAAACTTGTTCGCTGCGACGCATTAAAGTTCGTACCCGGGCCAACAGTTCCGGAAATTCGAATGGCTTGACCAGATAGTCATCGGCACCCAGGTCCAGGCCGCGGATCTTGTCCGCCAGGCGCCCGCGAGCGGTTAGCATCATGACCCGGGTGTTACTGCTTTGGCGCAGTCGCTCGAGCACACCCCAGCCATCAAGTTGTGGTAGATCGACGTCAAGTATTACCAAGTCGTAGGTTTGTTGACGCGCAAGGTGAAGTCCATCCGTACCATTCGCCGCCCGGTCTACTATATAGCCGCTTTCAGTCAAACCCTGATGCAGGTATTCGGCAGTTTTAAGCTCATCCTCAACTACAAGCATTCGCATGGTAGTGCCGCCCTATGTAATATGAATTGAATAATAAAATTTCGAAGTTTATTTAAGTGCCCGACTAAGAAATGATGTAGAACTATTCGATCATAAAAATCTCAAAACCGCGCATTGCTCAAGTGGTCAGTATCAAGCCTGAAGCTGCTACAGGGTCAACAGGAGGAGGACATTTTACGATAAAAGTATTTGCGACTATATGTCGCAGGCATGTTAATGCGCGACTCCCGTACATTTATTTCAGCCAGAAGCCAAGCTCCGCTCGGCTGATATCTATGAGGAATCGTTTCGAAGTGTTACAGCGCAGATAGTCAATTTAATGCTGCACGCATTTTTTGGGGGAGACTGGCAGGATGTACCAAAGGGAGTTGATCTCGCTTTGCGATTTGTAAGTACCCCGCGCTATCTATGCTCTATGGATTTTCGGAGTCGCGTTCTTAGACTATTGTTTGTCGTGATTTTAGTTACGGCTTTACTAAAATCACTCCCTTGGTTTTTGGGCTTTTAAGTTGCTTTGTGCATTATATTTTGGAAATGCAAGTCGAAAAACTGTCAGATGGCCCGGCATACTATGGACATCTGCCGTTCCCTGATGGAGGCTCATGATGGATCGGACAATGGCCAACCCTAATCCAGTACCACCTTCAGCTCGTGAGCGACTGTTATCCACACGATAGAAACGATCGAAAATATGGAACAAATGCTGGTGCTCAATTCCTACCCCAGGATTACTTATTGATAGGGAGACTTTTTCAGATTGCGCTTCAATCGCTATAGCAATGGACTGCCCTGCTGGGCAGTGACGAATGGCATTTGATAAAAGATTGGAAATAGCCCGCTGAATCATGAGTCGGTCACCTAGAACTTTTCCCCAACCGCTGACAGTTATACCAACACTCTTTTCCTCAGCCGATAGAGAGAAAAGGTCAATGACTTTTAGCGCTTCATCCTCTAGTAAAATGCTTTCAAACGGCACGAGTGCGGCCGGATGACTTACTTGGGCCAAGAAAAGCATGTCTGAAACAATTCTAGTGACTCGCCCTAGTTCCTCGGTGCATGACTCTAAAACAGCCTTGTACTCTGTTGCCGGGCGTTCTCGAGAAAGAGTTACCTGTGCTTTCCCCATAAGGTTCGTAATCGGTGACCGCAACTCGTGCGCCAAGTCATCAGAAAATTGCGATAGTTGTTGAACTCCGCTATCAAGACGGTTCAGCATGAAGTTTATGCCATGAGCAAGCTCACTGAGCTCTTGGGGCATATTGACAACGGAGAGCCGATGACTTAAATCCTGGGCCGATACCATTGCTGCAACTTTACGGAATTCCCGGAGAGGGGATAAGCCACGTTGCACAATAGCCCAAGCGCTGATACCAATCAGAATCAACAACAGTGGAACCGCTACAATGGTTGAACTCAAATAGGAGCTCAATAGCGTTTCATCATTCGAGCGATCAATAGAAAGCAAGACCGATACGAACTCACCATCTTTTAATTTCATGAGTTTAGAGGCTGTGAGGATGTGGCCTCCGGTCTCCTCGGCTGGGGAATAGTACGACAACTTATTGCTGACGGCTATTCCGGTTTCATTCGTAGATACTTCAGGTATATCTGCTCCAAAACTCAGGAGAGGTTTACTCATATTGTCATCATCAAAGATGGTCAGGTTAAGATTGTCGTGCCCCAGCACTTGATCTAATAGCACATGAGGTTTTAAACTCATGTCACGGGCACTGATATCCATCAGTAAACTGTGCTCAATCTGACTCATCTTCTTTTCTAAGCTATTTTTTGCGCGTGAATCAAGTTCGTGGGTAAGCGCTAAAAAAGCCAGTATCGCTAAAAACACTACTAGTACTGCTCCCATAATGCTAACTGCCAACCCCAGCCGCATCGACAGGCTGACCTGCTTCATTTTCTCGCCTCCAGTACATAGCCTACGCCGCGGAGGGTATGGATTAATTTAGTTTCAAATGGATCATCTATTTTAGCTCTTAATCTTCGTATCGAAACTTCGACTACGTTGGTGTCGCAATCAAAATTCATGTCCCAAACTAAAGAGATGATTTGAGTGCGAGATAACACCTCTCCAGATTGACGCATCAACAGATGGAGCAGCGCGAATTCTTTTGTCGTCAGATCTATGCGTTGTTTTCCGCGGAATGCGCGATGCCTGCCTTGATCGAGTTCAAGATCAGCAACTTTTAATACCTCTGGAACTGGAATATGTTCGCTGCGGCGCATTAACGTGCGTACTCTTGCAAGCAACTCTGGGAATTCAAATGGCTTGACCAGATAGTCATCGGCCCCCAGATCCAATCCTTTGATTTTATCTTCCAGGCGTCCTCGTGCAGTCAGCATCATTACCCTGGTACTACTAGTCTGCCGAATATTTTCAAGAACGTCCCATCCGTGCATCTGAGGGAGATTTACGTCAAGTAATACCAGATCATAATTTTGCTGACGTGCCAGATGGAGACCATCAGCCCCTGTCGATGCGCAGTCTACAATATAGCCACTTTCAGTCAGACCTTGATGTAAGTACTCAGCAGTCTTTGGCTCGTCCTCTATCACAAGGATACGCATAGGAATTCACCCTCTATTAAGTGTTTCGAAATGTTTTATGTTCGCAGAACCTGATTTAAAAATTTTATTCATCTGTTATAAGCTCGGTTCTGGCTACATCTTTAATTGCTGGGAAACATAGGAGTCTTAAAATTTTTCAAGGTTTTTCATGCGGATTTCGCCTCCTAAAGTACTAGGGCCGTCTGCCTTTTTTTGTTTAGGGTTGTTGCGTGGCGCGAGCACTTATTGGACTTAATCCTAATGCATTAAGTGAGGCTTATCCGCTAGATAACGTATTTGTAATTTTTCAGTCACCTTGTTGATAGGTGCGCAGATTTATATTTGCCTCATGGGAAATTCTTTTTGTTTTAGTTTTAAAGGTTTTAAGGAATGATGGAATTACTTCGGTGTAGAAAGCTTATTGCTCACCCAATCACGCACAAGACCATGCTAAGAGCAGGTCTCATTTCGATCCTTGCGCTTTTGACTAGTCCTTTGTTTGCGGCGACCGCTCAAATGCTCACAATGGATCAGGCGCTTGAAACTGCTTTTGCCAACAATCCTGATCTGGCTGCAGCGCAGTGGGAGACTGGTATTGCTCAGGGAGAGCGACAGCAGGCAGGGTTGATCCCTAACCCTGAGGTTTCCTGGGAGGCTGAAGATACTCGGCGAAACTCGCGCACTACGACGGTAATGATCAACCAGCCGATCGAGCTTGGCGGTAAGCGCGGGGCTAGGATCGAAGTGGCCAGTCGAGCTCAAGACGCGGCCGGGATTGAATTGGAACGCAAACGCAATGTTCTGCGTGCCGATGTCATTCAGGCGTTTTACAGCTCCTCGACGGCTCAGCAAAGGCTGCTGTTATCACGTCAATCAATTGAGCTCGCCGAGCGCGGTTTGCGTGTAGCGCAAGGTCGCATCAAGAGTGGTAAATCCTCACCCGTTGAAGGTACTCGCGCAGAGGTTCAGCTATCAGAAGTGCGTCTGGAGCTGAGGCGGGCTGAGCGGGATGAGGCCAGTGCCTACCAGCGACTCGCTCAGGTCATGGGCGCGCCTTTGCCTGCATTCGTGTCTGTGGGTGATCCAGGCCGGTCGATACCAACCGTACCGGATTCGTCACTGCTGCTTAATCGCATAGGTGAAACCGCGGAACTACGATTGGCAAAACTGCAAATAGATCAGCGGGAAGCCTCCCTTGGCCTGGAGAAGGCTCAGCGAATTCCCGACCTCACCGTGAGTATCGGGAGCCAATACGACGAGCGCGAGCGCGAGCGGGTGAATGTCGTGGGGCTGTCTATGCCCATCCCGTTATTCAATCGTAACCAGGGCAATGTACTGGCAGCTGCCCGCCGAACTGATCAGGCCCGCGACCTTCGCAATGCCAGTGAGTTACGCCTGCGCACAGAAATCCAGACCACCCTGGATCAGTGGGTGACGGCTAACACTGAAGTCGCGTCGTTCAATCAAACCATCCTGCCTGCCGCGCAAAGTGCCGTCGACACCGCTACCCGAGGTTTCGAAATGGGCAAGTTTAACTTCCTCGACGTACTCGATGCTCAGCGCACCTTGATTAGCGCCCGCACGCAATACATCCAGGCTATCGCCGAGGCGACAGACGCCTGGGTGCGCATCGAGCGAATTTTCGGAGATGTCGCCCTTCTCACTCGCACTCCGTGAATTTCATATAACGCTTTTTTTACCGCTGCTCAGCATCGCAATACCACGGTAATCCGTGACTGCCGACTGGGCTGCGCAGGGAGTTTCCATGGATAAAAAACTAATTCTCGTCACTGCACTGACCTTGACGGTGGGTATAGGCATCGGCTCGTTGTGGATGGGCAGCCCATCGGTGCTCTCAGCCGAGGCTCAGGCTCAGGCTCAGGAGGGCAAAGGCCATGACGATCACGGCGATGAAACTACTGGCAAGAAATCGGCCGAGGGCGAACACGTCGAAGGCGAAGCGGAAGAAGGTCACTTGACTCTGAGCGAAGAGCAGATCAGCTCAGCCGGCATCCAGTTGGTCGAAGCCAAGGCGCAGAGTATTAGCCTTTCATTGCCCTTTCCTGGAGAAATCCGTTTTGATGAAGACCGCACTGCGCATGTGGTGCCCCGCGTACCCGGTGTCGTCGAGTCGGTCCATGTCAATCTTGGTCAACCGGTGAAAAAAGGCCAGTTGCTGGCCGTGATCGCCAGCCAACAAATTTCTGATCAGCGTAGTGAACAAGCCGCGGCGCAACGTCGTCTTGAGTTGGCCCGTACTACCTACGAGCGAGAGCGACAGTTATGGCAGGACAAAATCTCTGCCGAACAGGATTTCCTGCAAGCCCGCCAGGCTTTGCAAGAAGCCGAAATCGCCCTCAGCAATGCTCGACAAAAAATCAGCGTACTCAGTGGCAGCTCGGTCACCAGCGGGGGTAACCGATATGAATTGCGTGCGCCGTTTGACGGGGTTGTCGTTGAGAAACACTTGGGCCTCGGTGAGGTTGTCAGCGAAACCACTAATGCCTTCACCCTCTCCGACTTGTCGCGTGTGTGGGTGACCTTTGGTGTCTCGCCAAAGGATTTAAACAAGGTACTGGTGGGCAAGTCGGTCACGGTCAGTGCGCCGGAACTGAATGCCGAAGTCACTGGAACCGTGGCCTATGTAGGCAGTTTGTTGGGCGAGCAAACTCGTACAGCCACGGTCCGCGTGACCTTGGCCAATCCACAAGGTGCATGGCGTCCCGGGCTATTCGTGACCGTGCAGGTTGACACTGATACTCGGCAAACAAAGGTCGCAGTACCAGAAGCGGCTATCCAGACGGTCGAGGACAAGCCAACTGTTTTCGTTCGAACGGACGACGGGTTTAAGGCTCAGCCAGTGGAGACAGGCGGCCGTTCAGCAGGTTTGGTCGAGATCACGGAGGGCCTGGAGCCCGGTGTTCAAGTCGCCGCTGCCGGCAGTTTCATTCTGAAATCAGAACTGGGTAAAGCCTCGGCTACACACGCCCACTGATCCGCCACTTCCACGAGAAGGTTCTCATGTTCGAACGCCTGATCCAATTTGCCATCGAGCAGCGCATCATCGTGCTGCTTGCGGTTCTCCTCATGGCCGGCCTCGGTATAGCCAGCTACCAGAAGCTGCCGATCGACGCCGTTCCCGATATCACCAACGTCCAGGTGCAAATCAACACGGGCGCAGCAGGTTTTTCACCACTGGAAACCGAGCAGCGCATCACGTTTCCCATCGAAACTGCAATGGCTGGTTTGCCGGCTTTAGAACAAACTCGCTCGCTGTCACGCTCGGGTTTGTCGCAAGTCACAGTGATCTTCAAGGAAGGCACTGACCTGTTCTTCGCCCGGCAATTGGTCAACGAACGGTTGCAGGTGGCCAAGGAGCAACTGCCCGAGGGTGTGGAAGCCGTCATGGGGCCGATCTCAACCGGTCTGGGTGAAATTTTCCTGTGGACGGTCGAGGCTGAAGAAGGTGCCGTCAAGGAGGACGGCAGTCCCTATACACCGACCGACCTGAGGGTGATCCAAGACTGGATCATCAAGCCTCAGCTGCGCAATGTTCCCGGGGTCGCCGAAATTAATACCATTGGCGGGTTCGCCAAGGAGTACCAGATTGCGCCCGATCCAAAACGCTTGGCGGCTTACAAGCTGACTCTGACTGACCTTGTAACAGCGCTGGAGCGCAACAACGCCAACGTCGGTGCCGGTTACATCGAGCACAGTGGCGAACAGTTACTGATTCGCGCACCTGGCCAAGTAGCGACCACCGACGATATCGCCAATATCGTCATGGCCAACGTCGATGGCACGCCTATCCGCGTCAAGAACGTCGCAACCGTGGACATCGGCCGTGAATTGCGTACGGGGGCCGCGACCGAAAACGGTCGTGAAGTGGTGCTCGGCACAGTGTTCATGCTGATCGGTGAGAACAGCCGCACCGTGGCCCAAGCCGTTGCCAGCAAGCTTGAGCAAATCAACCGCTCACTGCCAAAAGGGGTGGTGGCAGTCACCGTCTATGACCGTACCAATTTGGTGGACAAGGCAATTGCCACCGTTAAGAAGAACTTGATTGAAGGTGCGATCCTGGTAATCGCGATTCTGTTCCTGTTCCTTGGCAACATTCGCGCGGCTCTGATCACTGCCATGGTGATCCCGCTCGCGATGCTATTCACATTCACTGGCATGTTTACCAACAAGGTCAGCGCCAACCTGATGAGCCTCGGAGCGTTGGACTTCGGCATCATCGTTGATGGCGCGGTGGTCATTGTCGAAAACGCCATCCGTCGTCTGGCCCATGCACAGCAACACCACGGACGCATCCTCACCCGCTCCGAACGCTTTCACGAAGTGTTCGCGGCGGCCAAGGAAGCACGCCGACCGCTGATTTTCGGCCAGTTGATCATCATGGTCGTGTACCTGCCGATTTTTGCCCTCACCGGCGTCGAAGGAAAAATGTTTCACCCCATGGCGTTTACTGTGGTGATCGCCTTGCTCGGCGCGATGCTGTTGTCGGTGACCTTTGTCCCGGCGGCGATTGCGATGTTCGTCACCGGTAAGGTGAAGGAAGAAGAGAACATCATCATGCGTGGCGCTCGTCGGGTGTATGCCCCGGCGCTGGAATGGGTCATGGGCCATCGATCATTGGCATTCGCCATAGCACTAGGCGTGATTGCAGTGTGCGGTGTGGTCGCCAGTCGAATGGGCAGCGAGTTTGTGCCGAGTCTCAGTGAAGGGGATTTCGCGTTGCAAGCATTGCGTGTACCAGGTACCAGCCTGACGCAATCGGTAGAAATGCAGCAACGTCTTGAAAACCTTGTGTTGGCAAAGGTACCTGAGGTCAAGCGTATGTTTGCTCGTACTGGTACAGCAGAAATTGCCTCCGATCCAATGCCACCCAACATCTCTGACAGCTATGTGATGCTCAAGCCGAAGAATCAATGGCCTGATCCGAATAAATCCAGGGAGGCGTTGATAGCCGATATCCAAAAAGCTACAGCTGGAATGCCCGGAAGCAACTATGAGCTTTCTCAGCCTATTCAATTGCGTTTTAACGAGCTGATTTCAGGTGTGCGCAGTGATGTGGCAGTGAAGGTCTTCGGTGATGACATGGCGGTCCTTAACAGCACCGCTGCAAAAATTGCTGCGTCCATGCAGAAGATCAATGGTGCCTCCGAGGTCAAAGTCGAGCAAACATCGGGGCTGCCGGTGCTGACCATCAACATCGACCGCGACAAAGCCGCGCGTTACGGACTGAACGTTGGCGACGTACAAGACACCATTGCGGTGGCGGTTGGTGGTCGTCAAGCCGGTACGATGTATGAGGGAGACCGCCGATTCGATATGGTAGTGCGTTTATCCGACGCCATGCGTAAGGATCTCGAGGGATTGTCCACACTGCTAATCCCGGTACCGGCGCTGCTTAACAGCAATGCCGATCAGATCGGGTTTATTGCCCTTTCAGAAGTGGCGAGCCTCGATCTGGTGCTGGGACCTAACCAGGTCAGTCGGGAAAATGGTAAGCGTCTGGTGATCGTCAGCGCCAACGTGCGTGGGCGGGATATCGGCTCATTTGTACAGGAGGCCAGCAGCGCCATTGATAAAGAGGTGCAGATCCCGGCCGGTTATTGGACCAACTGGGGTGGGCAGTTCGAGCAGCTCCAATCCGCTGCCAAGCGACTACAGATTGTCGTCCCGGTGGCCCTGCTCATGGTGTTCGCACTCTTGTTCATGATGTTCAACAACCTCAAGGATGGCCTATTGGTGTTCACCGGTATTCCATTCGCGTTGACGGGCGGAGTCATGGCGTTGTGGTTACGTGACATTCCACTGTCGATCTCGGCGGGTGTGGGTTTTATCGCATTGTCGGGCGTAGCGGTGCTGAACGGTCTAGTGATGATTGCTTTCATCCGCAACCTTCGAGAAGAGGGACATTCGTTGAGTTCCGCAATCAATGAAGGGGCTCTTACCCGGTTGCGCCCAGTGTTGATGACAGCTCTGGTGGCCTCTCTTGGCTTTATTCCGATGGCGCTGGCCACCGGAACGGGGGCAGAGGTCCAGAGACCCCTGGCTACCGTAGTGATCGGGGGCATCCTATCCTCAACTGCGTTGACCCTGCTGATATTGCCTGCGCTTTATCAATGGGCGCACCGCCGAGACGAGGAAGAAGCCGAAGACGATAAAATAGAAGCCGTATAATTCTTTAGTTTTAAAAGCCCACTATCGAGATTCGATAGTGGGCTTTTTTATGTGAGCTACATAACGAATCTGTAATCTTGGCGCCACCGTGTTGATAGGTTCGAATTGATACCCTACTAGCGTTAACTATATGAGGTGTCAGTATGAAAATTGCTCAAATCTGCGCTCTTGCGGGTGCTTTAATCCTTTCTTCAGTTGCTTTGGCCGAAGGCGGCGGGGACAGAACCTTCGAAAAAATGATGGCCGCCAAGGACGTGGCAATGGAGAAGTACGCAGCTAAAGAAGGAAAGAGTGAGCCCGTGGTGTCAAGTGATGCTAAAGATGAGACAGGTGAAATGTAGTGGTACTGCGTATAAAAAAACCGCTTCCGGTTTCCGGTGGCGGTTTTTTACGGCTTTATTACACATTCGTAACCTAGGCGCTATGCCATCGCAATGTTCGAATTGATATCCTTGTAACAGTTAATATATGAGGTACTAGATATGAAGTGCATGAACATTGTTACTTTCGCTGGAGCTCTGACGTTATCCTCTCTCGTATTGGCGGAAGGGGGAGGAGACAAAGCCTTTGAAAAAATGATGGCGGCTAATGCTAAAGCCATGGAGCAGTATGCAATTAGCCAGGGGAAAAGCGCCCCTGTGGCGAAAGAATACGAGTACGGGATGAAGGTGGATGTTGTAAAGGTGATCAGTGTGGTGCGGCCTGCAAAAGTCTGCGCAGTGGTGCCCGCCGCAATGACCTATGAAGATTCAAAAGGGCAGCTAAATACAATTAGGTACACTGTGGCTGGAGAGTGTCGCCAACGAGGTGGCTAGCAGCTATGCTGCTGTCAGAGGGATTCATAACGCTCAATTAACCTCAACAGTTAGAGGGGTCGGGCGTTTTTTATATGCTCGTGTTTTAACCGATCGAGTAGGAGGCGGATTTACATCCGCCGTCCTCTCACACCACCGTACGTACGGATCCGTATACGGCGGTTCAAGCTATGCGGTTAAGCCGGTTTATCGTATCCAGTACCGAGACTAGTCCAAGTTGATCCCATAGTTTCTTCGGCAATGCCTGATTCATATGAGATGCCCCTGAGCTCCACCATGGGCCACGACCATTGAACGCTGATATGCAGGCGCGCGCTTCGCTAAGCCCCAGGCGCATCAAGTTACGCGCCCTCGTTGAGGGCTGCTTCCATTGACGCCAGACGACGCAGCGAAGCTTGCGACGCACCCAGCCGTCAATTTCCTCAAGTGGCCGTTTGCTTTGACTTAGCTTGAAGTAGCCTGCCCAGCCACGCAGCACTGGGTTTATCCGCTCGATGACACTCGCCATCTTGTGGCCCCGCGCTCCGCGCAGCAGCTCTCTGAGCCGGTCGCGCAAGCGACGCAAGCTCATCGTTGCCACTCGTAAGCGTGGCTGTCGATGCCAGCTCATCCCATAGCCCAAGTAATCACACATCCACGACCCGGCTACTCGGCTCTTTTCCCGGTTCAGCGTCAGTTTCAGGCGCTGCCTCAGGAATCGCTCAACGCTGGCCATCACCCGCTCACCTGCGCGACGACTGCGCACATAAATGTTCGCATCGTCGGCATAGCGTACGAAACGTAAGCGCTCCATGAACCCCGCATTCAAAGTTACCACCTGATCCCAGACGCGGTGCCCCGTATATTTCTCTACCTGTGGCACATAAATAGCTCACCTACCATTTTGCTGGCATAAGAATGCCAATGTTTGGCTATTTTAGTGGCACAAAAATGCCAAAGTTTGGTTATTTCAGTGGCATAAAAATGCCAAGGCCAGGTATTTCAGGTGGCACAAAAGATGGGCCCTATTTCTGTGGTATTTAAGTGCCATTCAAATGCCACATAAATGCCACGAAAATGGAGAAGTACGCCCCATCTGTGCTCATGTGAGCCATTTTTGACCTGTACCAGGGGTAGGACTATTTTTGTACCGGGGGTAGGATTTTCCGTTTTTACAGGGCTTTGGAGGCCCAAAAAACGTACCGAGTCTATTACGTGTTGAGTGGATTTGGCGGTACAGCAAAGGATATCGAAAGGTCTCGATAGCGTACGATCCACCCCCCCCCCACGATAGGGTCAGGCTTAACGTCGTATCTCTGGCGAACAGTTCCACGGCAGCAGCGCTTCATAATCCGCGACCGACTGCGCATGTGGTAACTGCTCCAGTACGTGGCGTAGCCACGTATAAGGCTCTTGGCCGTTGACCTTGGCGGTCTCCACCAGGCTGTAGATCTGAGCACTGGCGGTAGCGCCTTTGGGCGTGTCGCTGAACAGCCACGCCTTACGACCGATAACGAACGGTTTTATCGCCCGTTCGGCCGCATTGTTGTCGATCGGTAAAAAGCCGGCTTCCACGTACCGCTCCAGCCGGTTCCAGTTGTTGGCAAGATAGTTAACAGCCTTGCCCAGCACACTTTGTGGCGTGACTTGGGGCTGCGTTTTCTCCAACCAGCTTTTCAACTGAGCCAGGATCGGTACGCTCTTTTGCTGACGGCCGATTAAACGCTGTTCATCATCGCTGTCCTTGAGCTCGCGCTCGATGCCATACAGCTTGTTGATCATTGTTAGGGCGATATCGGCACGTCCCGTCTTGCCCTTCGGCTGCACTTTCTGAGCCTCGACCAACTTGCGGCGCGCATGGGCCATGCAGGCCAGCCGTTCAACCCCCGGCTGCAACGCCAAGGCGTTATAGCCCGCGTAATCATCGGTCATCACATAGCCGCGATAACTTTCCAGCAGACGCAACGGAACCTCCTGCGCACGGCTGGACGTGTAGTCGAACAACACGACTTTACGATCTGGCGGACCGCTGGTTTGTACCCACATCCAGGATTGGCTGGTCGGGTCTCGACCTGGCTCTTTCAATACTTGAACACGGGTTTCATCGCAATGGATCACCGGGCTTTCCAGTAATCGGTCGCGCATTAGGTTCAGCAGTGGCTGAAAGTGTTCGCTGCACTGCATCACCCAGCGCGCCAGTGTTTGCCTTGGTATATCGATACCGTGTCGACTTAACACCGTCTCGAAACGATGCAGCGGCAAGCCGTCGACGTACTTGGTGGTCAGCAACATGGCCAGAACGCTCGGGCTGGCCATGCTCTTTTCGATCAGTTGAGCCGGTTTGTCGGCGGTGACCGGTGCCGTTTCGCAGCCACGGCAACCGTAAACCTTGCGGATATGTTTGATGACACGGATCTGCATCGGCACGATATCCAGCTGTTCGCTGACTTCTTCGCTGATCACATGCTTGCGGCAACCGCAGGCACAGGTCAGTTCGTGCTCGGGCAGTTCGTGGATGACTTCGATACGCGGCAGATCGGCCGACAGAGGCTTGCGCTTGCCGCGACGTGGCGCCGGAGCCACAACTTCTTCGTCAGCGTCGCCGACGGAAGGCATCGGCTCGCTTTCGGGCTCGTTGAACAGCGCCAATTGCGGGGTATTGGGTTCAACGGTCTGCTCAGATTTACGATTGAACAGGCGGTCGCGCAGCAGCTTGATCTGTTCTTTCAGATCGACGATATGAGTCTGGTATGCCTCAGCCGTAACCTGCTGACGGCTGAGCGCCTCAAGCAACATTTGCTTGAGCAGAACAGGGTCATCTGGGAGGTCTTCGGGCATTAAATTCATGCCCGGATTATACCGGTCAGGCGACGAATCTTGGAGTCAAAACTTGATGAGGGCGGTTGCGCCACAGGTCAAAACCGTCGAGCAGCCAGTTCAGCTCCTGAACCGTCAACACGATGGCCTCGTCGGCGGCATCGGGTGATGTTTTAAAACGCTCAGACTCCAAGCGCTTAAGCCAAAGGCAGAAGCCATTGCGCTCCCAGTAGAGGATTTTCACCCGGTTACGGTGGCGATTCAGGAATACAAAAAGCACGGGGTCGAACACCGCCACTTTTATGTCCAGCTCGACCAGCGCAGCGAGGCCATCAATGGACTTTCTGAAGTCCACGGGCTTGGGGTAGAGATAAACTTTTTGAACTTTGGCGTCGGGTCGCATCATGACGAGCTGGCCTCCTGAGAGAATCGGGAGCACAGCATCCGGCATCAGCTAAGCGCTTTGAATGTGGGGTTCATGGAGCGCTTACTACGAAACGATGGCCCCGTCGTTCTAGCTCGTGGTCGAGTTCGTTGAGCAGAATGTTCGACAGCAACGGCGAGAGCGGGCCGCCTTGCGGCGTCCCTTCCTGCCGTCGGCTGACGAGTCCACCTGACATCGTTCCCGCTTCGAGATAGCGACGGATCAGCGTGAGCACACGTTTATCTTCGATTTGACGCTCGATGTAGGCCATCAGCACGTCGTGGTTGACCCGATCAAAGAACTTCTCAAGATCGAGTTCCACGCAGCAGCGATGACCCGCCGCCACGTGGGCACGGGCAGTTTCGATGGCTTGGTGAGCACTTCTACCCGGACGGAAGCCGTAGCTGTAATCCGAGAACAGAGGGTCGAAGATCGGCGTGAGCTGTTGCAGCAGAGCCTGTTGGATCAGGCGATCCACGACGCTGGGGATACCCAGCTGCCTTGTCCCGCCTTTGGGCTTGGGGATTTCGACGGCACGTACACCTTGCGGGTGGTACTCGCCTGCCAACAACCGAGCCTTGAGGGTCGGCCAATACTGTTTCACGTAGCCTGACAAATGCTCGACCGTCATGCCATCGGCACCCGGCGCGCCTTTGTTGCTGACTACGCGTTGGTACGCACGTCTGAGGTTGGCGGGTGCAAGCACCCGCTCCATCAGCGTGTCCGGCTCCGCGTTCGTCCACGTCACAGACGCCGCCGATACCTGTGCGCTGTCAGCCGTCATCCTCGGATACTGTCCGGGACTCGGAGTAACAGTCTTCTCTTGGAGAAATTTCTGCATTTCGGTATTCAACGAGACTTTGACGCCTACTGGCGGCATAACTTGTTCGGCCCTTGGTGACGCGGTTATCCGCCACTTACTACGGCCTCGGCTGACTTCTGCACGTTCATCCCGTCGCCTCTCGACGCTCGGTAGCACTGTGGCAAACGTGCAGATCTCCCAGGGTAATTCGCGCGACCTTCCTGCTTATGCCTGTCGGATCTACGTCGCAGCGTCCCGTGCAAGTATTGGGCTTTAGGGAAACACGCCCCTTTACCCCGCTGCGCCGCCTCTATCCGCTTGCTGTTCGTCAGGCCAGCATTTTGCCTCGGGCTTCCTTCAGATTCGCGGTCACCCGCGACACCCTTGCCTCTGGCTAACACTTCCCCTTGCCGGGTGTGTAGAGGACTTTCACCTCCAAGTCACCAGCGAGGCCACCACAGCCAAGCTGGTTGCGCTTGCGCGCAACGCGCCATGCCTGGCGCACGCATAAAAAAGACGTCCCGAGGGACGTCTTAAAAATTCACCTTTTTCCAAAGGAGCTTCTAAAGGTGAGCTTGGAGCTTTAACTGAATAGCAATGAGTTTCAGATTTTCACAGACTAGCTACTTGTCTGTAGGACTCCAACCAGATGCGCTAGCTAGGTTCCTATTAACTCCCACTTACTATAGGTGATTCAAGTTAACATGGGAATGACTGAAAAATTACATTTTTGAAATCTTTCGACTGAAAACGGGATGTTCGTCCAGTGAATCATCCCATTCAGGTATTACAGAATCGCTAGTGGATACTCAATGATCACACGAACTTCATCCAGATCCGATTCAAATTCAGTTGAGCGAAAGTTCATTTGTCGCAAGCGGAAGGACATATCTTTCAAGGAGCCTGCCTGAACGACGTATTTTACTTCGATGTCGCGCTCCCAACGTTTCTGATCGGTCAACGGGTTTCCATCCGCATCGCGCCGCATGTATGTGGCGTTGGCGTTGGAGTAGTCGGCGTCGGTGCCACGACCATAACGTGTCATAAACGACAAGCCAGGTACACCATACGAGCTCATGTCGAGGTCGTAACGCACCATCCATGAACGTTCTTTTGGCGAGTTGAAGTCGCTGTACTGGATTGAGTTGTCGAGAAAGATGGAATCCGACTGACGCAGATAGTCGAAGTCGTCGTTACCATTATTTCGCTGGTGAGAAAGTGCAAGTGAGTGTGCGCCATACTTCACGCCAACCTTAGCGCTCCAAATATTGTTGTCGAACTCGCCCAGCAGTTTTTTCCCTTCATCCACGGCCTTGTAGTAATTCACACCGCCGAATACAGAAAGCTCATCAGACAAGGAGTAGTTCAACCCGGTACCAGCATAGTATTGATTCCAGGCGTCTTTGAGACGACTGGAGTAAAGACTAACGATAATATTCTTATTCACATTGTAGTCGCCACCAAAATAGCCGACCCAAGGTGAGTTAACAGGGCCTGCATAGAAGGTTGCGAAGTTGTCGCGCATATTGCTGGAGACTGGTTGACTCATAGCATGCAGGCGACCACCCTGAACTGTCAGCCCTTCGATGCTGGTATTGGTAGCGGTCACACCCCGGAAACTTTCCGGTAAAAGCCTTGAGTCGCCAGACGCCACGACAGGGTTGGCGGGAAATACATCACCTACTTTCACCACAGTGTCAAAAGCGCGAACTTTTGCCGCGCCACCGACTTTCGTGTATTCATCTCGAGCTTCGCCGTCGCCATTGACAGGTAGTACATCGAATGAACTACGACCGCCGTTACGACCGTCACCCGTATCAAGCTTCAAACCGATCATCGCGAAAGCGTCGACGCCCACGCCTACAGTGCCTTGGGTAAACCCGGATTCGAACTTACTGATAATCGCATGCGACCAAGCTTCGGAGTAGCCATTGCCCGTGGGGCTTGATTGACCGTTGCGATGATCACGATTGAAGTAGAAATTTCGATTGAGCACGGTAAGGCTGCTGTCTTCGATAAATCCCCCAGTCTTTTCCTCCGCAAATACCATAGACGGCCCAGAACTGACAACCAACGCCAAAGCGGCCATCGAAAATTTTGTATTGTTATCCATTAATCACTCCTTAGGTTCGGCAGAACTAGAAAGTTCTTCGGCTGGAATTATTGTTTACGGGAGCAGTTTCTGCTCCCGTATCGTCGCCGACTTGTATCGTTGCAGTTTGAAGATAACGGGGAGATGATTGTAAAATTACAATTTTGTAATATTTATGATTGTGTCAGCACATGACTGCAAGCAGTGAGGCCGCAGGCCATGGCCTTCAAACCATATCTGTAACGACCTGCATTTGAAAACGCCCCGACCTGCAATGTGGGCGTTTTCAAATGCAGGTCGTTACAGCTAACCCTTCGCATCCAGGATACTTAAAGGGCCAGCACTGACCTACTTCCAAGAGTCGTAGGGCACACCAAACTTCTCGACATAGGCTTTGGAAACTGCTGAAAGGGGCCGGTGGTGACCGCCAGACTTACCTTCATACGGGCCACGTGGATCAATCACCGCTTGTACCGTAGTCACCTCGATCGGTGTCATGCAGGGACCGGTTACCCAGACTTTGGCAATGCCTCCGGGAACCAGCCTTATACCGATTGCCTCACGATATCCGGTGATCCATTGCCCATCGGCAGAGCAGAACACCTTTTCCCCCTTGCGCATGATCTCCCGGGTCGCCTCAGGTATGTTAATCACCATTTGGTAGGTTTGCGGCTCGACCAGCGATTGCCAACGGACATAGATCTGTTTGGGCAAGTCAGCCCCTGTCACGTACTTACCCTTACCCCAACCTGCTCTTTTCGGCCAGCCTCGGGGATCGCCGGAGTTGTTGGGGGGCGTTAGTATTGACGCGGTGCCACTCATCGCACGTGAATATAACTGTTCCTGAATATCGACCACATCCGCCGACTCGATCCAAACTTCCATGTAAGCGGGAGCCGAAAATCCCAAGCGCCAGGCTTTATAGGGCATTGACTGGCTTTTGGCAAAGGTGCAGCCACTGAGTAGAAAGGCGGCAAGAGCGACACGGATAAAATTACTCATTCGGGTGCACCGTGCGCACAGAGTTTTCGTCTGGTCGATTAATGAAGACGATATTCAGGTCGCTATTGTTGCGATTTTTAGCGGCGTTCCAGTTATCGGAGACATGAACGTAACGTTGGAACAGCAGTTCCTCCTCTTGCGGAGTCAGCCCTGTTGTTTTGCTTTTCCCCTGAGCGAATGCCATCAGTTTTTTGGAGATGGGAACGAGTTCCGCAGGCAGCGCTAGTCGCGGTTCGCCTTCGTCAATCTCGCCAAACGGTACTCCGTTTTCAACAGCCAGTTCGCGCATGATCCGAAAGTGGATCAAGGACAAGTCACTGCGGACTTCGCGCTGGCTGCTGACAGCCGCATACACGTGTTTCATGTTTTTTTGATCGTCTTTGTCAGTGCTACGAAACGGTACCTCCCAAGTCCGGATCTCCAACGAAAGGTTATATTGGGCCAGTTGATCTTGAAGCCGTCTCAAGTCCTGCTGGGCAACCTTGTAACTGTTGGCTTCAGCGAAAGAGGTCCTTTCTTCGACCTGGCTTTTACGCGGTTTGCTGAGCAGGATGCGCTCCATCGCCTTGGGTAAATAGCCGCCGCCCAGGTCTGAATGTACGCCAGGTAGGACAATATCGGCCGATCCAAGACTGTTGAGGGCAAAGTTATAACGGCGTTCATTTCGAGCGACCAATTGGACGACTTTCTTAGCCGCGTCTGGCGCAAGATGGATATTGATCCCTGGGTTATAAGCGTTATTACCAGTCCAGTCCCCCACCAGCGGATTGGCAATGGCCGCGACGGCGTCGTAAACGCCAATGAAATTTATAGAGACATCAGTATGCGGCGTCCATGAAAAGCTATCCGACAATATCGGGGCACCCATCGGCAACGCTTTGGCGAGGATACTTTGGTTCCCTTTAATACCTCATTGGCAAAATCCCCTGCCGCTGCGGAGCCACGGCTGAACCCGAAGATATCGAACTCGATTTTCGCCACGCGCTTATCGGGGTTGTTGTCTTGAAATGTTTGCATAGCCTTGAGAATAAGTGGCGGTGTTTCTTCAACTCGCGCCCTGACACCCTGCACACCTATACCGGTACCTTGCGAAAAAGTGGAATCTTCTCCAGTGCTGCTGGTTCCGATCCCGTCCACATAAACGGGCAGGCTGGCCGTCTTGGCATCGATGGGCAGGGTTTCATCCGCCTGGTCTATGTAAAGGTCATACAGCCTGGCGACGTTGCTAACATCATTGCCATAGCTGTTGTCCGGGGAACTCCCCTTGCCGTCATAACCGTGAGCCGCACAGAACTGACGAATATCTTCAGCGGCTTCCTCCAGGTTCACGTCCGGCGCAAAGCAGCCAAAGACACGCTCGCTGTTGTTGCGGTTGTTGCCCGTCCCATCGAAGAACATCCCAACACGTAAGGTGATGTCTTCCAGCTCGACCTCTTCTTCCTCTTCCTCAAGCTCTTCTTCCACCGCAGGTGGTTTCGAGTCAGGGGCAACACTGAGTTTCCCAACCGGTGGCGCACTCAACTGTTGCCCCGCAGTGGCAGCGACGGCGGCACCAGGGACTAATGGAGTGAGAATCTGGATACCCGTGCCGACGCCAGGAGCGCCCCCAGAATTGACCTTCACCTCAGCGCCACTGATCGTCACGCCACCGGCGTCCAACTTGACGAAGCTCTCGCCAGCCTTGGCGGTCAGTTCCATACCGCCCTCAATCACCACCTTGTCGCCTGCGTAGTAGTGAATCTCCTGGCCCGCCTCGACAACTGCGCCGTCCCAACCTTTACATGCTGAGTCACGCCAACGGTCAGGTGATCATCCGCCCGCACTTCAGTCTTGCGATCCAAGTGGGTGATCCGATGCTCTTCAGCCTTGAACTCGCTGAACACATTGACCTCAACCGTGTCATGTCGTTCGTTGCCGACGCGAATCTTCTGGTCATGCTCGATGCTTTCATCCCAGTCACGCTGGGCATGCAAATAGATCTGTTCCGCACCTTTTTTGTCTTCAATACGAAACTCGTTGTAACCCTTGCCGCCCGACGAGCTGAGCGTCTTGAACGTGCTGCGGGTCTTGTTCGCCGGCAGTTCGTAGGGGACAACATTTTCCTTATGAAACAGGCAACCGGTGATTAGCGGTTGGTCGGGATTACCTTCGAGGAAGGTGACGAGCACTTCCATGCCGACGCGCGGGATGGCGATGCCGCCGTAGGCATTACCGGCCCAGCCGGTGGCGACGCGCAACCAACAGCTGGAGTTATCGTTAGTCTGACCGTCACGATCCCAGTGGAACTGGACTTTGACACGACCGTATTCGTCGCAATGGATTTCTTCGCCCAGAGGCCCGGTGACGATGGCGGTCTGGCTACCCAGAGCCTTAGGTTTTGGGTGTTCCAGGGCAGGCCGATAATGCGCATCCCACGGAGTAGCGAGGAAGCGGTTACGGTAGCCCTGTTGAAAATCGTCTTTGCTGTGGGTGACATCGCTGGTGATGCTCTCGCCGAGCACTTGCGGCTGTTTGCCTTCGTGAATCACTTCCAGCAACAGCCAGAGGTCGTTCCACTCGGCGAGCGGGTGTTCGCTGAGGGCCAGGAAGTGGCCGCTGACCAGGGTTGGCTCGTCGCCTTTGCCTTCGGCGAGTTGGTAGTCGCTGCGGTGGCGTTCCAAGGCGCGGGTTGCCAGTTGCTTGCCGCGTTCGCGGTCGGTGAATCGGCCGGGGTAGTCGTAGTCTTCCAGGTCCGGGGCGAACGTGCTTTTGGCGGCGCCTTCGGGCAGGATGCGCGGTTTTTCGAAGTCGTAATCCCGGCGGCTGACGCGGGTGGTGCGGGTTTCCAGGCGCAGGTTGAAGCGCTTGATCACCGGTTTCTCGGCAGCCATGCCGGAGTCTTGCTGGTAGGCCACGGGCGCGAGTTTGCGGAACACCGTCTGGTCATCGCCGAACACCAGTTTGTGGCCGCCGGCACTGTGCTGGAAGTGGAAGTGAATGCCTTCTTCTTCGCACAGGTGCTGGATGAAATGCAGGTCGGATTCGTCGTACTGCACGCAGTAATCGCGTTCCGGGTAGATCGCGCCGAGCTGGAAGCTGTAGGCATCGGCCAGGATGCCGCGCGCTTCGAGGACCTGCGCGATGATCTTCGGCACACTTAAATGCTGGAAAACCTGCTGGTCATGGTTGTGGCGCAGGTAGGCGAGTTGCGGCACCAGGCTGATGCTGTAACGGGCCAGGCTTTTCCGGAGTCGCCTTGCTCGATGCGATACACCAAGCCGTGGATGATGCCTTTGCCGGTGGCGCCGAAGGTCAGGCAGCCAGGTTTGTACTGGATCTCTTCGAGTTTCAGGTCAGGGCGGGGACTGACCAGTTCAATGTCAAAACAGAACGGCTGGTTGAGGGCTTCACGGCCAACAAAACTAAGTACCTGAAGGTCAACGGATATGCCCTCCAGCGTCAGGGCAATATGAGTTGCGTTTGCGTCCAGCATGCCTTGAGTTCCATCCATTGATGCGATTTAGAATCTGGATGGTGCTGGAATATATCCATTACCTCAATGCAAAAATTGCCGTAGCAAAAAAGTCGGCCTGCTTGGCTTTTAGAGTACGCGTTTCTGCCATCAGTACTTCGTTAATCGAGGCGAGGTTGGCAATCTTTTCGCGCAGTTCCTCATTCTCTTGGCGGAGCATTCGATTTTTCTCGCGCTCAGCCAAAAGATCCTGGTGTTTCACATCCCGCTGAGCACGACTTGAACGCCCCTGAGCTTCGCGGATCGCCTCAGCGACAGTTGGGTAGTGATTGTGAATCAGAGCGGTTGAAACACCCGCTTCACGCGCCACCGCGGCGATAGTGACCTTGGATTCGCCGCTATGCGCCCGACCGCGCAGGATGCGTGCAAGTGCGAGTTGCAAATCCCGCTCGCGGGCGTCTGAGGGCTTGCGTTTAATGGTCATGCTACGTTCTCCTCCGGATCGTATCCAAGCTGCATAAGCACGTCACGACAGCGATCCAAATCACGCAATACGCGCTGACGACCACCGTCACCAATGTCGTTGCAATCCAACAACCTCTTCAGGTTGTCGTAAAGGCGCTGGTAGATACCAACGTGTGCACCTCCAATCACGGCGTTGTTGCAATCGCCGCAGCGCGTTCGCTCCATGGTGTTGCCGACGCAACGATCATCGTCGGCGGTACACCAGGCGTGACCATTACTTCGAATCGCGGTGCTCTCAGCGATCGAGGTTACCATTGAGGCGTGGCTCTTGAAGATCGCGAGGTTCGCCGAATCGCGCTGCCAATGCTTGATTGATCGACCGTAGCCGCCAGTCAGCGGTGTGTCCCCCAGCCAAGTGCCGACGACCTCGGACTTGATGTCTTCGAGTTCTGACTGGATGTCTTCGTACAGTTCAATATCGAGATGCTGCCCCCAATCTTGATCCATGGCGTAGCCCAAGGTCATGTCCATGGACCAGTGTGCGAAATGCTCACGCAGGTAACGCAGGTCGCCGAATTGACTGTGTGCGGCATAGTTGGCGAATTTACGGCGAAATTGATGGCTGGCTAAGATCCAGTTCAGACCACAGCTCTTCGCGTACGCTTTGAGGCACATGTTCCATGCCGAACCCGAGAGGGTACGAACTTGATTACGCTTCGTGGCAGCCACCCCGAGAAAGAGAGCATGCCGATGCTTCTGCGCCGTGGCGATTTGCGGATCACTCGAATTAAGCGTTCTTCGCTCGGAGATCTCAGCGTCGATCATGGCCTGGTACGGCTCGGCCCAGCGCTCCATTAGGCGCAACACGTGCACAGCAATTTTTGGAATCATCCAGTCGTGCACGCCGGTATCGGTTTTTTCCGACGTGGAGCGCAGCCAGTGAAAGACCGTGCCTTCATCGTCTTCCGTACGGTGGCACGCGCCAGCTTTTACGTTGGCCAACTCATGATTCCGGCAACCGGAGGTGCTGGCCAGAACGATATAGGAGGCGGTTCTCAAATCTTTAATCGCTTGGTTGAATGTCTCAAGCCCGCCTTCCCACCCAAGAGCGGTCAGCTGGCGAACCTTATGCTCCTGAATTGATCTGGTCACCTGTCCCTTGCGTGCTACAGCGACGCTATCGAGGGTGTCGCGCAGATCGAGCAGACGCTCACCGTGCTGAACCTGTTCATAGGCCTTCTCGAACAACGTACAAAACACCTCATCTGGTATCAACGGCGTTTTGCCGGCCTCACTGTTGAGGGAGGCTCTACCGGCCAAGGCTCTCGCCGATGTATCAGGCCAGGGATGTCTTGGGATTGGGTCGTTGGTGTACTGACTGAGTTCATGAAGCGCCTCGACTGACATAAAACGACGTTCAAGGGCCGCCGGAGACAGCGCCTGCCCCCGATTGCGACGCGTCTGTCGGATCTCCCTGCACTCGGCGACGTAATTTGCACAGATCATGGGCGTTACAGCGCCGAAGTGACCGAGCTTAAGCGCGCTTAAATACCGCAGAAAGGGCAATACATTTTCAAAAACATTGCGCAAAGTACTTGCCACGGGACGCTTCTGCCCTGCGCGACCGCGTCGTAGGTAGCGATACAATAGGGACTTCATCACCGCTAAAAACGCAGCGGGTACTCGATTGAAGTCCAAGTTCCTCATGTTGTCCGGTACATTGCTCGTCAACCCTTCGAGCTGCCAAATGTTATCGCGATAGCGACTGAGGATGACCCAGTGGCCATCAACATGAATGGCACTGACAATGAGTGCTTCGCGGTCGCTCTCGGGCAACTCACGTATATCCCCTGGTTGTTGTTCAATGCTTGCCCAAGGCAACATGGTCACATTGTTTTTGCTCATGCAAACATCTCCAGACTTTCCACTACATCGGATGACCAAAACAGGTGCGGATCGCGGCGAGCCTGCTCGCGAGCAGCTTCAACGGAGGCCGATTTGAAGGTTCCACGCCGCAGCCCTTCAGCCACGATATAGTCGTCAATCAATCGAGGGATATGCGCGTATTCCTGCGCCCAACGCCGCTTGTTCATGCGGGTACGCTCCGCAAACACACGGAAGTAAAAACTAAATAGCCGGTGCAAATCGTCTCCCGTGACCGCGTAATGTTTGCATCGCAGACAGTTGAGGAATGAGAAACATGCTTCCCCCTCACGTTTTGGCGCATATTGGCCGTTCACCGGATCACCACAGCGCCCCATTGGGGTAGTTTTGTAAGTAGCGCCAATAGTCCGGCTGAGTAATTCCTGAACCATTATCTCGCCCATAAACTGCCAGTTGCGCCTGGCGTCTGCGCTAGATGCCAAGTAATTTCGTCCGGCCACCTGTGGTGTGTTACCAAGCGCGATGGCCGTGGTCATCAGGTCACCCGCGAGCAATTCGAATATTCGGTTGGCAAACGTTTTACGTAGTCGAGAGATGTTGATGCGCAGCGGCTGACCATCCGTATCGACGAGTCCATAATCAGTCACCAATTTTTTGGCCGCTAGTTTCAGCGCTGAATCCGTCAGGACAATGACCGTGCCGACGCCTGGACCACGGTGCACGCGATACAGCCAAACGCAATCCTTAATGTCGTTCGGAGCCTCCGCACGCAGCGTTTCACTGTGAGCAAGGACACGGCGGATCAGACGTTCAATGTTGGTTTTGATGGTTGGGGTCGACTCCAGCCGACGCTCAGTGGCGCTCTCTGCGCGCAGAGCCACTTTACTGCTGCTGTGTCCGCGGCGCTTCCAGAGAACCAAAAAGACACTGTTGTCTTTGGGGTGAGCGCGCAGGCAATCGTGCCCCATCTCCAGCAGCGGCGTGGCGTTACGCCCGGTGTGCAGCGCAACGGTCAACAAGGCATAAGCCAGTAGCTCACCAGTCACAAAGGCGTCTTCATTCCAGATTGGCAGGATCGCCTGTTTCAATGCTGAGGTGAACGCTTGTCGCTGGCGTTTCGGTAGGGGCGTTTCACCCTTACTCTTGCCACTGTTTGGGAACGGGTTTCGCGGAAATGTCGCATCGTCTCCTGTGGTGACCAACGAAATTATCCCTCTGCGGCCCAACGCGTGAAGGACGCACTTCATACCGGTGTAGTGAGTACTCTGGCTAAGCGTGGTAATGCCCAATCCAGCAAGGTAGCCAAGAAAATCGTCAATCAATGCACGATCGATGTCGTTCAGGGTCAACTCACGGCTGAGCGCGGTTGCACGCAAAATCATGTAATTGAGGAAGTGGCGTAAACCGCCTTTACAGAAGCTTGCTACGGAGCTCGCTTCGACCCCAGTGTCCTGCTGGGCTAGAAAGCGTTCCGTCTGTCGCTGGCAGGCATAGGTAATCGAATCGATACCCACGCCATACCAGAAAGCGAAGTCGATGCCGCGCGAGCGAGTGGCATTCCTTCCGAAGTCGACCCTTGTGTGGACAGGTGGAATCACTTCGGGGAAAACAATGACAGACCCGTTCGCGTCATGACTATGCTCGACTTGCGGGATACTGAGGTCGGTCTTTAAGAAGACCTTGCGCTTCCCCATTAAACCGCTCCCAAGTCGTCAGACAGTTCATCGTCGTAAGCCAGCACGGCGTTGTCGGCCAGTTCGTTGACCAAGTGCAGGTACACCATCGTCGTCTGGATCGAACTATGCCCGAGCTGCCGCTGCACAAACACGAGCGGTTCCAGGCTGCTGCCATTGCGCTGAAGGGCGACCAGCGTATGGGTCGCGTAGGTGTGGCGAAGCATGTGCGTATGAACCTTGATATCCGCACGCTTGCCAATTTCTCGGACAATGCGCTCGATGCGTTTACCATCATCGGCGTAGGGCTCACCAGACTGATTCAAGAACAGCGATTTGTGCTGAGTACGACTCAGTGATGCCCGCTCGCCACGAACCTGCACGACATATCGGTGCAGATCCGCGAGAAAGCGTCGACTGATAAAGATGTCACGCGGTTTGCTTCCCTTCGTACGCATCCCGTGACCATCGTGCGGATCAAGGCGAACCCGGATGTTGCGCTCGTGCCTGCCCGCTTTATCCGGATCGAAGACATACGCCAACGGAAAAGAGGCGATTTCCGCCCGCCGCAGCCCCGTCCGAAGTCCGAGTCGAATTATCATTCGGTGATGCGGGTTTTCCGCCTTCTCCAGCAACACCTTAATCTCGTCCATGCTGAGGAACTTCGGCAGCACCCGATGCTGACGCGGCATGACGTCGTTCACCATCGCCTTTCCGCCGCTGGCATTGACGTGTGCAAGAAAACCGGTGGACCGTCGGACCTTCCGCTCCTCATAGCCAAACGGCAGTCTACTCACCCATCCCTGCTGCTGAGCGTACTCGTAGAATTTGCAGACATAGTGAAGTCGTTGACGGGTCGTTGATCGAGCCAACTGACACTCCACCAAGCAGTAGTCCCGGTAGCCCGCGACAACGCTCTTGTCCTCGCCACGCTCCACATCGCGCCAGGCGAGGTCATGTGCCTGAAGGAAACTGAAAAAGTCGTACAGAGCACGCCCCGTGCTTGGCCAAGATTTCCGCGACCCAATGGCTCCCCGCAATAAAAAGTAGCGCATGAACTCATTGGCAGGAACACAACTGTCCATGGTGTCCCAAAGCAAGAGCGGAAAGCCTGGATATGGACGACCGCCAATCACCAAGGACTCAGTAGCCCACAGAAGCTCCATCTACTCCCCCTAACCTATGACCTGAACTAACGATTCGATAATTATTTTCTAATTTATTGTTTATAAAATACTTATGTCCTAACGTTTATCAAGCCCCAGAACATTGCGTTCTACGGTTCCTACGCCTTGGGCGCCGAACATTTCTGGTGGTCCTACACCCTGCTGGTGATCGCCGGCGCCTGCATGTATGCGCCGTATGGGCCGTTTTTCGCCATCGTTCCGGAAATCCTCCCGGCCAACGTTGCTGGCGGGGCCATGGCGCTGATCAACAGCATGGGCGCGCTGGGGTCGTTTGGCGGTTCGTATCTGGTCGGCTACCTGAACAGCTCCACCGGCTCGCCTGGCGCGTCTTACTTGCTGATGAGCGGCGCGTTGATGCTCTCCGTGATTTTGACGATTTTCCTCAAGCCCGGCGCCAGTGACCGGGTCGTGGCCAAGGCCGATACGCAACGGTCAGTCCCGGCTCACCCTTGATTTGAAGTTGAGATGATGACGATGAAAAAGCAGGTCGTGCTGTACAAGAAACTCTCGCCGCTGTTGATGGCTCGCCTGCATGAGCACACCGACGTGACACTGATCGACAACCTCAATCCGGAGGGCATCGAACAACTGCGCGCCGCCCTGCCCCGCGCCCATGGCTTGCTTGGCGCGAGTCTGAAGCTGGACGGGGAATTGCTTGATCTGGCGCCCAATCTTGAAGCGATCGCCAGTGTCTCGGTGGGCGTCGACAACTATGACATCGACTACCTGACCGAGCGGCGCATTCTGCTCAGCAACACCCCGGACGTGCTGACGGAAACCACTGCGGATACGGGGTTCGCGCTGATTCTGGCGACGGCCCGGCGGGTGGTGGAACTGGCCAACATGGTCCGTGCCGGTCAGTGGAACCGCAACATCGGCCCGGTGCATTTCGGCACCGACGTGCACGGCAAGACCCTGGGCATCATCGGCATGGGGCGCATTGGTGAGGCGTTGGCGCAGCGCGGGCATTTTGGTTTTGGCATGCCGGTTATCTATCACAGCCATTCGCCAAAACCGGCGGTTGAGCAACGCTTTGATGCTCAGTACCGCAGCCTGACGGCGCTGTTGCAACAGGCCGATTTCATTTGCCTGACCTTGCCGTTGACGGCTGAAACCGAAGGGTTGATTGGCGCTGAAGAGTTCGCCTTGATGCGCCCGGAGAGTATTTTCATCAACATTTCCCGAGGAAAAGTCGTCGATGAGGCCGCGCTGATTGAGGCATTGCGCACCGGACAGATTCGCGCGGCGGGACTGGATGTGTTTGAGCGTGAGCCGCTGAATGTTGATTCGCCGTTGTTGACGTTGAACAACGTGGTGGCGACGCCGCATATGGGGTCGGCGACGCATGAGACGCGGGAAGCGATGGCTGGGTGCGCGGTGGATAATCTGCTGATGGCGTTGGCTGGAGAACGGCCGAAGAACCTGGTGAATGTCGGGGCGTGGTCCGGGCGTAAGGATTTCGGCGTCTGTTAGTCAGCCTTCGCGAGCAAGCCTCGCTCCTACGGGTTTCGCCGATCCTGTAGGAGCAAGGTTTGCCCGCGAAGAGGCCGGCACTCACACAACACTGTCAGGCCCGCCGCGCTTCGAGCAGGTCCGCAGCACACAATGCAATCCGCCGGCACGCATCCGCCAGTTTCACTTGATCCACCACCAACCCGATGCGGATATGCCCCGCCGCACTTGGCCCGAATGCCTCGCCGGCAAGCACCGACACGCCGTAACCCTCCAGCAGACGCTCGGCAAACCCTTGGGCGCACAACCCGGTCGGGCGCACATCGACCATCACGAACATCCCGCCATCCGGCCGGATCGGGCGGATCCCCGGGCAACCACTCAACCTCGCGCACACCAGATCGCGACGCAGGCGATATTCCTCTCGCATCAGCGCCACTTCCGGCAGGTCTTCATCCAGCGCCACTTGCGCGGCTTTCTGCACAAAATCGGGAATGCCGAACAGCATGCACAACGACAAATGCACCAGGTGCTCGGCCAACAGTTTCGGGCCGATTGACCAACCCACGCGCCAGCCGCTCATGGCGTGGGATTTGGACAGGCTGTTGATGGTCGCGGTGCGTTCGGCCATGCCCGGCAGGCTTGCCGGGCTGATGTGTTCGCCCTCGAACAACAGATCGCTGTAGACCTCGTCGCTGATCAGCCACAGATCATGACGCACGCACAACACCGCCAGCGCTTGCCAGGTCTTCAATGACAGGCTTGCGCCGGACGGATTGTTTGGACTGTTGAGTAACAGGACGCGGGTCTTCGGCGTAATCAGCGCCGCGACATCCGCCGGGTCAACGCGAAAGCCGTTCTCCGGCCGCACTGCCACCGGCACCACCTTGGCCGCGCAAGCGCCGAACACCCCTTCATAGGTCACGTACATCGGTTCGGCGACGATCACCTCATCGCCGGGATCGAGCAGGCATTGCGCGACCGAATACACCGCACACTGCGCGCCCGGAAACACGATCACATGATCGGCGTCCACCGCCTGACCACTGCGCTGTCGATGGCGCCGCGCAATGCTGCTGCGCAATCCGCGACTGCCGCGCACCTCCGGGTAATGCGTGTCGCCGGCCCGCAAACTGTCGACGGCCGCCTGCACGATGGGCGCCGGCGTATCGAAATCAGGATCGCCGATCGACAACAGCAGTACATCGACTCCTTGCTCGCGCATTTCCAGCGCTCGGTCATGAATCTGCCAGGCTGCCGCTCCGTCGCCGGCGATTCGTTGGGTCAAGGCTGAATAGCGCATGTGTTTCTCCTGTCGCGCGCGGACTCCCAGTCTCAACCCTATCTCAAATCACGAAACGCGCCACCATCGCATTCAAATCGACCGCCAGGCGCGACAGCTCATGCGTAGCGGCGCTGGTCTGATTGGCACCGGCGGCGGACTGGGTGGCGAGGTCGCGGATGTTCACCAGGTTGCGGTCGACTTCACGGGACACCTGGGCTTGCTCTTCCGACGCGCTGGCGATCACCAGGTTGCGTTCGTTGATCAAGTGGATTGACTGGGTGATCTGCTCCAGCGCCACACCAGCGGCGCGGGCCATCTCCAAGGTGCTCTGGGTGCGCTGATTGCTCTGCTGCATCGACGAGACGGCTTCGCCCGTGCCGTTCTGGATGCCGGCGACCATTTTTTCGATTTCCTGGGTCGATTGTGCCGTGCGATGGGCCAGGGCCCGGACTTCGTCTGCCACCACGGCAAAACCACGTCCGGCTTCACCGGCCCGGGCCGCTTCAATGGCTGCGTTGAGCGCCAGCAGGTTGGTCTGTTCGGCGATGGCGCGGATCACGTCCAGTACTTTGCCGATGTCGCGGCCCTGTGCGGCCAGGCCTTCGATCATCAACGAAGTGTTTTGCACGTCGTGGGTCATGGTCTGGATCGCGTCCACGGTTTCCACCACGCGGTCGCGGCCTTCACGGGCGGCCTGGGTCGACTGGCTCGACGCTTCGGAGGTCGACACCGCGTTGCGCGCGACTTCTTCCACGGCAGCGGTCATTTCGTTGACCGCCGTGGCGGCCTGTTCGATTTCGTTGTTCTGTTGTTGCAGGCCGCGGGACGCTTCCTCGGTCACGGTGCTGAGTTCTTCTGCGGCAGCACCCAGTTGCGTCGCGGAACCGGCGATCTGCTCGATGGTTTCGCGCAGATTGGCCTGCATGACGGACAAGGCCCCGAGCAAGCGTGCCGGTTCGTCCTTACCGTCGATTTCGATGGCTTTGCTCAGGTTGCCGCCGGCAATGGTTTCTGCGGCCTGCACTGCGCGATTGAGCGGCGTGACGATGCTGCGGGTCAGTAGCCAGGCCAGCAGCACGGTCAGGAGCGACGCGACCACCGATACCACGATGATGCCGTTCACGGCGGTGTTGTAGTTTTCTTGCGCAATCATCCCGGCCGCTTTTGCGCCCTGTTGGTTGTAAGCCACCAGTTTATTGAGCTGCTCGCCCATCTGGTCGGTGCCTTCCTTGATCCGCGTGTTGATCAAGGCGCGCATCTCATCCACCTTGTTCTGGCGCGACAGGTCCAGCATCTCGCGTTGCGCTTGCATGTATTTTTCCAGCGTCGCGCTGAATACCTTGTACAGCGCCTCTTCGTCCGACTCCATCGGCAACTCGGCATAACTGGCCTGGGCCTTGCGCGCCTTGTCGATAAGCACCGCGATCCGCGCTTCAGCTTCCTGCAAACTGGCCGGCTCGCGGTTGACCAGAATCCGGAACGACAAGATACGCATGCGCAGGATGTTTTCGGTGACATTGCCCAGGAAGCCGATGCTGGGCAGTTGGGTACTGCCCATGTCGATCGAGGCCTGGCGGATGATCGACATGCGATTCACCGCAAACACACCGAGCACGATGACGAGCAAGGCAATGAAAGCAAACCCCAGGAAGGCTCGAGGTGCGATATTCAGATTACGCAGGGACATAGGACGATACTCGGGTGATTGAGGCGGCGAGCGTCCTTGCGGTGATGGCTGAGTGGCGGGCGTGAGGCGCACAGGATCAGCGGGGCGCCACTGTTGTAATAGGTTTGTGTGCGCTTATTGGCTGTATCGGCTGGGGATGAGGTTTTTTGCGGGGATTGGAGAAAAATATTTTTGCTGGGCGACATCTGTTTCAACGCTGAAACACAGTGGCGGCCCTGATGAACATTTGTGGCGAGGGAGCTTGCTCCCGTCCGGCTGCGTAGCGGCCGTAGATTTTGGGGCCGCTTCGCAGCCCAGCGGGAGCAAGCTCCCTCGCCACAAGATTCCTGTGTGCAGACAATTTTGGTCAGGGTTTGCGGCTGGCGATCCGCCAAACACGGGCAATATCACTCGCTCGCTCGCGCAACAACCGTGGAGCCTCGGCACAGGCCTGTTCCAGCGTCATCGGCCCACTGGCCAAGGCAAACGCGGCATCAATGCCATGTTCATACAACGCTTGATAACCCTCACCCAACGTCCCCGCAATCACAATCACTGGCACGCCCTGCTCCCGGGCAATGCGTGCGACGCCGAATGGGGTTTTGCCGCGCAAGGTCTGGGCGTCAAAACGGCCTTCGCCGGTGATGACCAGATCAGCGCCCTTCACCGCCTCGGCCAGCCCGACCAGTTCGGCCACCACTTCAACCCCGGCCTTGAATTGCGCCTCCAGAAACGCCTTGGCCGCAAATCCCAACCCTCCCGCCGCGCCGCTGCCCGGCTCGTGCTGGACGTCCTTGCCCAACGCCTGGGCACACAGCTCGGCGAAGTGCCCCAGGGCAGCGTCCAATTGCAGGACTTGCTCGGGCGACGCACCTTTCTGCGGACCAAAAATCGCGGAAGCACCGTGCGGACCGCACAGGGGGTTGTTGACGTCGGCGGCGATGTCGAAACGCACGTCGGCCAGGCGCGGATCAATTGCACTCAGGTCGATGCAAGCCAGTTGCGCCAGCGCCAATCCACCCGGGGCCAGCGCTTGCCCTTGCACGTCCAGTAACTTCACGCCCAGCGCCTGCATCGCTCCGGCGCCGCCATCATTGGTGGCGCTGCCGCCAATGGCCAGGATCACCCGTTGCGCCCCGGCATCCAGCGCAGCACGAATCAGTTCTCCGGTGCCGAAGGTGCTGCTGATGCACGCATCGCGCTGCCCCGGCGGCACCAGTTGCAGACCGCTGGCTTCGGCCATTTCGATGATTGCGGTGTGGGTTTGCGGCAACCAGCCCCACGCGGCATCGACGGTGATGCCGAGCGGACCGCGAACTTGGGTCCTGCGCAATTCGCCTTCGCACGCCGCCAGAATCGACTCGACCGTGCCTTCGCCGCCGTCGGCCATCGGGCATTTGACCAGTTGCGCATCCGGCCAGACCTGCGCCAGACCGAGGGCAATGGCGTCGGCCACACCCTGGGCACTCAGGCTGTCCTTGAACGAATCGGGGGCGATCACGATTTTCATGCGAATTCTCCAGTTCCAATGCGTTCCATGCTGCCAGCAGCCCCGCACAATAACGCCGGTCCGCTGCACAAGCGGGGGTGGCGTTTGTTGTTCATTTCTACAAAACGCCTGTTTTCAGATCCAGCATTTGTGCGGCTGCTGGTCCGCCATCGCGAGCAGGCTCGCTCCCACATTGGTCCTGCGGTGTTCACAAAACCCCTGCTCGCGATGGCGTCCTTGAGATCGCTACGGGACATCCGTTTGTGGCAAAAGCTGCACGCCGAGGTAGAGCGCGAGCATGCCGTCCAGTTTCAGCGGATCAACCCCGCTCAACTCGGCAATCCGCTCCATCCGATAGCGCAAGCTGTTGCGATGAATCCCCAGCGCATCCGCGCAGGCCTGACTCTGCCCGTCGTGCTCGCACCAACTGCGCAAGGTCGTCAGCAGTTGGCCGTTGCCGTCCTTGGCGATGACTTTGCGCAGTGGCTTGAGCAATTCATCCAGCGCGTCATCGTTGCGATGCCGCCACAGCATCACCGGCAACCGATAACGGGTGAGCGTGAGCAAGCGCGAACGCGGCAGCACATCGCGCCCATAGGCCAGTAAGTCGCCAACCCGTCGATAACAACGACGCAGCCCGGACAACCCATCCGCCTGCCCCCCCACGGCAATGCGCAAAATGTTCCAGCCCAGGCCATCGAGTTTTTCCAGCAGCCGTTCATTCTCGATCGCCTGACTCGCCGGCCGACACCACAGCAACGAAGACTTGGCCGAACTCACGCACCAGCTGTCCGGGTAACGCGAAGTCAGCCAGGCACTGAGCGCCTCCACCGTCTGCCCGGGACCGTGCTCCATGCCCAACTCGAACAGATAAGGCACCCGCGTCATTTGCGGTTTCAGGCCCAATTGCTGCGCTTCATCCAGCAAGCGCGGCGAATCCCCGGCCTCGCTCAACAGCAATGCCAGCAGATCATCGCAACGCTGACGCCGCCATTGCTGCTCGGCCTGCTGATTGCGCTGGCCTACCAACATTTCGGCGGTCATCCGCACCAGCTCGGCATAGGTGCGCAGTTGCTCCGGCTCGCCGGTAATGCCCAGCACACCGATCAGGCGCTGATCGAGCAGCAACGGCAAGTTGATCCCCGGCTGTACGCCTTTGAGGTGAATCGCCGTCTGCGCATCGATCTCCACCACGCGCCCATTGGCCAAGACCAACTGCGCGCCTTCATGGCGGGTATTGATGCGCTCCGGCTCGCCGCTGCCGAGAATCAATCCCTGGCTGTCCATCACGTTGACGTTGTACGGCAGGATGGCCATCGCCCGGTCGACGATGTCCTGGGCCAGGTCGTGATCGAGTTCGAACATATCGGGATCCTTGAAAGCGTGATGGGACAGGTTGTTCACGCGCACAGGGTTGGGTCGCAAACCCTGTGCTCAGGCACAAAGACAGCCACCCCGAGGGTGGCCGAGACTCTCTGGGCGATCAACGTTACCCTGCGCATCGCAAAAAATCATAATAAAGAGAGAGCCCGCCATGTCACAGAGCGCCGCCGCTACCCAGGCCATCGTTGACGACAAAAACGCCGTCTACAAACGCATTACCCTGCGTTTGATCCCCTTCATCTTCATCTGCTACCTGTTCAACTACCTCGACCGGGTCAACGTTGGATTCGCCAAACTGCAGATGCTCGACGCGCTGAAATTCAGCGAAACCGTGTACGGCCTCGGGGCCGGGATCTTCTTCATCGGCTACGTGCTGTGCGGCGTACCGAGCAACCTGGCCCTGACCAAATTCGGCCCACGGCGCTGGATCGCGCTGATGATGATCGTCTGGGGCACGCTGTCGACCTGCCTGCTGTTCGTCACCACCCCGACCGAGTTCTACACCTTGCGCCTGTTCACCGGCGCGGCCGAAGCCGGGTTCTTCCCGGGCGTGGTGCTGTATCTTTCGCAGTGGTTCCCGACCTTCCGCCGTGGCCGCATCATGGCGCTGTTCATGTCGGCGATCCCGGTGTCCGGCCTGCTCGGCAGCCCGTTCTCAGGTTGGATTCTTAACCATTTCGCGGCGGGCCAAGGCGGTTTGGCGGGCTGGCAGTGGATGTTCCTGTTGCAAGGCATCCCGACCGTAATCCTCGGTGCCCTCGCCTATTTCCTGCTGAGCGACAGTTACGCCAATGCCAAGTGGCTCACGCCGTTCGAGCGCTCGGTGCTGGAAGCCGACCACGCCATCGATCTGGCCAACAAACCGAAAACCGCTACTGACTCGCTGCTGGCCGTGTTCAAGAACCCGGCGATCTGGGCCTTCGGTTTGATTTACTTCTGCATCCAGAGCGGCGTCTACGCGATCAACTTCTGGCTGCCGTCGATCATCAAGAACCTGGGCTTCAGCGATAACCTGGTGATTGGTTGGTTGAGCGCGATTCCGTACCTGCTGGCGGCGCTGTTCATGTTGATGGTTGGCCGCTCGGCGGACTTGCGCAAAGAACGTCGCTGGCACTTGGTGGTGCCTATGTTGATGGGCGCGGTGGGCTTGCTGATTGCCGTGAACTTCGCCACAACACCGGCCATCGCGATTCTCGGTTTGACCATCGCCACCATGGGCGCCCTCACCGGTTTGCCAATGTTCTGGCCAGTGCCGACAGCGATGTTGAGCGCGGGCGCGGCGGCGGGCGGTTTGGCGCTGATCAACTCCATGGGACAGATGGCGGGTTTCCTGAGCCCGTACCTGGTGGGTTGGGTCAAGGACAGCACCGGCTCGACCGATGCCGCGCTTTATCTGCTGGCGGGCGTGATTGTGTGCGGGAGCTTTTTGGCGCTGCGCATGACGCGCACGTTGCGGGTGTAAGGCGTTACAGATGATCGTTCCCACGCTCCGCGTGGGAATGCAGCCCGGGACGCTCCGCGTCCCTTCCGATCAACAAAAAAAGGCCCTTTCGGGCCGTTTCTTATTTCGCGTGTGCACACAGCTCTTATGTGGCCAGACACACTTTTGTGAACACTCAAGCTTTTGTGGCGAGGGAGCTTGCTCCCGCTGGGCTGCGAAGCAGCTCCAAAAGCTGCAACCGCGACCTTTCAGGTACACCGCAGATACCGGATGTACGACTGCTGCGCAGCCGAGCGGGAGCAAGCTCCCTCGCCACGAGTATGTGCCCTCTTCGAAATTGGCTTTAGCCCTGCGGGCCAACGTTATCCAGCAGCCGATTCGCCGTGATCTCCGCCGTCATAATGCTGTTGGAAATTCCCAACAGCGCATAACGCGATTCACCCGCCAGATGATCCACCAACTGATGAACCATCACATCGACCGACGCCAGCGTCTCGACCAGATACACCGCCAGGGTTTCGGTCGTGGCTTCGGGGTCTACGGAAAACAGGGTGCTGCGGGTTCGCGGGGTGGCCTTGATGTCGGCATTGGATGGGAAGTGGAAGTCGAGCGCTCGTTCGGCGGCGTCGTTGAGTTTTTTGGAATCGGTGGATTCGTAGGGGGAAACGTCGTCCGCTTCGGGTGGGTTTGGTGTTGGTTTGAACATGGATGAAACTCCTAAAGCGCTTAAAAGGAGCCATCACCCCTCGCTACCAAACGAACGGGTGGTGGCCATACGCAGGTTGGTAGACCGGGCTTTAGGAAGCGGCGCGCCCGAAGGCGCCCTGCGCATGACCACCATAAAACCGAGACGAAAAATCTCAGCAAAGGAAGGTGCTTTGCGTCTAAAAACCCGGGCTACCAAACCCGATCACTGATATTCAGCGACGGGACAAACGATAAAACCCAGGCCCAAGACGCACAAGCCGGCGGATTCTGGCGCAGCCGTAGGCAACGGCGCAAGGTTGTGTAGTCCGAGAGAGTGTCTGGAGATGTCTGTTAAACATCTCCGTTTATTACTTACTCATCACGGCTGTTGCAACAGCCCTGACTAACCCGCTTGCACCTGATAGGAAACCTTGCCATCCAACAGTTCTTGCACCGGACTGCTGTCGCCGCCCGTTTGAGCGCTCCCCCAAGTCACCACGCGGCCGTCCGAGGTCAGCGCCGTGAACGCGTTACTATTGGCGTAAATGGCTCGTACATCGGTCAACCGGCTTTCCACCGCAGATGTATCGCCCCCCAAGCTTTTATTCCCCCAGGCCACAACGCTGCCATCCTTGCACAGGGCTGCAAAGGCTGCCGACGAGCCAACCACCTGAACAATGTCGCGCCGTTGTGCAATATCGGCAGGTATTTCGCCACCAGCTGAGCCATCTCCCCAGGCGACAACCTGACCGTTAGTGCAAAGAGCAGCAAATGCGGAAAAGGTGCAGCAAACTACTTCAATATCAGTCCGGGCCTCTATTTCTGGGTTGCCGATGGTGCCACCCCCCATTTGGTGCCCCCAGGCCACAACCTGGCCGGTGGAACGCGTTGCAGCAAAGGCGAACTGATTGGCGCAGCACAGTTCGTTGACATCGGTCAGTGAGGCGATGGGTGCCGGCAGGGTTCCCCCGGTACTCCGGCCCCAGGCGACGAGACTGCCCTTTGCGCGCAATGCGGCAAAAGCATATTGGGTGCCGAGGAAGGTTTTGAAGTCGGAAAGCATCGCGATCTCGGGCGGCAGCGTTCCACCGGTGTCAGGTTTGCCCCAAGCCACCAAATGCCCGGTTTCCCGTCGTGCGACAAATACACCGTCGCTGCCCACGCACTGCACAATGTCCCTCAGCGCGCCGATGGACTCGGGCACTTCGCTACCCTGCCCCCAGGCCACCACTTGCCCGGTGTTTTTTATACCGGCGAACGCGCTTTTGCCACCGCTGACCTCAACAAAACCCGAAGAACTGACACCGCCCATATTCCCGCCAGCGCCCGCGTCGCCCCAAACCGCCACCGTTCCATCGGCTCGAAGGGCGGCAAAAGCGCTGGAAGTGGCGCTGACAGCAGCGATGTCATTCGGGGGCGCAGTGTCCGCAGGGATCGCTGCACCCAAATCCGGATGCCCCCAGCCGACGAGGCCCCCGTCATCAGTACGCGCGACGAAGGCGCCCCAACTGCCAATAATGTTTGCCGAATTCAGGATGACCTGATCGTCGCCGACGCGAACATGCAGTGCCTGTTGCTGGGTATCGCGCCAGGTGTGGGCCGTTGTCCAGTCGTTGTCAGTCGCGTACTTCCACTGCGCAACGACTGGCTCCCCGGTAAGGGTATCAAAGGCGCGCAGTAGACGTGACGTACCGGACAGCCCAAACAGGTGGGGATTTGAGCGCGCGCCCATGACTTTCAGGCGACCTGAGCCTATCACGGCTTTTTCGGATGCTTCTGACGTTGAAGTGGTGCGGTCGGATTGAACAGACATGATGATGACTCCTGTCGAGGGTATGAGTGACGGAGTCAATTAAGGCGTAAGACGATGGTATTGGCTACTGTCAGAAATAACAGGTAACCGGAGGTGGCTGACAAGCGGTAGGCGTGCTTATACGGGGTTAGCAGACCAGGACTCTAGAACCCGGCGCACCGAAGTGCCCCATGCAAAGCCGCCATAAAATGAAGAGCGAACGTTGTACGTCTAAAGATGACCCGGGCTACCAAACCCGATCGCTGATATTCAGCGACGGGACAAACGATAAAACCCAGGCCCAAGGCGCATAAGCCGGCGGATTCTGGCGCAGTCGTAGGCAACGGCGCAAGGTTGTGTAGCCTGAGAGAGTGTCTGGAGATGTCTGTTAAACATTCCTGCTTAATCCTCACTCAGGGCTAATCAATAAATGGCCGCCGGATAAATAAATACGTCCCCACATTTCCTCCTAGTAAATAGATCCGCCCCCTTAAACACACTGACGTATGTTTAATATGTTCAATTTTTTGCGCTACAACGAAAAAGAAAACGTATCCACAATACAATATTGACCACGAAAAATTAGTTCAATTCGCTTAATCCCGAAAAACGTAAAAGTGCTCTTTACAGGCGATTCCCCGGAGACTAATAATTCCTCGCCCAAAATCTCACCTCCTACCCCATAGATAACGGCAGTACAATCCCCCGTCCATTGCCAAAAGCTGACTTGAGAACATGGAGCTTTGAGTTCAAGTCTGACTCTTGCCCCTGAACCTTGTATACAGTTCCCTTCCAACTTCCCTGGGGCTGAACCTAAGGAAAATCGTGCAACAACTGCATAGCCATTAGCTTGAAATTGCACAAGGCTTAGAAAAAGAGCTGGCGTTTCTAAAGGAGCTTCATTTAAAAAAAGCTCTTTTTCGGGCAGGCTTTGAAAGTCCTCAAAGCTGACAAATGGTTTAATTTCAAATGTTCGTGCAGCTGACGTTTGTTCACTTCCGTACAACGCCTTCGCCGTAAAACTGTGCGGCCCCAAGGCCAGGCCGGTGTCGGTCAAGGTCCAGATTCCCGTCGTCGCATCGGCGGTGGGTTGGCCCTTCGGTGTTGTACCGTCGAGTACCTGGACTTTCTGACCTTTGCTGGCCGTGCCGGTCAGCGTCACGCTGGTCTCGAACGATGTACCGCTATTGGGAATTTCGACCCCGCTTGGCGAGCCTTTGACCGAATCAATGGTCGGTTTATCCTCCACCGCCACGGTAAACGTGAACGGTGGAGCGGACTCTTCGCCTTCGCCATACAGCGCCAAAGCCTTGAGGCTGTAAGCCTTGACGGTCAATGCACTTACCACCTGAGTCCAGATGCCGCTGCCATTGGCGGTAGGTTCCCCCAGTGAAGTAGTGCCATCGAGCAAGCGGACTTTCTGGTTGGGACTGGCCTTGCCAGTGACGGTCACCGACCGGTCGAAGGTGATGCCACCCTGGGCGACCGGGCCTTTGGAATCGGTGACCGAGTCAATGGCCGGTTTGAGCGCCGCCGCCACGGTAAACGTGAACGGTGGAGCGGACTCTTCGCCCTCGCCATACAGCGCCAGCGCCTTGAGGCTGTAAGCCTTGACGGTCAATGCACTTACCACCTGAGTCCAGACACCCGAACCATTGGCGGTAGGTTCCCCCAGTGAAGTGGTGCCATCGAGCAAGCGGACTTTCTGGTTGGGACTGGCCTTGCCAGTGACGGTCACCGACCGGTCGAAGGTGATGCCACCCTGGGCGACCGGGCCTTTGGAATCGGTGACCGAGTCAATGGCCGGTTTGAGCGCCGCCGCCACGGTAAACGTGAACGGTGGAGCGGACTCTTCGCCCTCGCCATACAGCGCCAGCGCCTTGAGGCTGTAAGCCTTGACGGTCAATGCACTTACCACCTGAGTCCAGGTGCCCGAACCATTGGCGGTGGGTTCACCCAGCGCGGTGGTGCCATCGAGCAAGCGGACTTTCTGGTTGGGGCTGGCCTTGCCAGTGACGGTCACCGACCGGTCGAAGGTGATGCCACCCTGGGCGACCGGGCCTTTGGAATCGGTGACCGAGTCAATGGCCGGTTTGAGCGCCGCCGCCACGGTAAACGTGAACGGTGGAGCGGACTCTTCGCCCTCGCCATACAGCGCCAGCGCCTTGAGGCTGTAAGCCTTGACGGTCAATGCACTTACCACCTGAGTCCAGATGCCGCTGCCATTGGCGGTAGGTTCCCCCAGAGAAGCGGTGCCATCGAGCAAGCGGACTTTCTGGTTGGGGCTGGCCTTGCCAGTGACGGTTACTGATCGGTCAAAGGTGATGCCGCCCTGGGCGACCGGGCCTTTGGAATCGGTGACCGAGTCAATGGTTGGCTTGACCGCCACCGCCACGGTAAACGTGCGCAACGGGGTGGATGCTTCGCCCTCGCCATACAGCGCCAGCGCCTTGAGGCTGTAAGCCTTGACGGTCAATGCACTTACCACCTGAGTCCAGGTGCCGCTGCCATTGGCGGTAGGTTCCCCCAGTGATGTAGTGCCATCGAGCAAGCGGACTTTCTGGTTGGGGCTGGCCTTGCCAGTGACTGTTACTGATCGGTCAAAGGTGATGCCACCCTGGGCGACCGGGCCTTTGGAATCGGTGACCGAGTCAATGGCCGGTGTGACCGCCACCGCCACGGTCAAGGTTCGTGGCGCGGAGCTCTGACCCGAACCGTACAACGCCTTCGCGGTAAAGCTATGGGCCCCCGCACTCAACCCGGACACCAGCAAGGTCCAGACCCCCGTGCCCGGATCCGCCGTCGGCTGACCTTTGGAGACCGTACCGTCGAGCACATCGACTTTCTGGCCTTTGCTGGACGTACCGGTCAGCGTGATGCTGGTATCAACCGTGCTCCCGCCTTCTGCGATCTCATCCCCATTGGAATCGGTCAAACGGGTGATAGCAGGCTTCACATCCTCCACAGCCTTGACCGTGTAGGTACGCACCTGAAACGGCAGCGCATTGTTTTCATCCTGACTGCCACTCAACCCCGCCTTGAACTCAACTTTCAGCTCGCTCCCGTCCTTCAGGTTTTTCAACTCATTGAATGGAATCGGATGCGTATAAAAGCCCTGGATAATCCAGGTTTCGTTGGTTTGCGAGAAAGGCGGCTGCCAAAATGTCTGGGCGTAGGGACTGTCGTCATTGTTGGTGCCTTGCACCCGCAACCAGACAAACTGTTTCAGCGCAATGAACGGCCAGGCGTTAACCTGGATCACCGCGTTGGCGGTCAGCTGGCTGACGTCGAATTCGGCCCCTTCACCGTTGTCCGCGGCCTGGAGGATCAATGGTTTGTCGAGCACGTTTTCCGGCAGTGGCAGCACCGATAACGTCAGGGTGTCCGAGGGCATGGGGCTGCTGCTGCCGCGAGTTACCTTGTAGTTCACCGTTACCGCTTTGCCGAGGCTGAAGGCGACCACCTTAGGCTCCAACGGTATCTCCTGCGGCCCGAGCGTGGTCACAGGCCACGGTGCGGTGGTATGCGAACCCTCGGGCAGCGTGCCGTCGGCACCGGTCCAGATTGCAGTGATCTGGTCGCCGACCAGCATACCGTCGTAGTTGACGGAGACCGTGAGCTGAGTCTGGGCATTCAACGGATCGAGGCGGGTGCCGCCGTCCGCTTCTTTCACGGCCGGGGGTAACAGTTGGCCAATCGCCTGGCCGACCCCAAATTCCAGCACATTCGAATAACTCGTCTCGTTCGTCGCCGCCCGCCAGATCCGGTAACTCACCGTCACCTTTTTGCCGCGGTTCGGCTCGATGTGTTCGGCGACGAACGTGGCGTTGAGGGTGAAGTGCACGTCCTTGTCCTTGGACAGCCCATTGAGGGTGACGGAGTCTTCCGTGGTACCCGTGACTTCACCCGTCCAGGTGTAGGTCACGATGTCACCGGATTGGGTCGGTTTGACGGTGGGTCTTGGCGCGGTCAGTTTGCCGATGCCGCCGGGCAGGTCCCCGGGCTCCAGCGCTCCGTCCTGTTCACCGAGGACGATGGGTTTGACCAGTTCGAGTTGCGGCTCGCCCACCTGCAGCAGCGCCGCATGCAGCGATTCGCGGCGGATGACTTCACCGTTCGGGCCTTCGCGGAGCAGGTAGTACGACAGCTCCAGCGTGCCGCCTTCCAGGGTTTTCAGGTGCCTGCCGTCCACCGCGATGAAGAAATCTTGCTGGGCTTCGATCTCTTCCCAGGTTGGAAAATACCAATCCAGCTCAGGGGTGTAGCTGCCGGTATCCGGGCGGGTGCCGGCCCAGATGAGGTCGATGGCCATGCCCTGCTGCATGATCGGATCGAACGGAATCCGCACGCGGGGGTAAGGCAGGTCCGGATCAATCGCGCCGCTGTGCTCATCTTCGGCCTTGGGCGCGGCCAGGTGTTTCGGTTCGCCGATGAAGGTGACGAATTGCCCCTTGGACAGGAGGGGGTCGGTCACGCCGGGGCGCTCTACGTGGTAGGAAAAGGTCACCTGGGTTTTGGCCAGTTGGCGCACGTCGGCGTTGGACAGGATGACTTTGTAAGTATGCGGCAGGTTGTCGACCGTCTGGGCCGGCGCGATGACTTCCACGGCCTCGTTGTCCACGGTGGTGCCGCGCATCTTCAGGATGATGCGGTCGTCCTGCTCGAACGCCGGCGCTTTGGCCCAGACCTCGCCCGTGATGTCATCTTCGCCCAGCGCATCGAGGTCGAGAACGTTGTTCACGGCCTCCTGGACGACCGGTGCGTCCAGAAAATCGACGCCGGTCATGACCACCAGCCGCGTGGCCTTGCACCAGTCTTCCGAAAAATTGTGCACCACATCGCGCACGCGGAAGGTGACCGCCAGCCCGGAGATGTCGGTGTCGCCCGCGGCCAGGATGGTGGCTTCGTCGACGTGGATCACGATCGGGTGAGTGGCCGGGTCGCTGATCTGCTCGGCAGTCAGCGGCGCGGATTCCACGAGCACACCGCCCCAGCTCAGCACCATGACATCGCCCACCGCCGCATCCGGATAAGGCACGCCGGTCCCGGACTCGGCCCGAATGATGATGTCCACCCCGGCCGCGGCGATCTCCTTGTCGACGATGTTCTCGACGATGGCCGGATCGATGAACAGGTACAGGTTCGAGTGGCTGCCTTCTTCCGGGTTAAGGTCCTGGCCCGCAGGAATCTCCAGCTTGGCGTAGAGCTTGAGCGCCGGCGTAAACGTCTCGGCGCCCTGATTGAAACGGGTCACCCGGTACGCCAGCGTGTGCGCCCCGGTCAGCCAATGCCTGGGCTCGACCCACAAGGTCACTCGCTGACCGACTTCGGCGTCGTCGGTGATGATGTGCTGATTGACCACCTGGCCGTTGAACTGCAGCTCGACCTTGTCGCCTTTGCCCATGCTTGACCAGGCCGGGACGTAGACCTTGAGCCCGCTGATGGGGAAGTTGTCCAGGGCGGCGGCACGGTTGATTGCCCAGACGTCAGTGGAAGAGTCCAGTAGACGGGCACCGGGGATTTCTGGTTCACGCAGCAGCCTGGAAACGGGGTGACGGACGGGTTGCACGAGCATGGGGAGACTCCTGTCGAGGGGGGCTGGGCGACGGAGTTATTTAAGGTGTGAGTCACGGCGATTGGCTACTGTCATAAATGACAGGTGGAGGTGCTTTCCCGACAAGTGGTACATCCCGTATGGGAGCGACGCGTCGCTTCGATCTCAAGCATGTGCTTGCGAATCAACAAAATATGACGGTAAAAGCGCCGGATCTTTAAAGGATTTTTACCCATGAGCTCGATTCTCGACCTGGAGATCTTCGTTCGCACCGCCGACTCCGGCAGCATCTCCGCCGCCGCCCGTACTTTGGAACTCACCCCTGCCGCTGCCAGCATCGCCCTCAAACGCCTGGAAACCCGCCTCGGCATCCGCCTGTTCGCGCGCTCCACGCGCAGCATGCGCCTGACCGAGGAAGGCCGGCGTTATCTGGAAAGCGTGCGTCTGGCCTTGGCCGCCCTGGCGGAAGGTGAACAGGCCCTCAAGCCTCAAACCCAAGGCTTGAGCGGCGTGTTGCAACTGGCCGCGCCGTCGGACTTCGGGCGTAATGTGTTGTTGCCGTGGCTGGATGACTTCAAGCGCCAGCACCCGAATATCCAGCTGCAACTGCTGCTCAATGACCGCCACTCAGACCTCTTTCGCGAAACCGTCGACGTCGCGTTGCGTTTCGGCGTGCCCAGCGATTCGACGCTGGTGGCGTTGCCGATTCTGCCGGGGCATCGTCGTGTGGCCTGCGCCAGTCCCGATTACCTCGCCCGCCACGGCACGCCGAAAACGCCGGCGGACCTCGGCGAGCACAGCGCCCTGCTCTACCTGCGTAACGGCCGGCCTTATAACTGTTGGCGTTTCAGTCGGCAGCATGAAGTGTTGGAGGTTGAGGTGCGCGGAGACTACCTCACCGACGACGGCGAAGTCGCCCGTCGCTGGGCGTTGGCCGGGCATGGCATTGCTTATAAAGCCTGGCTGGATGTCGCCGCCGATGTGCAGGCCGGGCGGCTGGTGACGCTGTTTGATGACTGGCAAGGCGAAAGCGTGCCGTTCAATTTGCTGTGCCCGCATCGGGTGCAGGTCTCGGAGCGGGTCAAGGTGTTGCAAGCGTTTCTGCAAGAACGTTGTCATGCACTTTGCGTATAAATTCACTTTTCGACGCGCAGGCGTTCTGGTATTTGATTGAAGCTTTCCCACGGTAAAAGGATTTCCTGATGAGTTATCGCACGCTGGGTCATTCGGGTTTACAGGTGTCGACCCTGACCTTGGGCACCATGATGTTCGGCGAACAGACCAGTACCGAAGATTCCCTGCGGATCATCGACAAGGCTTGGGACCAGGGCATCAATTTCATCGACACTGCGGACGTCTACACCGGCGGCCGTTCCGAAGAGATTGTCGGAGAAGCGATTGCCGGCAACCGTCACGAATGGGTGCTGGCGACCAAGGTCGGTTTTGGCCCGGTGGACGGTGTGCCGAACCGCAGCGGTTTGAGCCGCAAGCATATTTTCAATGGCCTTGATGCCAGCCTGACGCGTTTGGGCACTGACTACCTCGACATCTATTACCTGCACCGCGAAGACCACAACACGCCGCTGGAAGTGACCGTGTCGGCGATTGGCGATCTGATTCGCCAGGGCAAGATCCGGTACTGGGGTCTGTCGAACTACCGTGGCTGGCGGATTGCCGAGGTGATCCGGGTGGCGGATCAGTTGGGTGTTGATCGGCCGGTGATCAGTCAGCCGCTGTACAACATCGTCAACCGTCAGGCCGAGACCGAGCAGATCACTGCCGCGCAAAACTATGGTTTGGGCGTGGTGCCTTACAGTCCGCTTGCGCGCGGAGTGCTCAGCGGCAAATATGCGCCGGACGTGAAACCGGACGCCAACAGCCGCGCCGGTCGCGCTGACAAACGCATTCTGGAAACCGAATGGCGAGTGGAGTCGTTGCGTATTGCCCAGCAGATTCAACGGTACACGCAGGAACGTGGCGTGGGCATTGTCGAGTTCGCCATTGCCTGGGTGTTGAACAACAGCGCCGTGACATCGGCGATTGTCGGACCGCGCACCGAGGAGCAATGGGATGCGTACACCAAGGCGCAGGCAGTGAAGATCACGGCTGAAGACGAGGCGTTTATTGATTCGCTGGTCACGCCGGGGCATTCATCGACGCCAGGGTTCAATGATGTGAGTCATTTTGTTTCAGGGCGCAAACCGCGCACGGCTTGAGATTTTTCGCGAGCAGGCTCGCTCCCACAGTGGACCGCATTTCAAGGTGGGAGCGGCTTGCAGTGAAAATAGTCCACGGATGACCGCGATCCTGTGGGAGCGAGCCTGCTCGCGATGAGGCCCTCACACCTGACACACCTCGCACTGCAATGGTGCAAAACCCCGTAAACCACGCCCGTTACCGTGACTTGCCAGTCCCGTTTTGACCCATACCGAAAAATAAACCTGCCCTTCGTCGGTGCGTTTCCCCCTACAAGCGTTGTGCCTTTACCCTCTCCCCACCGATTGTCGAACAATTTCGCCACTTGACCTGCCCCGCTCTAGGATCTGGCCTAGACTCATTTTCGCGAGGTAAAACCGGTCAGTCATCTGGTGGTAAAAAACTCGAAACTTTCGGTCCTGCCCAAGGGTCAGGTTAAAGGTAGGGCCTCAGCGACTGGTGCATTCCTTGCAACGGCCCCTTCACCCTTTCTGCATTAGCGCATGGGGCAGCATTTGCTCACCGATGCGAAGCGCGTTTGCGCCCGGCCACAGGATTTGGCCACGAACACCGTTGGTGCCAGACCTAGAATTAGATCAACAACACGGGAGATTCATATGATTAGTGCGGCTTTAGATATTCAGGGAGAGCGTGCTCATCAGCAGGTCGGCGAATCAAGCGCCGTGAATGCTCCGAGCGCCAAATCGATCAGCGTACCAGGCACCAAAACGCTGTCACCGGCTGCCAGTCAGAATCCGAACAGAAAGAAGGTATTGTTCGTCACCTCCGAGATCGCCGATCTGGTCAAGACCGGCGGCCTGGGTGACGTTTCCGCAGCGCTGCCTCGGGCCATGTCTCATCTGCACGATGTGCGGGTGCTGATCCCCGGTTACCCGCAAGTGCTGCACAGTGAAAACCCGATCCATATCATCGGTGAACTGGGTGGGCACGCCGCACTGCCACCCTGCAAGATCGGACGCATGGACATGCCGGACGGTCTGGTCATTTACGTGTTGATCTGCCCCGAACTCTACGAGCGCGAAGGTTCGCCTTACGGCGCCAACAACGGCCGCGATTGGCCGGACAACCACATTCGTTTCGCCCGCCTGGGCCTGGCCGCCGCCGATATCGCCGCCAATCTGGCACAAATCCACTGGTGCCCGGATCTGGTGCATGCCCATGACTGGCCAGCCGGCCTGGCGCCAGCGTACATGCACTGGCGTGGACAGCGCACCCCGACGCTCTTCACCATTCACAACCTGGCCTATCAAGGCGTCACCAGCCTGGGCTCGTGCCCTGAACTCGGTATTCCCAACCATGCCTTGCAACAGGAAGGCATGGAGTTCTACGGCAAGATGTCGTTCCTCAAGGCCGGCATGGCCTATTCGAGCCACATCACCACCGTCAGCGCCACTTACGCCCAGGAAATCACCACGCCGGCCTTCGGCTGCGGTCTCGACGGCTTTCTCGCCGCCAAGACCCAGCAAGGCATGCTCAGCGGTATTCCCAATGGCATCGATGAAAGCTGGGACGCCGCCACCGACCCGCACCTGTTCTGCCCGTTCGGCATCGGCGACTGGGACGGCAAAGCAGTCAACGCCGCCCATGTCCGCGACCTGTTCGGCCTGGAAGACTCCGAAGGCCCGCTGTTCGCCGTGGTCTCGCGCCTGGTCTATCAGAAAGGTCTGGACCTGACCGAAGCGGTCTCCGAATACATCGTCAACAACGGGGGCCAGATCGCGATCATCGGTCGTGGCGAGCCCGAAGAAGAACAAGCCATGCGGGAACTCGCCCTGCGCTTCCCCGGGCAAATCGGCGTGCGCATCGGCTTCAATGAAACCGACGCCCGTCGCATGTTCGCCGGCAGTGATTTCCTGTTGATGCCGTCGCGTTACGAGCCATGCGGCTTGAGCCAGATGTACGCCCAGCGCTTCGGCTCGCTGCCGGTGGCCCGCAATACCGGCGGTCTGGCCGACACCATCGAAAACGGCGTGACCGGTTTCCTGTTCGACGAATCCACGGTGGAGAGCTATCAAGAAGCCCTGAGCCGCGCGTTCAAGGTCTTCGCCTTCCCCGGCCTGCTCAGCGCCATGCGGTGCCGCGCCATGGCCGCGCCGTTCAACTGGTGCAAGGCGGTTGAACCCTACGCCGAACTCTACGAACGACTGGTCGCCAAAGCCCTGGGTAAATCGGGCAAACAGTAAAAAGAGGTTTTCAACGATGCCGTTACGGACCCTTGAGACCTGGCCCCACGGCGCAATCATGCTGGACGCAGAACACACGCGTTTTGCCTTGTGGGCGCCAGATGCGTTTTACGTCAGTGTCGAACTGGAAGATGGACAATCCTTGCCGCTACTGCCTCAGGCTGATGGCTGGTTCGTGATCAAGACCCGTTGCACGGCGGGTACGCGTTACCGCTACAACATCGATGGCGAGCTGGAAGTGCCGGACCCGGCCTCCCGCGCGCAGGCCGGCGATATCGGCGACCACAGCGTGGTGGTCGATCCACTCGCCTACCAGTGGCAGAACAGCGCCTGGACCGGCCGCCCCTGGAACGAGGCGGTCATCTACGAATTGCATGTCGGTGCGCTCGGCGGCTTCAGTGAAGTCGAGAAGCACCTGGCGCGCCTCGTTGATCTGGGCATCACCGCGATCGAGCTGATGCCGCTGGCGCAGTTCCCCGGCGATCGCAACTGGGGTTACGACGGGGTTCTGCCCTACGCGCCCCAATCGTCCTATGGCACTCCCGAACAACTTAAACACCTGATCGACACCGCCCACGGCCATGGCCTGGCGGTGATTCTCGACGTGGTCTACAACCACTTCGGCCCGGACGGCAATTACCTGCATCACTACGCGAAGGGCTTTTTTCGCGAAGACAAGCACACGCCTTGGGGCGCGGCCATCGATTTCCGGCGCCGAGAAGTGCGGGACTTTTTTATCGACAATGCGCAGATGTGGTTGCTGGAATACCGCTTCGATGGTCTGCGCCTGGATGCCGTGCACGCCATTGAGAGCCCGGACTTTCTTCAGGAACTGGCGCAGACGGTTCGCGAGCAAACCAACCCGGCGCGGCACGTCTGGCTGACGGTCGAGAACGAACACAACCAGGCCAGCCTGCTGGAGGAAGGATTCGACGCGCAGTGGAACGATGACGGCCACAACGCCTTGCACGTTTTGCTGACCGGTGAAACCGACGCCTACTACGCCGACTATGCCGACAACCCCACGGAAAAACTGGCGCGCTGCCTGAGCCAGGGCTTCGTGTTTCAGGGCCACGTGACCCGCCACGGGACAACCCGGGGCGAGCCCAGCGGTCACCTGCCGCCCAGCGCGTTCGTGCTGTTTTTGCAGAACCATGACCAGATCGGCAACCGTGCCTTCGGCGAACGCTTGCATCAACTGGCTCCCCTCGAAGCCCTGAAAGCGGCGACCGCGCTGTTGCTACTGTCGCCGATGATCCCGCTGATGTTCATGGGCGACGAATTCGCGGCCGAAGAGCCGTTCCTGTTTTTCACCAGTCACCACGGTGAACTGGCGGAGCTGGTCCGTGAAGGGCGACGGAATGAATTCGCGGCCTTCAGCGCCTTTGCCGATCCTCATAGACGCGAACAGATCCCCGATCCGAACGCGCCTCAGACCTTTGAAGCGTCGCGGCCAAAACTGACCGCCACCCGGCAATCGGCCATGCAGGGGCTGTATCACCAACTGCTGCGGATTCGCCACGACCACATCATCCCCCACCTGCCGGGCGCTCAAGCCCTGGGTGCCGAGGTGTTGGGCGAAGGTGCAGTGACAGCGCGCTGGCGACTGGGCAATGGCCGTCAGCTGCGCATTGACCTGAACCTCAGCGACAAGCCAGTGGTCCACTCCCCACAGGCCGACGCCAGGTTGTTGTTCGAAACGCCGCCTCAGTCAGCCGGCCTGTTGGAACAGGGCACCCTTGCCCCGTATTGCGCGCTAGTCAGCCTCACGGCCGCAGCCCCCTTGCTACCCCCGGATGGAGAGCGCCAATGAGTGATGCGCAATTGGAAATACTGGCCGGCCGTGCCGGTTTGGCAGTCGACTGGATCGACGCCAACGGCCGCCCGCAGAAAGTCGCCCCCTCGGTATTGCGCAATGTCCTGATCGGACTCGGCCACCCGGCCAGCACCGCACAGGAAATCGACGCCAGCCTCCTGCAATTGCAGGAGGTGCAACAGACCCGGCATCTGCCGCCGCTCATTACCGCCGATTTCGGCGTCAGCCTCGACCTGGCGCATTTCTTTGAACCGGAATCGCCGTGCGAGATCCACCTTGAAGATGGCTCACGACTCAACCTGAAACTGGACGCCGAGGCCCAACTGCCCGGCCTGGTTCCGGTCGGGTATCAGCACGTCAGCATCGACGGACAATCATTTACCCTGGCCGTGGCACCAGCGCGTTGCTACAGCGTCGGCGATGCCGTCGACAGTCCGATCCCGCGCACCTGGGGCCTCAGCGTGCAGTTGTACTCGCTGCGTCGCGCCGGCGATGGCGGGTTCGGCGATACCCAGGCGCTGGAAGACCTCGCTCGAGTGGCCGGCGAACGCGGTGCCGAGGCGCTGGCGATCAGTCCGCTGCACGCGATGTTTGGCAGCGACACCCAACGCTACAGCCCGTACTCACCGTCCAGCCGGTTGTTTCTCAACAGCCTCTACGCTGCGCCGGGCGCTATTCTCGGCGAGCGCGCGTGGCGTGCCGCGATAGACGCCACCGGCCTCGCTGCCGAACTGCAACACCTGGAAGAACAGCCGCTGATTGACTGGCCCGTGGCCGCCGAAGCCAAGCATCGTTTGCTGCAAGCCTTGTATGAAGGCTTCGTCCAGGGCGAACACCCGTTGCATGCCGATTTCAGCAGTTTCCGCCACGCGGCCGGTGAGGCACTGGAAAACCACTGCCGCTTCGAAGCCATACAAGAAGCGCGCGCCGCCAAGGGTGAAACCCTCGACTGGCGCGAGTGGCCGGAACAATGGCGCGACCCGCGCAGCGCCGCCCTCGCCGAATTTGCCGAAGAGAACGCCGGTCGCATTGGCTTCTTCGCGTTCAGCCAATGGCTGATCACCCGTTGCCTGGAGCGCGCACAAACCGCCGCCCGCAGCGCGGGGATGAGCATTGGGCTGATCGCTGATCTGGCGGTGGGTGCCGACGGCGGTGGCAGTCAGGCGTGGAGTCGCCAGGACGAACTGCTCGCCTCACTGACGGTGGGAGCGCCACCGGACATTCTCAACCGCACCGGCCAGGGCTGGGGCATTTCCGCATTCTCTCCTGAAGGCCTGGTGCGCAACGGCTTTCGCGCCTTCATCGAAATGCTCCGGGCCAATTTCGCCCACGCCGGGGGCTTGCGCATTGATCACGTCATGGGCCTGCAACGGCTGTGGGTGATCCCCAATGGCTCGCCGCCCGCCGACGGCGCCTACCTGTATTACCCGGTGGACGACCTGCTGCGCCTGCTCAGCCTTGAATCCCATCGCCATCAGGCGATCGTACTGGGCGAAGACCTGGGGACGGTGGCCGATGGTCTGCGGGAAAAACTCATCGCCCGCTCGATCCTCGGCATGCGCGTGCTGCTGTTTGAACAGGACAACGCGCACTTCAAATCGATTCTCGACTGGCCGGACAACGCCCTCGCGACCACCAGCACCCATGACCTGCCGACGCTCAATGGCTGGTGGCATGGCCGTGACATCGACTGGAACGCCCGATTGGGCCTGGTCGATGCCACGGGTGAAATCGAATGGCGCCATCACCGTGAGCGCGAGCGTGAAGGCCTGCGTCGCGTGCTGAGCGAGGACCCGCAGAACTTCCGCGAAGAATCCCATGAGACGGACCAGATACTGGACGCGGCAGTACGCTTTCTCGGGCATACCCGGGCACCGCTGGTGTTGCTGCCACTGGAAGATGCCCTGGGCATCGAACAACAGGCCAACCTGCCCGGCACCATCGACACGCACCCCAACTGGTCGCGGCGCTTGCCGGGCAGCAGTGAAGCGCTGCTCGATGACCCGGACGCCTCGCGGCGCCTGGAATTGCTCGCCTGCGCGCGACTTCAGGCTGGCGAGCGTGACCAATGAATCAGTCAATACAACCGCTGCCGCTTCGCGCGTCGTTGCGCCTGCAATTCCATAAAGGCTTCACGCTGGATCAAGCCGTGCCGTTGGTGCCGTACTTTGCCAGCCTGGGCATCAGCCACGTCTATGCCTCGCCACTGCTTGCTGCCCGCGCCGGTTCAATGCACGGGTACGACGTGGTGGACCCGACCACGGTCAACCCTGAGCTGGGCGGCGAATCGGCCCTGCGTCGCCTGGTTGCGGCCCTGCGCGAACACAAGATGGGGCTGATCCTCGACATCGTCTCCAACCACATGGCCGTCGGCGGTAGTGATAACCCCTGGTGGCTGGACTTGCTGGAATGGGGACGCCTGAGCCCTTACGGCGAGTTTTTCGACATTCAATGGCACTCACCCGACCCGCTGATGGAGGGCCAGTTGCTGCTGCCTTTCCTCGGCAGCGATTACGGCGTCGCCTTGCAGGACGGCACCCTGCCCTTGCGCTTTGATGCACAACGCGGTGCGTTTTATGTCGAGCACTACGAGCATCATTTCCCGATCTGCCCGTCGAGCTACGGTGAACTGCTGCGAACCGACGACGAGCAACTCAAGTTTCTCGCCGACCGTTTCAGTGCTTTGAGCTACCAGACCGACTCGCACAGCCTGGCGCAACCGCTGAAGGCAGAGCTGCGCGAACTGGCCAGTGACCCTGCGATCCTGCAGTGCATTCAGCAGAATCTCAGTGCCTACGATTCGCTGACGCCCGATGGTTTTAAGCGCCTGCACAACCTGCTCGAACGCCAAAGCTATCGGCTGGCCAGTTGGCGCACGGCGGCGGATGACATCAATTGGCGGCGTTTTTTCGATGTCAACGAATTGGGCGGCCTACGGGTCGAACGCCCCGCCGTGTTCGAAGCGACCCACGCGAAAATCTTCGAGTTGGTGGCTGAAGGGCTGGTCGACGGTCTGCGCATCGACCACATCGACGGCCTCGCCGACCCGCGCGGCTACTGCCGCAAACTACGGCGTCGGGTCGATACCCTGTCGCCCGACCGGCACCTGCCGATTTACGTGGAGAAGATTCTCGGTGAAGGTGAAACCCTGCACCGCGACTGGTCGGTGGACGGCACCACCGGTTACGAATTCATGAACCAGTTGTCGTTGCTGCAGCACGATCCCGAGGGTGAAAAGGTTCTGGGTGAACTGTGGAATCGCTTCAGCGAACGGCCCGCCGACTTCCGCCAGGAAGCGCAATTGGCGCGCCAGCAGATTCTCAACGGCTCCTTGGCCGGCGATTTCGAGAGTGTGGCCCAGGCGTTGCTGCAAGTGGCTCGGGACGATCTGATGACCCGCGACCTGACCTTGGGCGCGATCCGTCGGGCGTTGCAGGAACTGATCGTGCATTTCCCGGTGTACCGCACCTACATCAGCCCGCGTGGCCGTTCTGCCGAAGACGATGTGTTTTTCCAGCAGGCCATGGACGGTGCCCGGCAGACCCTCGGCGAGGCCGATTGGCCGGTGCTCGATTGCCTGGCCGGTTGGCTCGGCGGTGAGCCGTGGCGCAAACGCCCGGTGGGTCGTCAGCGCAAGATCCTCAAGCATGCCTGTGTGCGGTTCCAGCAACTGACTTCACCCGCCGCAGCCAAGGCTGTGGAAGACACCGCGTTCTATCGCTCAGCGGTGCTGCTGTCGCGCAATGATGTGGGCTTCAGCACCGAGCAATTCAGTGCGCCGGTCGCCGATTTCCATGCCGTCTGCATCAATCGCCTGGAGCAGTTTCCGGACAACCTGCTGGCCACCGCCACCCACGACCACAAACGCGGCGAAGACACCCGCGCGCGGTTGGCGGTGTTGAGTGAACGCAGCGCCTGGTACGCCGAGCAGGTCCCGCTGTGGCGGACTCTTGCCCGGCCCTTGCGTGAAGACGACCAGATGCCCTCGGCGGGCGATGAATTGATCCTGTATCAAGCGCTCCTCGGCAGCTGGCCACTCGACTTGCACGGTTACGATCAACCGGCGCTGGAGAACTACACTCAACGGGTGTGGCAGTGGCAACAAAAAGCCTTGCGCGAAGCCAAATTGCAAAGCAGCTGGAGCGCGCCGAACGAGGCTTACGAAAACGCCGTTCAGCAATTCCTGCAACGCTTGCTGCTCAGCCCTGAAGGCGAGCTCTTGTGCACCGCACTCAGCAAAGCCGCCAAGAGCATCGCCGTCCCCGGCGCCCTCAACGGGTTGGCGCAAACCTTGCTGCGCATGACCGTGCCGGGGATCCCGGACCTCTACCAGGGCAACGAGTACTGGGACTTCTCGCTGGTGGACCCGGACAACCGCCGGCCGGTGGATTACGTGAGCCGCCAACAGGCGATGCAGGTTCCGTTGAATCTGCCTGACCTGTTGACCAACTGGCGTGACGGGCACATCAAGCAAACCCTGATCAAGCAGGTATTGAACCTGCGGGCCGAGCATGCGGAGCTGTTTCGACGAGGGACGTATCAAGCCCTTGAGGTCGTGGGCAGCCAGGCTCACCGAGTGCTGGCCTTTGCTCGCGAACATCAGGGAAAACGGGCCATCGTGATCGTACCGATTCGATGCGCCCCGCTGCTGGAAAACAGTGCCGAACCCTGGGTTGACGCGCTGCGCTGGGGCGATACACGGGTGAAATTACCGTTCACCGCCTCCGAGGAAAATCTGAAGGGACTTTTCTCGAGCACCGCAGTCACACACCACAGGGAGCTGAACATCAGCGCCGCGCTGGGGGATTTCCCGGTCAATCTCTTTATTCAAACGTTTACCCAAGCTTGAGTTCAGTTCAGGAGTATTGCGATGAGTACCGACGATAAACGCGTTCGCGAATTTGCCTATCAAATCTGGGAATCGGAAGGTAAGCCTGAGGGCCAGGACGCCCGGCATTGGGAGATGGCGCGCAAGCTGGCTGAAGCCGAAGCCCTGGCCCCCAAAAAATTGCCCAAGGCTGCCGGCAGTAAAACGGTTGCCAAGCCTGCTGTGGCCAAAGCCAATGGCAAGGTGCCCGAGCCGAAAGCCAAGGCCAAGCCTGCAGCGGCTTCAAAGGTAATTCCGCCCGGCGAAAAAGCTGCCGAGAAGAAGCCTAAAGCAGCGCGCAAACCGCCTGCTGTCTGACGCTTCACTATCGCGTCCTGATTGACCTCGTGGCCAGCCCCCTGGCCACCGTGGGCTTGCTCGCCCACGAAAAACCTGTAGGAGCGAGGCTTGCCCGCGAAGGCGGCATGTCAGTCGATTCAACTGTGACTGAAACACCGCCTTCGCGGGCAAGCCTCGCTCCTACAAAGAATCCCCTTTTTGCAGGAGCATCTATGTCCAATCCAAAGAAAGCCGCGCCAGAACCTCACGCCGAGGCCTCGCGAATCCGTGAAGGCTTGCCCTTCCCGCTGGGTGCGACCTGGGATGGTCTGGGGGTCAACTTTGCCTTGTTTTCCGCCAACGCCACCAAAGTCGAACTGTGCATCTTCGACGATGCCGGCGAGGTCGAACTCGAACGTATCGAACTGCCGGAATACACCGACGAGATCTACCACGGCTATTTGCCCGACGCCCACCCAGGGCTGATTTACGGCTACCGTGTCTATGGCCCATACGACCCGGCCAACGGTCATCGTTTCAACCACAACAAACTGCTGATCGACCCCTATGCAAAACAACTGGTCGGCCAGCTGAAATGGTCCGAAGCGTTGTTCGGCTACACCATCGGGCATCCTGACGCCGATTTGAGTTTCGATGAACGCGACAGCGCACCGTTTGTCCCCAAGTGCAAGGTGATCGACCCGGCTCACACCTGGGGCAACGACCATCGCGTCAGCGTGCCGTGGGACAAGACGATCATTTATGAAACCCATGTGCGCGGCATCAGCATGCGCCACCCTTCGGTCCCCGAGAACGTGCGTGGCACCTTCGCCGGGTTGATGGTCGATGACGTGCTGGAACACATTCGCAAGCTCGGGGTGTCGTCGGTGGAGTTGCTGCCGATCCACGCTTTCGTGAACGACCAGCACCTGCTGCACAAAGGCATGACCAATTACTGGGGCTACAACAGCATCGCCTTCTTTGCCCCGGACCCGCGTTACCTGGCCAGCGGCAAGATCGCCGAGTTCAAGGAGATGGTCGCGCACCTGCACGAAGCCAATCTGGAAGTGATCCTCGATGTGGTCTACAACCACACCGCCGAGGGCAACGAACAAGGCCCTACCCTGTCCATGCGCGGCATCGACAACGCCTCGTATTACCGCTTGATGCCTGATGACAAGCGTTACTACATCAACGATTCCGGCACCGGCAACACCCTCGATTTGAGTCACCCTTGCGTGCTGCAAATGGTCACCGACTCCCTGCGCTATTGGGCCACGGAAATGCACGTGGACGGTTTCCGCTTCGACCTGGCGACCATTCTCGGCCGCTACCATGAAGGCTTCGACGAACGTCACAGCTTCCTTGTGGCCTGCCGCCAGGACCCGGTGCTGCGCCAGGTGAAGATGATCGCCGAGCCATGGGATTGCGGCCCCGGCGGTTATCAGGTCGGCGGTTTTCCGCCGGGCTGGGTCGAGTGGAACGACAAGTTCCGCGACACCGTGCGCGCGTTCTGGAAAGGCGATGACGGCCAACTGGCCGACTTCGCCAGCCGCATGACGGCGTCCGGCGAGATGTTCAATCAGCGCGGCCGACGGCCCTATGCCTCGTTGAACTTCATCACCGCCCATGACGGTTTTACCCTCAATGACCTGGTGTCGTACAACGACAAGCACAACGAAGCCAACGACGAGAACAATCAGGACGGCAGCAATAACAACCTGTCCTGGAACCACGGCGTCGAAGGCCCGACTGACGATCCGGAAATCAATGAACTGCGTCAGCGGCAAATGCGCAATTTCTTCGCCACGCTGCTGCTGTCCCAAGGCACCCCGATGCTGGTGGCCGGCGACGAGTTCGCCCGGACCCAGGAAGGCAACAACAACGCCTATTGCCAGGACAGCGACATCGGCTGGGTCAATTGGGACCTGAGCGAAGACGGCAAGGCCCTGCTCAAGTTCGTCAAGCGCCTGATCAAGTTGCGCCTGGCCTATCCGATCCTGCGTCGCGGACGCTTCCTGGTGGGCAATTACAACGAGGACATCGGCGTCAAGGACGTGACCTGGCTCGCCCCGGATGGCAGTGAAATGTCCACCGAGCAGTGGGAAGAACCGCACGGCCGCTGCCTCGGCATGTTGATGGACGGCCGCGCCCAGGAAACCGGTATCCGCCGCAAGGGCGGTAACGCAACCCTGTTGCTGGTGGTCAACGCGCACCACGACATCGTCAACTTCACCTTGCCGGAAGTGCCGGACGGCTATCACTGGACGTGCATGGTCGACACCAATCAACCGTCGATTCGCGGGCAGGAACGCTTCGAGTTCGGTCACGAGTACTCCGTCACCGGTCGTTCGCTGCTGCTGTTCGAATTGCAGCATGAGGAAGAAGAGTGAAATGGACCTTCAAGCGTTTCTCACTCGCCAGCCACCGGACTACGCCGATACTCAGGCGCTAGGCCGGTGCCTGCGGGCGTTGGTGGAGGCCGGGCTTGATCAGCTTCCGCTGCCCGGCAGTGGCCAGACACTGGAGCGATTCCAGCGGTTGGCCGAGGTCGGCGGGCATGACCTGGGGTTGTGCAAGTTGTACGAAGGCCATACCGATGCGCTGGCAATCATCCAGCAACTCGGCGGCTCGCCGACACCGGGCAGCACGTGGGGGATGTGGGCCGCTGAACCGCCAAACGCCCGGGTGCGCGTCCGTCCGCAGGGACACATGGTCGAGTTGAACGGGCGCAAGGCCTGGTGTTCGGGCGCGGAGGTGTTGAGTCATGCGCTGCTCACTGCCTGGGATCAACAGGACTGCCAGCAATTGGTCGCGGTGGCGCTGGATCAACCCGGCGTGACCGTGACCGATCAAGGCTGGCAAGCGGTCGGCATGGGCGCCTCCGGCAGCGTCGAAGTGCTGTTCGAAGGCGCCGAGGGCCAAGCCATCGGTTCACCCGGCGATTACCTGAATCGGCCCGGTTTTTGGCAGGGCGGCATCGGCATTGCCGCCTGCTGGTACGGCGCGGCGCAAAGCATTGCCGAACGCCTGCGCAGCCATTGCGCGCACCATGAAGAACCCCACGCCCTCGCTCACCTCGGTGCCGTCGACAGTGCGCTGCATGCCGCCGCCGAGGTCTTGCGGGTCAGTGCACTGATGATCGACGCCGCCCCGCTGGACGACGCCGAATTGCTGGCCCGGCGCGCCCGTGCGGTGGTGGAACACACCGCCGAACAGGTCATGTTGCATGTCGGCCACGCCCTCGGCGCGGGTCCCTACTGTAGGGATCGGCAGTTCGCCCGATTGATCGCCGACCTGCCGGTGTTCCTGCGCCAAAGCCACGCCGAACGGGACCTCGCCGCCCTCGGCCAAACCGTCATTACCGGAACATGGACGTTATGAAAACCAATCCTATCGTCGGCCAGGGCACGCCGCTTCATCGGTGGCAGACCTCCAGCCACCTGGCGCAGTTACCGGTGATCGATATCCTGAGCCTGGTGCCGGAAGGTGCCCGCGCAGTGATCATCGCCCCGCACCCGGATGACGAAGTGCTGGGCTGCGGCGGTTTCCTGCAATTGCTCGCCGCCGCCGGTCGGCCTTTGCAACTGATCTCGGTCACCGATGGCAGCGCCAGCCATCCCGGCTCCGAGCGCTGGCCGGTGGAGCGCCTGAGCGCGGTGCGGCCACAGGAATCGGTCGAAGCCTTGCGACGTCTCGGTGTGCCCCTGCACAGCCTGAAATGGCTGCGCGGTGGATTCAAGGACAGCCAGGTCGCTGATCGAGAAAGCGAGCTGAGCGAGTTCATCGAACGTCACTTGCACCCCAACGACGTGGTATTCACCACGTGGCGCGAGGACGGCCATTGCGACCACGAAGCCGTGGGCCGGGCCAGCGCCACAGCGGCAAGACGAGCGGGTGCGACCGTCTATGAATTGCCCGTATGGACCTGGCACTGGGCGACACCTGAAGACAGTTTCGTGCCGTGGCACCGGGCGCGAAAAATTCTCCTGGCCCCGCACCTGGTCGCGCGCAAACGCCACGCGATCCACGCCTTTGCCAGCCAGTTGGAGGGTGACCCGCACATCGGCTTGCCGCCCGTGCTGGCGCCCTATGTGCTGGAACGGCTGCTGCAACCGTTCGAAGTGGTGTTTGTATGAGCGTCGACGACCGCTATTTCGACGGTCTGTTTGCCGGCAACGATGATCCCTGGTCGTTCCGTCAGCGCTGGTATGAACAGCGCAAACGCGCAATCACCCTCGCCGCACTGCCCCGCCCTCACTACCGGGCGATCTTTGAGCCCGGCTGCGCCAACGGCGAGTTGAGCTTTGAGCTGGCCAGCCGCTGCGATCGTCTGCTGTGTTGCGACACCGCCCCCGCAGCCGTGACGCTGGCTCGCACCCGACTCGGCCCGTTCGACCACGCCGAAGTCCGCCACAGCCGCTTGCCTGCCGATTGGCCGGACGAGAAATTCGACCTGATCGTGCTCAGCGAGATCGGCTACTACCTCGACGCCGATGATCTGAAACGCCTAATCGAACAGGCCGCACAATCGCTGACCGCCGACGGCCAACTGCTGGCCTGCCACTGGCGCCCGCCCATCGACGGCTGTCCGTTGAACGCCCGGCAAGTCCATGACTTGCTCCACGAACATTTGCATTTGCCGCGACTGGCCCTGCATCAGGAAGCGGATTTTCTACTGGAACTCTGGAGTCGTGAACCACGCTCCGTGGCGGCTCTGGAGGGCTTGCGATGATCGGCATTCTGATCCCCGCGCATAACGAAGAAGACTTGCTCGAAGACTGCCTTGAGGCGGCCCTGCTCGCCGCGCAACACGAGCGGCTGGGCGGTGAAACCGTCGAGGTGCTGGTGGTGCTCGACAGTTGCACCGACCGGTCCTCGGAGATCGTCAGCGCCTATCCGGTGCACAGTCTGGCGATCGAGGCACGCAACGTCGGTCAGGCCCGCGCCGCCGGCGCACGGTTTCTGCTGGAGCGCGGGGCTCGCTGGATTTCCTGTTCCGATGCCGACAGCCGTGTGGCGCACGATTGGCTGGTGGCGCAACTGGCCCTCGACGTCGATGCGGTGTGCGGCACGGTTACGGTGGAGGCGTGGCACGAGGCGTTCGATGAGTCGGCTCAGATTCGCTATCACCAGCACTATCAGGCCCGCGAAGGTCATCGGCACATTCATGGAGCCAATCTGGGCATCAGTGCTGACGCCTATCAGCGCGCCGGCGGTTTCGAACCGCTGGCCTGTGACGAAGATGTGCAACTGGTGCGACAACTCGAACGCTGTGGCGCAAACATAGCCTGGAGCCATCGCCCGCAAGTGCTGACCAGTGCTCGGCTGGACAGTCGCGCACGCGGTGGTTTCGGCGATTATTTGCGAGACCTGGTACAGCCTGGTTAAAAAATACCGTCTCAGATGCCAGCACCACGCGACGAATAGCGAGACTTGAGCAATACTCTCCTCGCGGCAATCCAGGGTATGGAGCGCTGCACATTGCTCTCAAACAGAACAAGGACGTAGCCCGATGAAACCCGTTTCCCTCATCGAAAGCAGCTTGCCGGGACAGGTCTGGAACAGCGCCCGGCAACTGGACAACATCCCCGTCATCAACACCGAGACCCTGGTCCCCACTGGCGCGCGTGCCGTGGTCATTGCGCCGCATCCTGGCGATGAAGTGGTCATGTGTGGAGGCTTGCTTCAGCTCCTATCCTCGTTGGGTCATCCCCTGCAATTGATCTCGATTACCGATGGCAGCGCCAGCCATCCGGGCTCGCAACAGTGGTCAGAGAAACGCCTGAGTGTGTTTCGCGGCCAGGAAAGCGTCGAAGCCTTGCGCCGGCTCGGTTTACCGATGCACAGCCTGAAGTGGATTCGCGGCGGCTTTACCGACAACGCCCTGGCCAAGCATGAAACCCAATTGACCCAATTCATCGCCCGTTATTTGCGCCCCGGCGATGTGGTGTTCACTACCTGGCGCGAAGACGGCACCTGCGATCATGACGCCGTCGGCCGCGCCAGCGCCAATGCGGCGAGCATGGTCGGCGCGACGATCAACGAACTGCCGGTCTGGGCCTGGCACTGGCCGACCCGAGATCAAGGACTCTTTCCCTGGCATCGTGCGCGCAAAGTACGCCTCGACACCTGGACCGTCGCGCGCAAAAGCCACGCCACCCACGCCTACGCCAGCCAGCTCGACGGCGAACCGGCCATCGGCATCGCGCCACTGCTGCCCCGGGTGATACTGGAGCGCATGCGTTTGCCCTATGAAGTTGTCTTTGTCTGACCCAATTCCCCATCCAACCCATCCCTGCGGGAGAGAGCCTGCTCGCGATATCGTTGGGGCAGTCGACATCAATGCTGGATGTCACTCCGCTATCGCGAGCAGGCTCGCTCCCACATGGAATGGGTGTCGCTCAAACTGAACTGCCCGCCGCTGCATCAGTCGCATGCATAAGCAGCCCAGATTCAGAGGAGTGAACGTGACTAGCGATTCCGAGCAGCGAGCCGTTGAATCAGTGCCCTTGGACTCGCCCCCGGCGATTCATCGATTGAGGGTGCTGACGGTCAACACCCACAAAGGGTTTACCGCCCTCAATCGGCGATTCATCCTTCCGGAGCTGCGAGAAGCGGTGCGCAGTACGTCGGCCGATCTTGTATTCCTGCAGGAAGTGGTCGGCGAGCACGATCGGCATTCCTCCCGTTACAACGACTGGCCGCAGACCTCGCAATACGAGTTCCTGGCCGACAGCATGTGGAGCGATTTCGCCTACGGTCGCAACGCCGTTTACCCCAACGGCCATCATGGCAACGCGCTGCTATCGAAATACCCGATTCGCGAACACCGCAATCTCGATGTCTCGATCACCGGCCCCGAACGCCGCGGCTTGCTGCACTGTGTACTGGACGTGCCGGGGCACGCGGAAGTCCATGCGATCTGCGTGCACTTGAGCTTGCTGGAAAGTCATCGCCAGTTGCAGCTGCAACTGCTCTGCCTACTGCTCGAATCCCTGCCCGACGATGCGCCGGTCATCATCGCCGGCGACTTCAACGACTGGCAGTTGCAAGGCAACGCCGCCCTCTCCCGTCGCAATTACCTGCACGAAGCCTTCGAACGCCACAATGGCCGCCCGGCGAAAACCTACCCGGCGCGCTTTCCGCTGCTGCGCCTGGACCGGGTCTACCTGCGCAACGCCAGCAGCCACAACCCGCGAATTCTCGGCAATAAACCCTGGACGCACCTGTCGGATCACTTGCCGTTGGCGGTGGAAGTGCACCTCTGAGCGATCAATGCATCAAGGTGCGTTGACCACAACATAGGTCACATTGCTGCCCTGATACTGCGGCTGGTACCAGGTCGAACCGCACTGCATGTACACCGTGTTGTATTGCATGACCTGCACGCAACTGGTGGGCATTTGTGCCGGCGTCAGGATCGAGCCAACCACCGCTGCTGTCACCGCGACCGTCGCGGTCACGGCCGCCGCCGTGGCGATCGGATGATAGTGATCGTCGTAGCCATAGCGGCCATGCCCGTCGACATCAATGTCGACGTCGCGATTGTTGTTGATGTTGACGTTACGAGTGCTGTTGTTGATGTTGGTACGGTTGCCGACAGTGTTCCCGGCATTGACCCGGTTGCCTGAGTTCACCCGATTGCCCGCATTGACGTTGCTCGCGCGCGGCGGGGTATTGATCCGCTGCGCCCGCTGGGCATTGGGGGCTGGCGCACGGTTGACTGACGCCCTTGCCTGCCCCTGACCCCGTGGCCGGGCATCCGCTTCGGCGATCAGGCCGACAGTCAGCACTGCGGCAGTGGCTAGCGATACAAACAGGCTCCACGACATCGACCGGTTCATGTCATTCCCCTCCCTGATCAGCGGCTTTCTTCAGCGCAATCGCCACATCACCCTTGGCCGGTTTGAAGGTGAACATCGACTCCTGGAGGCCAGGCTTCAGGTTCCAGTGATACACCGCGCTGTATTCCGGAAAGCTTTGCTCATCGGTGGTGGTAATCACCAGTTTGCACGGCAGTGGCTTCTCGGACCGTGTGATCCACAATTGCCAGTCGACGCCCTCCTGCCGAAAGGCCAAGTGATCACAGAGTTGGCCCTTGATCGTCGACGGTCCCACGTACAGGGCTTCCTTGAGTGCATCGATCTGGGCCTGATCGCTGCCAAACAGAAACAAGTCTTCCATGGGGATCTGGATCCCGTAATGGTTTTCGATCATGTGCAGGGTTTCGGACACCCTGGGTGGGGCATCCACCGTGGTGTAGTACTTGAGGTACGGTGAGTACTGGGTCAGTTTCTTGCCGTTATAGAAGAACTCTCGCGTTCGGACATCGCCTTCTGTCCGGGCGTACATTCGGTCATGCCCCAGCACTTTCAGGGTAGTGGAAGCCTCGGACTTGATCTTCTGCCCGGTCTCCAGGACGGTATCCAGGGTCACTTCGGCATCTACCTGAAACTTCGACAGGCTGCGCAGGTAGTTGCCCATATCGATCAGCTTATCGACCACCTGCGGATTGATGATCGGGGTGGCGTCCGCCGCCGGTGCCTCTTCGGCGCGAGCCCCTGGGGCAAGGAGCAGGGGAAACATCAGGCAGAAAACACTGGGTTGGGTTTTCATCGATTTTGCTCCTGTCCCTGCGCCGGGCTGCCGCCCGAAACCTTGTGGCTGAATGTTCAGCCTAGTTGCGGCCAGTCCTGTTCGCCAGACAGACAAACCGATGTGAGGACAGCGATTCCCTTGCGTTCATTTCAGCGCAGCATTACTGACAGAATCGAGACATGGACATCGTCGGGCCAGCAGGCCCTGAACACCGTCCGGACAGACCGGTAGCCCACTATCCAAAGGCTCTGGCCCGAGGGTTTTTTGACGATTTTTCGAACAAACAAGTACTTAGATGCGCGGCAAAAATCAGTCACTTGCGAGCACTAAAATTCCATTACCGCCTATCGGCCATTTTCTTGACGCATTGTCAAGGGTCTTCTTAGCTTCACGTTACTACCCCCGGAAATCCACCAGGGGCAAACCTCCAGACACCCGCGAAATCGGGCGGCCAGCGGCTTGCCTCAATCCATTCGGTCGCCCCTCATTCGGGGTAGGAGAGACGCCAAAGCGAGATACGGCATGCGATTGCAAGGTAGACCCCCATGAAAACTTCATTCACCCAACAAGAGATCAAAATCACTTTTTGCACTGTCTCGAGTTCTCTGCTGCTGTGTTCGTCCATGGAGGTGCAAGCCGGCCACGCAGAGGATGAAACCGCCCCCTGGTATCGCCAGGATGTTCCGGCAATGACCTTGCCCACGATACACATCACCGCCCCCTACCCCGGCCATTTCAGCGCCGCCTCCGATACACGAAGTTCTCGCCTGACCATCGAAGATGCCGCGCCTTCGACCTGGGACCAGTTGTACGGACAGGCATCGCGACAAGCACAGACCGATGTAATGACCCAAGGGTTTTCCAGCCCTGGCAGCACCGAATTCAAAGGCCCGGCGATCCTGACCCTGCAAAGCGGTAGCGGCCATACCCAACGGGTCGGACTGATCGGCGGGATGACGCAGTTACAAGGCAACAGCAGCGGCCTGTTGACCAGTCGCGCCCTCGCCGCCCCCGAGACCGACACCCTCAACCTTCAAGGCCAGAGCCTCGGCGCCTACTGGAGTCTGACCGGGCCACAAGGCTGGCACGTGGATCTGTCGGCCAGTGGTGGACGGGTCGCCGGTTACAGCCGTAACGACCAAGGCGCACGGATAGCAACCGAAGGCAGCGCGGTGACGTTGTCGGTGGAAGGCGGATTTCCGATTGGGGTCAGCGAAAACTGGGTAGTCGAACCGCAAGCGCAGTTGATCAATCAGCGCATCACACTGGATACGCCTTATGCCGGTTCAAGTAATGCATCGTCCAGCGACCTGACGTCCTGGAGCGGCCGGGTCGGCGCAAGGTTGAAAGGTAGTTACGACATCAACGGCCTGGGGGTCGAACCCTATGTGCGGACCAACTTGTGGCACACCGTGTACACCGGCAACACCGTGTCCCTCGATCAGGTCGACAAGATCAGCAGCAGCCGCAACTCATCGACGGTCGAAGTGGGGTTGGGGCTGGTGGCCAGAGTCACGCCCGCGGTGAGTTTCTACGTCAGCGCCGATTACAGCAGTGATGTGGATGAAAATGATTTGAATGGGTTGATCGGGAGTCTGGGTGTGCGGATGCGGTGGTGAAGTGATCGTTCCCACGCTCCGTGTGGGAATGCCTCCAGTGGCGCTCTGCGTCACATCGCAGGGACGCCAAGCGTCCCGGGGCTGCATTCCCACGCGGAGCGTGGGGAACGATCATGTCGCAGCGAGCCTGCTCGCGATGGGAGAGACCCCGTACTGGATCAACCCTCAGGACTCAGGATCAACACCGCCAACGGTGGCAGATTCAACACCAGTGAAATGTTCTGGCCATGGCTCGGCTCTTCCTCGGTAAACGCCCCGCCGCTGTTGCCATAATTGGACCCGGCATACATCGCCGCGTCGCTGTTGATCACCTCGCCCCAGCGCCCGGCGAACGGTACGCCGATGCGATAGGCCTGACGCGGCACCGGTGTGAAATTCGCCACCACCAACACCGGCCGCCCTTCCTTGCTCCAACGCAGGAACGCGTAAACGCTGTTGATCGCATCATCGCCGATCAACCACTGGAAGCCTTGCGGCGCGTCATCCTGGTCATGCATCGCCGGCTCTTCGCGGTACAGCCGATTGAGGTCGCCGACGAGTTTCTGCACACCCTTGTGTTCGGAGTATTGCAGCAGGTACCAATCCAGTTGCTGATCGTGATTCCACTCGCGCCACTGGCCGAACTCGCAACCCATGAACAGCAGTTTCTTGCCCGGGTGCGCCCACATGAAGCTTAAATAGGCCCGCAAGTTGGCAAACTTCTGCCAGCGGTCTCCGGGCATCTTGTCGATCAGCGAGTGCTTGCCGTGCACCACTTCATCGTGGGAGATCGGCAGGATGAAACGCTCGGACCAGGCATACACCAGGCCGAAACTCAGCTCGTTGTGGTGATGGGCGCGGTACACCGGATCCTGTTGGATGTAATGCAGTGAATCGTGCATCCAGCCCATGTTCCATTTGTAGTCAAAGCCCAGCCCGCCCTGTTGCGTGCTCTGGCTGACACCCGGCCACGCGGTGGACTCCTCGGCAATCACCAGCGCACCGGGCGCTTCGATGTTGACCACGTCGTTGAGGTGGCGCAGGAAGTCGATGGCTTCGAGGTTCTCGCGCCCGCCGTGACGGTTTGGCACCCATTCCCCGGCCTTGCGCGAGTAATCGCGATAGAGCATCGACGCCACGGCATCGACCCGCAGGCCATCGACGTGGAAATGCTTGAGCCAGTGCAGCGCCGAGGCCAGCATGTAGCCGTGCACTTCGGTGCGGCCCAGGTTATAGATCAGCGTGTCCCAGTCCTGATGGAAACCTTCCTGCGGATTGCCGTATTCGTACAACGCGGTGCCATCGAATTGCGCCAGGCCGTGGGTATCGGTGGGGAAATGCGCCGGCACCCAATCGAGGATCACGCCGATGTCAGCCTGGTGACAGGCGTTGACGAAGGCGGCGAAGTCATCCGGCGAACCATAACGGGCGCTCGGGGCGAATTGCGACAGCAACTGGTAACCCCAGGAACCGCCGAACGGGTGTTCCATGATCGGCATCAGCTCGATGTGGGTGAAGCCCAGTTCCTTCACATAAGGAATCAGCCGCTCGCCCAGTTCGTGCCAGGTGTATTGGCGCGCCACTTCACCCAGATCGTCCAGCTCGCATTGCCACGAGCCGGCGTGCAACTCGTAGATAGACAGCGGCGCACTCGGCAGATGACGCTCGCCACGAGACTCCATCCACGCCTGATCCTGCCAGTCGATGTTCAACGGTGAGGCGACTTTGGACGCGGTATCCGGCGGCAGCGAGGTGGCCAATGCCATCGGGTCAGCCTTGAGCGGCAGAATCCCGTGGGCGCCGAGGATTTCATATTTGTAGGTTTCCCCTGCCTGCAAACGCGGGATGAACACTTCCCAGACCCCGGTGGGATGGCGCAAACGCATCGGGTGCCGACGACCGTCCCAGTTGTTGAAGTCACCAACCACCGACACCCGTTTGGCATTCGGCGCCCACACGGCGAAACGCACGCCGTCGACGCCGTCCACCGTCTTCAACTGCGCGCCGAGGCAGGCGCTGAGGTCGCGATGATTGCCTTCGGCGAACAGGTACAAGTCCATTTCGCCGAGTAATGGGCCAAAGCTGTAAGGGTCCTCGGAAACCTGTTCGCCACCGGCCCAACGGGTGCGCAAAAGATACGGCTGCGCCCGATCGAAGTGCCCGACAAACAGGCCCGGCGTCTGAGTGGCTTCAAGGTTGCCGAGTTCTTCCCCGGAGTCCCTGGCCAGTACCTGCACGCTCAGCGCGTCTGGCAGATACGCTCGAATGAATTGTCCGCCGGCGTCATCGCCGTGGGGGCCGAGAATTGCAAAAGGGTCGTGATGTTCGGCGCGTACCAGCGCGTCGATATCCCGCGATCTGGGCAGCAACGCTTCTTTAGCGTGACCCTGTTCCTTGTTCGAGAAACTCATGACTACTCTCCACCAAGCTCGGAAAAGGGTTTAAGCCCACTCAATAATCCATACAAACCGTGCAATGGCACCGGCAACCACGTGGGGCGATTTTCAGCCTCATAAGCCACCTCATACGCCGCCTTCTCCAGCCCGAACAACGCCAACGCGGCGTCCTCGCCTTCCGGATCTTGCCACGCATGAGCAAGACTAGCTGCCGCCAGCCGATAAGCGTCGACAAATGCCTGTTTTGCTTCATTCAAATAACGGTCGGCTACCCGTTGCCGTGCCGCTCGGGCTTCGGCGGTGTTGTCGACGTTATGCACGTTGATCGCCATCGCCGCGGCGTAATCGAAGGAGCGCAACACGCCACTGACATCTTTGTACGGGCTGTGCTTGCCGCGTCGCTCGCTCAGCGGCCGTGCCGGCTCGCCTTCGAAGTCGATCAAGAAGGCGTCGCCCTTGATCACCAGCACCTGACCCAGGTGCAAGTCGCCGTGGACGCGAATGCGCAAACCACCGACGGCTTTTTCGCCCAGGTCCTGGACATGACTGAGGATGGCTTTTTTGTTGTCCAGTAAACGAGTGACCAGCGCTTTGTCCGCCGGGTTCAGTTCGCTTTGATGCTGTTTGAGCAACTTCAGCGAGTGCTCCAGTTGCGCCGCGACGTCCTTGGCCGAGGCCAGGGCCTCTTTTTGCGTGGTGACCTGCGGGGCGAAGTCCGGGTCATCGGTCGGGGCCGCCAGCACCTGGTGCATCTCACCCAGCCGTTGGCCGAGCATGCCGGCGAAGTCTTTGAGCTCACCCAGTGCGTTGTAGTGCTGCTCCTGCTCGGACATGGCGTCGGCCAGTTCGTCGCGCAGTGCCCGTTCGAGGTTGTTCTGGGTCCATTCCCAGGCATCGCCCTGATTGCTCAAATAGCCTTGGGCAATCATCAGCAGATTGTCCTCGCCCTTGGCGTCGCGGCGAACCACCGACCCCAGCAGCGGTGAGATGTTGCTAAAACCGGCGTTGGTCAGATAGGCGCTCATTTCCAGTTCCGGGTGCACGCCCGAGGCGACCTTGCGGATCAGCTTCAGCACCAGGCTGCTGCCGATCACCACCGAACTGTTGGACTGCTCGGCCGACAGGTATCGCACTTCGGATTCGGCCGTCAGGCCCAGTTTGGCCAGCTCCTCGGTCGGTTCGAAACGGATCTCGCCGCCATCGGAAGGCAACACGGTGTTTTCCTGCATGCCTCGCAGCACCGCGCGGATGAAGTTTTCCAGGCTGAACGCATCGGTGATCAACCCCACCTGAGGGCCACGTCGCACTCGAGACAGCGCCAATTGCTGCGGCAGCGCCGGCCCGACCTGATCATCGGCAATGAAGCCGAACGGCAACTGGTAACGGCTGGTCTGGCCGCCGCTGGTGACTTCGATTTCACTCAAAAGCACCGGATGCTGCGCATCGCCGAAGCGCACGCCATAGACCAGGTTGACTTTCTCGATGGCCGCGTCCTTGCCGGCGAACCAGCGACGGTTTTGCAGCCAGTTCGGCAAGATGCCCTGCTCCAGCGTGCCGCGTGACGGCGCTTCGAGCAGTTCTTCCATGCGTTTTTTCAACACCAGGGTGGTGAAGTCCGGCAGGCTTTGCGCCGGTTCTACGTGCCAGCTGGGCATTTGATTCTCCGCAGCAAGTCCAAACCAATAAAAGCCGTAAGGCGCCAGCGTCAGGAGGAAATTCAACTGGCCGATCGGCGGGAAGGCGTTACCCCCGAGCATCTCCACCGGCACCATACCGGCGTAAGCCGACAGGTCCAGCTCCGCCGCTTGCGCACTGCGCGATACGTTGGCCACACACAGGATGATTTCGCATTTGCCGTCCGGCCCGTCGTATTCACGGGTGTAGGCCAGAATTCGCCGGTTGCTCGGCGAGAGCATTTTCAGCGTGCCACGCCCGAAGGCCTTGGACTGTTTGCGCACGGCGAGCATGCGTCGGGTCCAGTTCAGCAGCGAATGCGGGTCGCCGGCCTGGGTCTCGACATTGACCGACAGGTAACCGTATTGCGGGTCCATGATCGGCGGCAGTACCAGGCTCGCCGGGTCGGCGCGGGAAAAACCGCCGTTGCGGTCGATCGACCACTGCATCGGCGTACGCACACCATCACGGTCGCCGAGGTAGATGTTGTCGCCCATGCCGATTTCATCGCCGTAATACATCGTCGGTGTGCCCGGCATCGACAGCAGCAGACTGTTGAGCAGTTCCACCCGACGGCGATCCCGTTCCATCAACGGTGCGAGGCGGCGGCGAATACCGAGGTTGATCCGCGCCCGACGGTCGGCCGCGTAGTAGTTCCACAGGTAATCGCGCTCCTTGTCGGTGACCATTTCCAGGGTCAACTCATCGTGGTTGCGCAGGAAAATCGCCCACTGACAGTTGGCCGGGATCTCCGGGGTCTGGCGCAGGATGTCGGTGATCGGGAAACGATCTTCCTGAGCCAGCGCCATGTACATGCGCGGCATCAACGGGAAGTGAAAGGCCATGTGGCATTCATCACCGTTGAGGCCTTTTTTATCGGTGTCACCGAAGTACAGCTGCGTGTCTTCCGGCCATTGATTGGCCTCGGCCAGAAGCATGCGGTCTGGATAGTTGGCGTCGATCTCGGCACGGATCTGCTTGAGGACGTCGTGGGTCTCGGGCAGGTTTTCGTTGTTGGTGCCGTCGCGCTCGATCAGGTAGGGAATCGCGTCCAGGCGCAGGCCGTCGATGCCCATGTCGAGCCAGTAGCGCATCACCGACAGCACCGCTTTCATGACTTGCGGGTTGTCGAAGTTGAGGTCTGGCTGGTGCGAATAGAACCGGTGCCAGAAGTACTGGCCGGCGACCGGGTCCCAGGTCCAGTTGGACTTTTCGGTGTCGAGAAAGATGATCCGGGTGCCGTCGTATTTGTGGTCATCGTCGGACCAGACGTAGAAGTCCCGCGCCGCCGAACCGGGTTTGGCTTTTCGTGCGCGCTGGAACCAGGCGTGCTGGTCGGAGGTGTGGTTGATGACCAGCTCGGTAATCACCCGCAGGCCGCGTTTGTGGGCCTCGGAGATGAAACGTTTGGCATCGGCCATGGTGCCGTAATCGGGGTGGACGCCACGGTATTCGGCAATGTCGTAGCCATCATCGCGCCGTGGCGACGGATAGAACGGCAAGAGCCAGATGGTGTTGACGCCGAGGTCGGCAATGTAATCGAGTTTGGCGATAAGGCCGGGAAAGTCGCCGATCCCGTCGTTGTTTGAGTCGAAAAAAGACTTAACGTGAACCTGGTAGATCACCGCATCCTTGTACCAGAGCGGGTCCTTGATAAAGGTGGCTGCCTTGGGTTTCTTCGCCATTTGAAACTCCTGTTGAATTCAGTGCAGCCCCTGAGCCGAACGCCTACCTGTGGCGAGGGAGCTTGCTCCCGCTCGGCTGCGAAGCAGTCGCAAAACCTGTAAATCAGTTGACCCTGAAAAAATAGGGCCGCTGCGCGCCCCAGCGGGAGCAAGCTCCCTCGCCACAAAAGCTCATCCCATCGCAAATCTGGGGGTCTTCAAGAAGTTGTGATTCGCCAGATACCGAACGGTTGATGCGCCGGGTCGATTCGCATGAACTGATACTTGCCGTACCAGGTCCAGCGATGGCCGCTCATCAAGTCTTCACCCTGAGTGCTGGCGTCATCGGGCAAGCCCATTTCCCACAGCGGCAATTCAAAATTCGCTTCCTGGACGTTATGCGGATCGAGGCTGACGGCCACCAGAATGAAGTTGCTGCCATCCGCGCTGCGTTTGCCGAAGTACAGAATGTTGTCGTTCCACGCGTTGTAGACCTTCAGGCCCAGGTGCGTGTGCAGTGCCGGGTTTTGCCGGCGGATGCGGTTGAGCTGGGCGATCTCGGCGATGATGTTGCCCGGCGCGGTAAAGTCCCGTGGGCGGATCTCGTATTTCTCGGAATTGAGGTATTCCTCCTTGCCCGGCACCGGCGCGGCTTCACAGAGTTCGAAGCCCGAATACATGCCCCACAAACCGGAGCCCATGGTCGCCAGAGCTGCGCGGATGAGAAAGCCGGCGCGTCCGGATTCATGCAGAAACGCGGGGTTGATGTCCGGCGTGTTGACGAAGAAATTCGGCCGGTAGCATTCGCGCCATGGCGACTCGTTGAGTTCGGTGAAATAGGTCGCCAGTTCCCGCTTGGTATTGCGCCAGGTGAAGTAGGTGTAACTCTGGGAGTAACCGACCTTGCCCAGCCGCGCCATCATCGCCGGCGTGGTAAAGGCCTCCGCCAGGAAGATCACCTCGGGATACAACGCCCGCACATCGGCGATCAGCCATTGCCAGAACGGCAGCGGCTTGGTGTGAGGGTTGTCGACACGAAAGATCTTCACGCCCTCTTCGACCCAACCGACCACAATGTCCCGCAGCTCGACCCACAGGCTGGGAATTGCATCGCTGGCATAGAAATCGACGTTGACGATGTCCTGGTACTTTTTCGGCGGGTTCTCGGCGTATTTGATCGTGCCGTCCGGGCGCCAGTTGAACCAGCCCGGGTGCTGTTTGAGCCACGGGTGATCCTGGGAACACTGGATCGCGAAATCGAGGGCAATTTCCAGTCCGTAATCCGCCGCCGCCGCCACCAGTCGACGAAAGTCTTCGCGCGTGCCGAGCTCGGAGTGAATCGCCTCGTGCCCGCCCTCTTCGCTGCCGATGGCATACGGGCTGCCCGGATCGTCGGGGCCGGCGCTCAGTGAATTGTTCGGGCCTTTGCGGAAGCTGCGACCGATTGGATGAATGGGCGGGAAATACAGCACGTCGAAACCCATGTCCTGAATCATCGCCAACCGAGCATGCACGTCGTTGAACGTGCCGTGACGGTTTGGATCGTCGGTGATCGAGCGCGGAAACAACTCATACCAGCTGGCGAACTGGGCGAGCTCGCGCTCGACGTCCAGCGGAAATTCAGGACTGAGGCTCAAGTAGGCACGGTGATCGGCCTGAGCCATCAGGTCCGCACTGCGTTGGTGCAGAAACAACGTGACTTGCTCGGCTTCGAGCAACCCGGACAATTCATGGTGCAACGCCGCCAGGTCTTCGCTCAGCGGCCCTTCCGAGCGCTCGGCCGCCTGTTTCACCTGATTGCGCCCTTCCTGCAACTCCAGGCTGATGGGCACGCCGGCAATGTGTTTCTTCTCGATCTCGTATAGAAAGCTGGCGTACTGATCGATCCAGGCTTCGATACAAAAGACGTAGCGGCCTTGATCCTCAACGCGGAACTGCCCTTCCCAGCCGTTATTGCCGAGTTCGGTCATGACCTCGCTCTGCCAGGCCTCGTCGCCGTCGGCACGCCAGCGTATGCGCACGGCCAGTTTGTCGTGGCCGTCGGCGAACACTTTGCTGGTCACCACCACGTCCTGGCCCACCACGGCCTTGGCCGCGAACTGCCCGCCATCCAGGGTCGGCATGACGCTTTCAATCGCGATGCGCGGCAGCAGTAGCGCCTGTGAAAGTGGCATATGAGGGTTGTAGTTCAGCTCTGTCGGTTTTTCAGCAGTCATCGAGCATCTCTCCTTAACGCCCCATGGACGCTCTTGTGTCTGGTCGTCTTTCACACGAAACCCGTCGGGTCCGAAATGAACTCACTTAGGTTCCGAGCGACAAGCGCGGGGAAAAGTTCACGCCCATTTGCTGCGGAATCAAATCCCTTGCGTGACGGTCAACTCACTTAAGCACGACTTACGCCATGTGCCACTGGAGGCTTCAACGATGAGTATTCCAATCCCTGCCGAGACACCCGATCCGAACATCGACACCCCGACCATTCCGCCGACCGAACCGCAACCGGTGCCTGAGAAGGAACCGCCTGGCACTACGCCGCCACCCCGGGAAGAACCACCGAGCACGATGCCGCCGGTGATCGTCTCGCCTGAGTGACGATGGCGATCTAGGGCCGTTCCTGCTCGTCTTTGTCCCTGTCGAGCATTTGCACGATCCTCGGCATCACGCTGAAAATCGCCAACGCCAGCAGCGTACTAAACACCGCCGTCGCCTCGCGGCCCAGCCCGGCCGAGACACCGATGGCGGCGGTCAGCCATAAACCGGCGGCGGTGGTCAGGCCTTTTACGTGGCCTTCATCGCCCTCCTGGTTTTTCAGAATGGTGCCGGCGCCGAGGAAGCCAATCCCGGCGATCACGCCTTGCACCACCCGGCTCATGGCATCGGCCTGGGAGCCGGACATCTGTGGCACCAGCACAAACAACGCAGCTCCCAGCGCTACCAGCATGTGCGTACGCACGCCGGCGGCCTTGCCCTTTTGCTCACGCTCGAAACCCAGGATGCCGCCCAAGATCGCAGCCATCAGTAATCTCACGGTTATACGCGTCAGTTGTGACGCATCGCCGATGTCGGCGAACTCCGCTTGCAGCGTTACCCAAACCTCGTGCCACCAGGCGTTCATGGTGCAATCCTTGTGATTGATCGTTATGGGAGGATGGACCGCGCCGACCATTAATCGGTTGCACAGAACGATGTCCGCCGGATGCGCCCTAACAGTTTAGAACCCGCTAAAAAAAGGACATCGCCATGACTGTGCGCATCGAAAGCCAGACCTGCTTCTTCATCACCGAGAACGGCGAAGAAATTCGTCTGTGCCCCGACGTCACGATCATCACCGACTCGGAAAAAGCCATGTCGGCGGTGGAACTCAACGGCCAGCGCGTGTACATCACCGAAGCAGAAGCCGATGCATTGACCGTAGCAGGCGCAGTGGACGGCCGTAAGCATTTGAAGGCTACCGACAGTGATTCGGTGATTTGACTGACCCCGATCAACAAGCCCCGCAAGCGCCTGATCAAGCGCCTGATATAGGCGTCTGCGCCCTGCTGTGACGGGGTGCATCAAGTTGTCGCGGGCAGCGGATCAATCCCCATCTGATCCGCTTTTTATTGCAATACCTGAGTCTGTTATGCAAACAGATCGCTGGTCATAGTGCTCATGCCTGATGGAGGCTGATGAGCGAAAGACCATGAGCGAAAGAATCCCCGTCCGAATCGTAGAACCTGCCTCATTTATAAAAACCGAGCCTTTGCGTCCAAAGATAAAGGCCAAGTCCAGCGACAACCTGATTCACACCCGAAGCTTCACCGGCCTGTTCCGCACATTGCGTCTGAGCGGTGCGGGCGTTCTGTTTTTGCTGTTCTTCGGCACCGTGTGGCTGAACTGGGGTGACCGTCAGGCGGTGCTCTGGGACCTTTCCGAAAGCAAATTCCACATCTTCGGTGCAACTTTCTGGCCCCAGGACTTCATCCTGCTTTCGGCGCTGCTGATCATCGCCGCGTTCGGCCTGTTCGCAATCACCGTGTTCGCCGGCAGGGTCTGGTGCGGCTACACCTGCCCACAGAGTTCCTGGACCTGGATCTTCATGTGGTGCGAGAAGTTCACCGAAGGCGAACGCAACCAGCGCATCAAGCTGCAAGCCGCGCCGTGGGGCCTGAACAAACTTATTCGCCGCTCGGCCAAGCACACACTGTGGCTGGCCATCAGTCTGCTCACCGGGCTGACCTTTGTGGGGTATTTCACGCCGATCCGGCCCTTGGCCGAAGAGCTGCTGACCTTGCAGATGGGCGGTGTCAGTCTGTTCTGGGTGCTGTTTTTCACCGGCGCGACTTACATCAATGCCGGCTGGCTGCGTGAAGCGGTGTGCATGCACATGTGCCCGTATGCGCGATTCCAGAGCGTGATGTTCGACAAGGACACCTTGACCATTTCCTACGACGTGGCCCGTGGTGAAAACCGTGGCCCGCGCAAACGCGAGGTGAAACCGGCCGAGGTGGGCCTGGGTGATTGCATCGATTGCCAGCTGTGCGTGCAGGTCTGCCCGACCGGGATCGACATACGCGACGGCTTGCAAATGGAGTGCATCGGCTGCGCGGCGTGTATCGACGCCTGCGATTCGATCATGGACAAAATGGGCTATGCCCGTGGCTTGATCAGCTATACCTCGGAGCATGAGTTGCAAGGGGGCAAGACTCATCTGCTACGGCCGCGGCTGATCGGTTACACCGCGGTGCTGCTGGTGATGATCGGCGCCCTCGCCCTGGCGTTGGTCGAGCGGTCGATGGTGTCGCTGGACGTGAGCAAGGACCGCGGCCTGTTCCGAGAGAACAGCCAGGGGCAGATCGAAAACATCTACAGTTTGAAGGTCATCAACAAGACCCAGCTGCGTCAGGACTATCGGCTGAGCCTGGTGGACGGCGAAGGCTTCGTGCTGCAAGGCAAGACCGAGCTGAGCCTGGCGCCGGGTGAGATTGTCGATGTACCCGTGTCAGTGGCCATGACCGCCGAACGCCCCAGCAGCAGCTCGCAGACGATCAGTTTCAAGATTGTCGACAGTGACGAACCGGACATCTATAGCGTGGCCAAGAGCCGGTTTGTTGCGCCGATGAACCGTTGATCCCTTAGACTGCGGTGCTGCCATTCGCGGGCAAGCCTCGCTCCTTCGGTTTCGTGCTGACTGTAGGAGCGGTGCTTGCCCGCGAAGAAGTCACCTCGATTTCACTGAAAAAACACCAATCCAGGCACTCGATGAAACGCTACGAAAAATTCGCCGAAGACATCGCTGAACTGATTCGCTCCGGCGTCCTGGGTCCTGGCCAGCGCGTGCCGTCGGTGCGCTATGCCAGCCAGACTTACGGGGTCAGCCCGTCCACCGTGTTCCAGGCCTACTACCTGCTCGAACGCCGTGGCCTGATCCGCGCCCGGCCGCGTTCCGGCTATTTCGTCAACGCGCACGCACCGAGCCCGTTCTCGGAGCCGGTGATCAGCAGCCAGGTCAATGAATCCACCGAAGTCGACGTCAGCGAGCTGGTGTTTTCGGTCCTCGACTCGATCAAGGACCCGACCACCGTGCCCTTCGGCTCGGCCTTTCCCAGCCCGACCCTGTTCCCGTTGCAGCGCCTGTCCCGCTCCCTGGCCAGCGCCGCACGGGACATGGACCCGCGCATGGTCGTCACCGACATGTCGCCGGGCAACCCGCAGCTGCGGCGCCAGATTGCCCTGCGCTACATGGTCGGCGGCCTGATGTTGCCGATGGAAGAACTGCTGATTACCAACGGCGCGCTGGAAGCCCTGAACCTGTGCCTGCAAGCGGTCACCGAACCCGGCGACCTGGTGGCCATTGAAGCGCCAGCGTTCTATGCCTGCCTGCAAATCCTGGAACGGCTGAAACTCAAAGCCGTCGAGATCCCGGTGCACCCGCGCGACGGTATCGACCTGGGCGTGCTCGCGCAAACCCTGGAGCGCCACCCGATCAAGGCGTGCTGGTGCATGACCAGTTTCCAGAACCCGATGGGCGCGACCATGCCCGAGGCGAAGAAGCAGGAGCTGGTCGAGCTGTTGCGCAGCCACCAGGTGCCGCTGATCGAGGACGACGTCTACGCCGAACTCTATTACGGCCAGCAGGCGCCGAAACCGGCCAAGGCGTTTGATACCGAAGGGCTGGTGATGCATTGCGGTTCCTTCGCCAAGAGCCTCGCCCCCGGCTACCGCATCGGCTGGGTCGCCGCCGGGCGATATGCGCAGAAGATCGAACGGCTGAAACTGATGACTTCGCTGTGCGCCTCGATGCCGGCCCAGGCCGCTATCGCCGACTACCTGCAACACGGCGGCTACGACCGGCACCTGCGCAAACTGCGCTACGCACTGGAAGAACAGCAAAGCGCCATGCTCGCCGCCATCGCCCGCTATTTTCCGGCGCAGACACGTGTCAGCCAACCGGCCGGCGGCTACTTCCTGTGGCTGGAACTGCCGCCGCAGATGGATTCGCTGAAGTTGTTCCAGATGGCACTGGCGCAAGGCATCAGCATCGCGCCGGGGCCGATCTTTTCACCGACGCAGCGGTTCAGGAATTGTATCCGGCTGAATTATGGCAGCCCGTGGACCGAGGATTCGGAGAAGGCGATGGAGACGTTGGGGCGGATAGTGCGGTCGTTCTGAAGCGTTGATGTCGTTTGGGCTACCGTCATCGCGAGCAGGCTCGCCCCCACAGGAATTTAGTGTCGTTCACAAATACTGTGTTCACATCAATCCATTGTGGGAGCGAGCCTGCTCGCGAAGGGGCCGGGCCGGGCCGGGCCGGGCCGGACAATACAAATCTTAAGGATTAACGCCCACCGCCCAGGTCAACAAAAGTCCCGGTCGCATAAGAAGCCTTGTCCGACAGCAACCAGATAATCGCCTCGGCCACTTCGTCCGGCCGTCCACCGCGGGCCATCGGGATCGCCGATTCCAGCTTACTGACCCGATCCGGGTCACCGCTCAGCGCATGGAAGTCGGTGTAAATAAAGCCTGGCCGCACCGCGTTGACGCGAATGCCCTCGCCCGCCACTTCCTTGGACAGGCCGATGGTGAAGCTGTCCAGCGCGCCTTTTGACGCCGCGTAATCCACGTACTCGTTGGGTGAGCCCAGACGCGAGGCTACAGAGGACACATTGACGATGCTGCCGCCCTGCCCGCCATGCTTGGGCGACATGCGCATGATCGCGTGCTTGGCGCAGAGGATCGGTGCCAGGACGTTGGTCTTGAGCGTTTTGAGAATGCGGAACTCGGACATTTCATCGACGCGGGATTTTTGACCCACGGTGCCGGCGTTATTCACCAGCGCCGTGACGCGCCCCAGTTCGGTGTCCACGCGGTGGAACAGACTGATCACTTCGTCTTCGATGCTGACGTCGGCACGCACGAGAATGGCTTGAGCACCCAGAGCCCGAACTTGCCCCAGGACGCTTTGTGCAGCCGATTCGTCGGACTGATAGTTGATACAGACCCGATAACCAAGCCCTGCAGCCAACAGCGCGGTTGCCGCGCCGATACCACGGCCGCCGCCGGTGATGACAATGACTTTGTCCATGTTGACTTCCCCTTCACGCGTAAGCAATCGGGGGCAAGAATAACCTCCATTGCCGGCTTTTGCATGGACTCACATCAACTGAACTCGCCAACGCTGTGTGCATTGGGGTCTCTGTAGACGCCGTCGCCCCTCACGATCAGGCAGGCTCGACAGCGGCCACAGGCACCCATCGTTCACCACGGACGATGTCGGCCATGAAGCGATCCGCCGGCAGCGGGTGCCCGAGCAGGTAGCCCTGCAACGAATCGCAACCGAGTTTGGTCAGGAAGTCTTGCTGGACACCGGTCTCGACGCCTTCGGCGACAATGCGCAAGCCCAGCGCCTGGCCGAGCGCGACGATGGCGGACACGATGGCGGCGTCGTCACTGTCGTGTTCCAGATCGCGGACAAAACCGCGGTCGATCTTCAGCTCATTGGCCGGCAGGCGCTTGAGGTACATCAAGCTCGAATAACCCGTGCCGAAGTCATCGATGGACAGATCGACGCCCATGTCCGAAAGTTCCTGAAGCACCGTCATGCTCGCGTCGGCATCGCTCATGGCGGTGGTTTCGGTGATTTCAAGGGTCAGGCTGTTGGCCGGCAACTGATGCCGGGCCAAGGCGTTGGAGACGCTCTTGACCAGGCCCGTATGGCAGAACTGCAACGCCGAGAGGTTCACCGCAATGCGCCAGTCGGTGTAGCCGAGCACGTACCACTCGCGCATCTGGCGGCAGGCTTCGTTCAGCACCCATTCACCAATGGGAATGATCAGCCCGGTCCTTTCCGCCAGCTCGATAAACTTGTCCGGCAGCAGCATGCCCTGGGTCGGATGCTCCCAGCGCAGCAGCGCTTCGGCCCCCACCGGACGACCATTGCTGGCGTCGAACTTGGGTTGGTAATAGAGGCTGAACTGCTGCTGATCGAGAGCATTGCGCAAATCCTGGAGCAGTTGCAGCTGTTTGCGCGCGTTGCTGTTCATCGAGGCGTCGAAGAAGCTGTAGCCGTTTTTCCCGGCGCCCTTGGCGTGGTACATCGCAGCGTCGGCGTTCATCAGCAATTCCTGGGCGGTCTGGCCGTTGCCCGGGTACAGCGCGATGCCAAGGCTGGCGGAAATCTGCAGGTCTTGCTCGGCGACCCGGAACGAACTGCCGATCAGCCCGACCTGCCGCGCGGCGACGTTCAGCGCGTCATTTGGCTCGCTGAGGCGTACCAGCAGGACGAATTCATCGCCGCCGATCCGCGCCAAGGTGTCCTGACTGCGCATGTCTTCGCGCAGACGCAAACCGACCTCGCGCAGCAACTGATCGCCCATGTGGTGGCCGAAGGCATCGTTCACCGGTTTGAAGCCGTCGAGGTCGATAAACATCAGCGCAAAGCAACCGCCCTGCTCCTGAACCTTGGACATGGCCTGTTCGATACGGTCGGCCAGCAACATGCGATTGGGCAAGCCGGTCAGGGTGTCGTGCAGGGCCAGTTGGGTCAGTTCACGATTGGCTTGCGTCAACGAGCGCGCAAGATCCGCGGTACGGGCTTCCAGACGCGCATCGAGAACCGAGGTCAACAAGGCGATGCTCAACACCGCAAGCGTGGTGATCAGCACCAGGTTGTCGAGGCCTTTGCCGTTCAAGCCGCTGAGGGCGGCCCCACAGAAACTGCCGTCCGGGAAGCGTGCCGCGGCCATTCCGGTGTAATGCATGCCGACGATGGCCAGGCCCATGATCACCGCCGCACCGGCGCGAAACAGGCCCACATACGGCGTGTGCTGGCGCAGGCGGAAGGCGATCCATAACGCGGCGCCGGAAGCACCGACGGCGATGAGCAGCGATGCACCAAACAGCGTCGGGTCGTAATCGATGCCCGGCTGCATGCGCATGGCGGCCATGCCGGTGTAATGCATGGCACTGATCCCGGCGCCCATGATCAGCGCGCCGAACGCCAGTTGCCAGGACGGCAACCGGGGCTGACTGACCAGCCACAGGGCAAAACCGCAGGACAGGATCGCGGTCAGCAGCGACAGGGACGTAAGGCTGAAGTCGTAACCCAGATCGATGGGCAAGGTGAACGCGAGCATGCCGATAAAGTGCATCGACCACACGCCCACGCCCATGGCAAAGGCGCCGCCCGCGGTCCAAAGGAACACGGCACGGCCCTTGGCGGTGGCAATGCGTTCGGTCAGGTCGAGCGCGGTATAGGAGGCGAGAATCGCTACACAGAGCGAAATGATAACCAGCGTGGGGGAATAGCTACCGATGAGCATGTGACTTCTCGCGATCGCCCCCCGTACTGCTTCCGTTCTCGGCAGGGCAAATCGGGCGATTGTACTGATTGCGCAAAAGAACGCACTGACAAAGTAATCAAATGGCCATCAACCCGATGAAACGCTTGTTTGATCGCCCCAAAGGCTCAAGTTGATCGTTCCCAGGCTCTGCGTGGGAACGATCAACAAAGGGGTTGGGGGTCAGGGCTATTTGTTTTCGCTGACTTGAAGCGCCCCGTCCCAACCACCGCCCAGCGCTGCAATCAACTGCACACTGGCGATCAAGCGGCTCTGTAACAGACTCAACACGTTACGTTCGTTATTCAACGCCGTGGCCTGGATGACTACCACGTCCAGGTAAGCAATCAATCCGGCCTTGTATTGATTTCGCGTCAACCGCAGGGATTCACGCGCAGCATCCAGTGCTTCCTGGCGCACGCCGGCTTCGTCTTCCAGCACCTTGAGCTGCACCAGATAGTTTTCCACCTCGCGGAAACCATCGAGCACGGTCTGGCGGTACTTGGCGACGGTTTCGTCGTAGGCCGCTTCACTGCGATCGACCTCGGCCGAACGCTGGCCGCCATCAAACAGGGTCATGGCCAGTTGCGGCCCTACCGACCAGAAGCGGTTCGGCACGCTGATCCAGTTGGCATAGGTGCTGCTGCTGTAACCGCCGTTCAGGCTCAGGGTCAGGTCCGGGTAGTAGGCGGCCTTGGCCACGCCGATGTTGGCGTTGGCCGCCATCACCGAACGCTCGGCGGAAGCGATGTCCGGGCGACGCTCGAGCAGCTGCGACGGCAGGCCCAGCGGCACTTCAGGCAATGCCGGGATGGTCTTGGTTTCGGCCAGGCTGAACTCGGCGGGTGGTAGCCCGATCAGCACCGCGATGGCGTTCTCGAACTGGGCACGCTGCCAGATCAGATCGACCATGTCCGCCTGGGTGCTTTTAAGCTGAGTCTGCGCCTGGGCCACCGCGTCCTTGCCGGAGACACCGGCGCGGTACTGGTTTTCGGTCATTTTCAGCGAACGCTGATAGGCCTCGACGGTCGCTTCCAACAGGCGCTTCTGTTCGTCGATCACCCGCAATTGCAGGTAGTTCTGCACCAGCTCCGATTGCTGGCTCAGGCGCATCGCTGCCAGGTCGGCGAAGCTGGCTTCGGCGTTGGCGGTGTCGGCTTCCAGGCCCCGACGCAATTTGCCCCAGATATCCGCCTCCCAACTGACCCCGGCCTGCGCAGTGTAGGTGTCGCGAATCCCGCTGGAGGAACTGGTCAGGCTCGAACTGCTGCTGCCGGTGCCCTGGCTGGAACGATTTTTCCCGACTGTAAGGTCCACCGTTGGAAAAAACGCGCCCCGGGCACTGCGCACCAAGGCTTGGGCCTGACGGTACTGGGCTTCAGACTGGGCGACAGTCTGGTTGGAGCGGTTGAGTTTTTCGATCAGGCCGTTGAGCTGCTGATCGCCATACAACTCCCACCAGGCACCACGGGCCAGTGAATCACTCGGGCTGGCCTGACGCCAGCCGGCGGCTTCCTTGTATTGCACCGGCGCGGCGGCTGGCGGGCGCTGATAGTCCGGGCCGACAGCGCAAGCGCTGAGCATCGCCACGCACAGCGCCAGGCTCAACAAACGCGAGCCCCGGGCGGCTGCCAGTGGCGTGGCCAGATTGATAAGCGAACGGTCAGTCATAGCGGAGTTTCCAGAGCAGCATCGGTACGCACGCCACGCCATTTGTTGAAGCGATGGCGCAGTTTGTCGAGATAGAGGTAAACCACCGGGGTGGTGTAAAGGGTCAGCACCTGGCTGAAAATCAGCCCGCCGATGATGGTCAGGCCCAGCGGCTGACGCATTTCCGCGCCTTCGGCACGACCCAACAGCAACGGCAACGCGCCGAGGATCGCCGCCAGGGTGGTCATCAGAATCGGCCGCAGACGTTGCAGACAGGCACTGCGAATCGACTCCAGCGGCGCCAGGCCCTGCTGGCGCTCCAGTTGCAGCGCGAGGTCGATCATCAGGATGGCGTTTTTCTTGACCACGCCGATCAGCAGGAACAGCCCGAGCAACGAAATCAGGCTGAACTCGCCGCCCAGCGCGTAGATCGACAGCAACGCGCCAACCCCGGCTGACGGCAATGTCGACAAAATGGTCAGCGGATGAATGTAGCTTTCGTACAGCACGCCCAGCACCAGATAGACCGCCACCAGCGCGCCGAGAATCATCCACGGCTGGCTCTTCTGGGTGGCGGCGAAGGCATCGGCGGTGCCGGCCATTTTCGCAATGACATCTTCCGGCAGGCCCACCTTGGCAACTGCGCGCTCGATGGCGGCGCTGCCCTGCTCCACCGTGACGCCTTCCGCCATGTCGAAGGCAATGCTTTCGGAGGCGAACTGGCCTTCATGGCTGACCCGGTCATCTTCCAGACTGTTTTCATAGTGCGCGATGGTCGACAGCGGAATCCGCGCGCCGTCAGCGGTGATCACTTGCACCTGCTTGAGCGTGATCGGGTCCTGGGCGTATTTCGGATTGACCTCCATCACCACCTGGTATTGGTTGAGGCTGTCGTAAATCGTCGAGATCTGCCGCTGGCTGTAGGCGTTGTTCAACACCGAGGTGACCATGTCCATGTCGACCCCCAAGCGTTTCGCCTGATCGCGGTCGACGATCAGCGTTACTTGCTGGGCGCCCCGACCTTCACGGGCATCGATCGCCGTCAACTCTGGCAACGCTTTCAAAGCGGCGACGACTTTCGGGTACCACTGGCGCAATGCGCCCAGATCACCGCTTTGCAAGATGTAGGAATACTGCGCAGTGGTCTGTTCACGCCCCCCGCCGAACTGCAAGTCCTGGTCCGCCATCAGCATCAACTGCGCACCAGGGACCTTGGGCATTTCCTTGCGCAGGCGCTCGATGACTTTCTGCGCGGAAATGTTGCGTTCCTTGATCGGCTTCAAGCGCACCAGCATGAAGGCGTTGTTGGTGCCGTTGGTGCCGCCGATGAACCCGGCGACGCTTTGCACCGCATCGTCCTTGAGCACGGCACGGCGGAACGTTTCCATTTTCGGCTGCATGACGCTGAACGACAGACCGTCGTCGCCGCGCACAAAACCGATGAGTTGGCCGGTGTCTTGTTGCGGCATAAACGTTTTAGGAACAACGACATACAACGCAATGTTAACACCGACTGTCACGATCAGGCTGAGCAAGGTCAGCCGGCGGTGACGCAGCACCCAGTCGAGGCTGGTGGCGTATTTGCCGACCATCCACTCGTTGGCCCGCTGGCTCCAGCGCTGCAAACGGTTTTCCTGCCCCGGCGTGTGCGGCTTGAGCCAACGGGCGCAGAGCATCGGCGTCAGCGTCAGCGAGACCACCAGCGAGACCACGATGGACGCTGCCAAGGTGATGGAAAACTCGCGGAACAGGCTTTCGACAATCCCGCCCATGAACAGGATCGACAGGAACACCGCCACCAGCGAGACGTTCATCGACAGTAACGTGAAGCCGACTTCCTCAGCCCCCAGGTAGGCGGCCTTCATCGGCGGCACGCCTTCATCGATGTGCCGGGAAATGTTCTCCAGCACCACGATGGCGTCGTCCACCACCAGCCCGGTGGCCAGGATCAGCGCCATCAGCGACAGGTTGTTCAGGGAGAACCCGTACAGGTACATCACCGCAAACGTGCCGACCAGCGACACCGGCACCGCCAGGGTCGGAATCAGCGAGGCGCGGAAGTTACCGAGGAACAGGAACACCACCAGAATCACCAGCGCCACGGCGATCAGCAGGGTCATTTCCGCTTCGTGCAACGTCGCCTTGATCACCGGCGAGCGGTCCATCGCCAGGTTCAGCTTGACGCTGGCCGGCAGCACCGCCTGCAACGCCGGCAGCTGAGCCTTGATTTCGTTGACCGTCTCGATGATGTTCGCACCGGCCTGGCGGTTGATCACCAGCAGCACCGCCGCGTCATTGTTGAAGAAGCCGCTGTTGTAACGGTCCTCGACGCCATCGCTGACCTTGGCCACGTCTTTCAGGCGCAATGCCGCGCCGTCGGCGTAGTGGATGATCAGCGATTCGTAATCCTTGGCCTTTTCCAGTTGATCGTTGGCCTGCACCTGCCACAGCCGCTGGCCGTCTTCGACCGAGCCCTTGGGCCGGCGCACGTTGGCATTGGCGATGGTGTTGCGCACATCGTCCAGGGCCACGCCGTACTGGTTGAGCGCCTGGGGTTCGAGTTCGATGCGCACCGCCGGCAAGGAGCTGCCGCCGATCTGCACCTCACCGACGCCCTGCACCTGGGACAGGCTCTGGGACAGGATCGTCGAGGCCAAATCATAGAGCTGGCCTTTTTCCAGCACGTCGGAGGTCAGCGACAGCACCATGATCGGCGCCTGGGACGGGTTGACCTTCTTGTAGGTCGGCATGCTGCGCATCCCGCTCGGCAGCAGGTTGCGCGAGGCGTTGATGGCCGCTTGCACTTCCCGGGCCGCACCGTTGATGTCGCGGTCGAGGTCGAACTGCAAAATCACCCGGGTCGAGCCCTGGCTGGAGCGGCTGCTCATGGTGTTGACGCCGGCGATGGCGCCGAAGGAGCGTTCCAGCGGCGTGGCCACGGTCGAGGCCATAACCTCAGGGCTGGCGCCGGGCAAGCTGGCCTGGACCACGATCACCGGGAAATCCATCTGCGGCAACGGCGACACCGGCAACAGGCCGAAGCTCACGCCGCCCAGCAGCATGATCGCCAGGCTCAGCAGCATGGTCGCGACCGGCCGCTTGATGAAAGGTCCGGACAGGTTCATGGCTGCTCTACCGCTTCCGCGGCTTCAGACTTGCGACCCCAGCGCCGACCGAGACGGTCGAAATACAGGTAGATCACCGGCGTGGTGAACAACGTCAGCACCTGACTCAGCAGCAAACCGCCGACCATCACCAGGCCCAACGGCTGGCGCAATTCAGCGCCGGAACCGGTGGCCAGCATCAACGGCACCGCACCAAACAATGCCGCCAGGGTAGTCATCAGGATGGGCCTGAAACGCAGCAGCGCCGCTTGATAAATCGCGGTTTCCGGGTCCATGCCCTGATTGCGCTCGGCGTCGAGGGCGAAGTCGATCATCATGATCGCGTTCTTTTTCACGATGCCGATCAGCAAAATGATGCCGATGATCGCGATCATGCCCAGGTCATTGCCGCTCAACAACAACGCCAGCAAGGCGCCGACCGCCGCCGAGGGCAAGGTCGAGAGAATGGTGATCGGGTGGATGTAGCTCTCGTAGAGCACGCCGAGCACGATGTACATGGTCACCACCGCCGCCAGAATCAGCAGCAAGGTGCTCGACAACGATGCCTGGAATGCCTCGGCGGCGCCCTGGAACTGGGTCTGCACGCCAATCGGCATGCCGATGTCTTTTTGCACTTGTTCGATGATTTCCACCGCGTGCCCCAGCGCCACGCCGGGTGCGAGGTTGAAGGACATCATCACGGCCGGGAATTGGCCGATGTGAGTGATCGCCAGTTGCGCCTGACGCTCCTCGATGCGCGCCAGGCTGGACAGGCGTACTTGCCCGCCGTCGGTGGTCTTGACGTGAATCTGGTTCAACGCATCCGGGCCGATCTTCTCGCCGGACTGCGATTGCAGCACCACGCGGTACTGGCTGGCCTGGGTGTAAATGGTGGAAATCTGCCGCTGGCCGAAGGCGTCGTACAGCGCATCGGTGATGTTCGACACCGATACGCCGACCCGCGACGCTGCATCGCGGTCAATCACCAGATAGACCTGCAAGCCCTTGTCCTGCAAGTCGCTGGCGACGTCGGTCAACTCCGGGCGTTGCGTCAGTGCGTCCACCAGGCGACCGCTCCACAGGCTGAGCAACTCGGAATCTGGCGAAGACATGCTGAACTGGTATTGCGTGCGGCTGACACGGTCTTCAATGGTCAAGTCCTGCACCGGCTGCATGAACAGGCGAATGCCAACCAGCTTGTCCAGTTCCGGTTGCAGACGGGCGATCACTTCGGTGGCGCTCAGGTCGCGGTTGCTGTGGGACTTGAGGTTGATCAGCAGGCGACCGCTGTTGAGCGTCGAGTTGTCGCCGTCGACACCGATGTAGGACGACAGGCTCTCCACCGCCGGATCGGCCAGGATCACCTTGGCCAGTTCCTGCTGCCGCTCGCTCATCGCCGCAAAGGAAATCGACTGCGGCGCCTCGGAAATGCCCTGGATAACGCCCGTGTCCTGCACCGGGAAAAAGCCCTTGGGCACGATCAAATACAGGAACACGGTCAGCGCCAGGGTGCCGATGGCTACCATCAGCGTCAGCGGTTGATGCTTGAGAACCCACTTTAACTTGCGGCCGTAAGCCGCGATCATCCAATCAATTGTCGCGCCGCTGGCCCGGTAGAAACGGCCCTGTTCTTCTTCCTTGGGTTCACGTTTCAACAACCGTGCGCACATCATCGGCGTCAGGGTCAGCGACACGACCAGGGAAATCAGGATCGCCACCGCCAGGGTGATGGCGAATTCGCGGAACAAGCGCCCCACCACGTCCGCCATGAACAACAGCGGGATCAGTACCGCGATCAAAGACAGGGTCAGGGAAATCAGGGTAAAGCCGATCTGCTTGGCGCCCTTCAGCGCCGCATTAAGGGGACTGTCCCCTTCTTCGATAAACCGGGAAATGTTCTCCAGCATCACGATCGCATCGTCCACCACGAAACCGGTGGCGATGGTCAGGGCCATCAAGGTCAGGTTGTTGACCGAGAAACCGGCGAGGTACATCACGCCGAATGTGCCGATCAACGACAGCGGTACGGCCACCGACGGAATGATCGTGGCGCTGAACCGGCGCAGGAACAGAAACGTGACCATGACCACCAGCGCGATGGCGATCAGCAATTCGTGCTGCACATCGGTGACGGAGGCGCGGATGGTCTGGGTGCGGTCGGTGAGGACCGTGACGTCAAGGCCGGCCGGCAGGTTGTCGGTGATGCTCGGCAGCAAGGCCTTGATACGGTCGACCACCTCGATAACGTTCGCGCCGGGCTGACGCTGAATGTTCAGCAACACCGCCTGGTTTTCATTGGCCCATGCCGCCAGGCGTTCGTTCTCGGCGCCGTCGACAATCTCGGCCACGTCCTTGAGGCGCAGCGGCGCGCCGTTGGCATAGGCCAAAATCAGGTTGGCATAGTCCTTCGGCGAGGTCAGTTGGTCGTTGGCATCGAGCATCGAGACCCGGGTCGGGCCGTCGAAGTTGCCCTTGGGCTGGTTGACGTTGGACGCGCCGATCAGGGTGCGCACATCCGACAGGTTCAAGCCATTGGCCGCCAACGCCTCCGGGTTGACCTTGATCCGCACCGCCTGGCGCTGGCCGCCGGCAATGCTGACCATGCCGACGCCGCTGATCTGGGCGATTTTCTGCGCCATGCGCGTATCGACCAAGTCGTTAAGCTTGGGTAACAGCATGGTTTTGGAGGTGATGGCCAGGGTCAGCACCGGGGTGTCCGCCGGGTTGACCTTGTTGTACACCGGCGGTGCCGGCAGGTCCTTGGGCAGCAGATTGGTCGCAGCGTTGATCGCGGCCTGCACCTGCTGTTCGGCGACGTCCATGTTGATGTCGAGGCTGAAACGCAGGGTCAGCACCGACGCGCCACCGGAACTGGTCGACGCCATCTGAGTCAGGCCGGGCATCTGCCCGAACTGACGCTCCAGCGGCGCGGTCACGGCGCTGGTCATGACATCCGGGCTGGCGCCGGGATACAGCGTCATGACGCGGATGGTCGGGTAATCCACCTGAGGCAATGCCGACACCGGCAGCAGCCGATAAGCAATCACGCCGGCCAGGATAATGGCCAGCATGCTCAGCGTGGTGGCGACCGGGCGAAGGATGAACAGCCGCGAGATGTTCATGCGCCGCCCTTTTTCGCCTTGTCGTTGGTCGCCGGCTCAGCCGAGCTGGCTGCCGACTTGCCTTGCAGGTGCCCGGTCGGGGTGGTCGGCACGTCCTTGGTGTCGTTGACCACCTCCACTTCGCTGCCTTCCTTCAGGCGGTCGGTGCCTTCGAGGACCACTCGGTCCCCAGGCGCCAGGCCTTCGGTAATCACCGTGTTTTCACCGTCACTGGCACCGACTTTCAACTGGCGGATCGCGACTTTCTTGTCACCGTCCATGGCGTAGACAAAGGTGCCGTTAGTGCCGAACTGAATCGCCGCCGATGGCGCGAGCACCACGTCTTTCAAGGTGTCGGCGAGCAGGTGGACGTTGACGAACTGATTGGGGAACAGCGCCTGATCACGGTTCTCGTAGCGTGCCTTGAATTTCAGGGTGCCGGTGGTCACGTCGATCTGGTTGTCCAGGCTCTGCAACACACCGGTGGCCTGCAACTTGGTGTCACCACGGTCCCAGGCTTCGGCCGGCAATTTGGCGCCGGTGCGGTAGCGTGCCAGGACGATGTCGAGGCTGTTTTCCGGCAAGGTGAAGGCGACGCTGATCGGTTGGGTCTGGGTGATGATCACCAGCGCCGTGGTGTCGTTGGCCGCCACCAGGTTGCCGACGTCCAGCTGCCGCAGACCCACGCGCCCGGTAATCGGGGCGCGGATCCTGGTGAATTCGAGATTGAGCTTGGCGTCGTTGACCGCCGCCTGATTGGTCTTGACCGTGCCCTGGTACTGGGCGACCAGTGCTTCGGCGGTGTCCAGGGTTTGCTTGGCGATGCTGTCTTCCTTGAACAGGCCGCGATAACGCTCGACGTCGACCTGCGCGTTTTTCAGTTGTGCCTGGTTCTGCAGCAGCGTGCCTTCGGCCTGGAGCAAGGCGTTCTGGTAAGGGCGCGGATCGATTTCAGCCAGCAGGTCGCCGGCCTTGACCATCTGCCCTTCTTCGAAGGAAATCTTCATCAGTTCGCCGCCAACCCGACTGCGCACATTGATGGTGTTCAGTGCGGTAACGGTGCCCAGTGCCTTGTAGTACAGCGGAAAATCACCCTTTACCGCCGGCGCTACGCGCACCGGGATCGGTCCGGTCGCCCCGCCGAAGCCAGGACGCATCCCCCCCGACTTGCCGGTGTGGCCGGCCACGGCTTTCGGCGCAGCTCCGTCCTTATTGGCAGTGCCGGCGGGCCAGAATTTCCAGCACAGGCCAGCGATGACCAACAGGACAAGCAGGCCGAGCAGCCAGCGACGAGGATTACGGGAAGCGGAGGATTGCATGGAATGATCAACCATTGGGCGCGTGAGCTTCTTTCTACAGGAGGCTGAACGATAAGCACTGGTGGGTATTAAGCAAAGCGCCTTTACCGGCAATTTACCTTCGGCTTACGTAACAGGAGATTTATCTAAGACACTGAAGCACAAATGAAAACGGCCTGGACAGAGGGGGCGTTCTCAGCTAATTACCCCGCCGCGCCGGGTCTGCTGTTGTGCAGGCCAAGGCGCGAGAAGCGTGGTTTGGTCATTCCAAATAAGCTTCGAGCAACGCAGCCCTGCACAACAGCAGGCCCGGCCCTTCGGGTTTTGCCTTAAAGCGGGCCAGCCTGCGTTGCAGGCCTTGGAAAGGGAACAACCATTCCCAGCGGCCTGCGCCTTGCCTGGCCCGCTTTAAGGCGACAACGCGGCGGGGAAATTAACTGAGAACGCCCCCTCAGGCCGTTAACAATTGTAAAAGTAACCTTATTTCAGAACGGCGAGTGCCGCTTCGTAGTTCGGTTCTTCAGCAATTTCCTTGACCAGTTCGCTGTGCAGAACGTTGTCGTTTTCGTCCAGTACCACGACGGCACGGGCGGTCAGGCCTTTGAGCGGGCCGTCAGCGATGGCCACGCCGTAGTTCTCGATGAACTCGGCACCGCGCAGGGTCGACAGGTTCTGTACGTTTTCCAGGCCTTCGGCGCCGCAGAAGCGAGCTTGAGCGAACGGCAGGTCAGCGGAGATGCACAGCACCACGGTGTTGGCGATGTCGTTGGCCTGGGCGTTGAACTTGCGTACCGAAGTGGCGCAGGTCGGGGTGTCGACGCTTGGGAAGATGTTCAGCACTTTGCGCTTGCCGGCGAAGTTCGCCAGGGTCACGTCGGACAGATTGCCGGCAACCAGGGAAAAGGCTGGCGCCTTGGAACCGGCTTGTGGCAGTTGGCCGTTGACTTGAACCGGGGAGCCTTTAAGAGTGACTTGAGCCATGAACGGAGTCCTTCTGACGTTGTTGTGGAGAATTTTGAAGAGGCCGAAGTTAACCACGAAATGGCCCGACGACCTATGCCCGGATACAAATTGTGAAGTGTCGCCCCCTAAACTGGATACAACTCTTCCAAACGACACAGAAACCTGTAGGAGCGAGCCTGCTCGCGATAGCGGTGTATTAGTCGATATTCATTTTGAATGTCGGTCCGCTATCGTAAGCAGGCGACCTCCCACAGGATCGGATGCGCACCCACTGTCTCAGCAACCGCAGCACATTTTGGTGCCGCGCCTCGAAAATCCGGCACATATCAACGCACCAGCGACAGCCGAACAGTTCGCGCAGCCGGTGTACAGCGTACCGCCCTCTCCCGCCTTCACCCGGTGTTCAAGATGAAAGGCAGCCACCGCCTCTATATTTCACACATTGCCTGTCGATTCGGCTCACGCCCATTCGACTAGACAGTGAATCACCCACCCTCCAGCGGAGATAAAACCATGCGATTCATGATCATTGTGAAAGCCAGCCCGGACTCCGAGGCCGGTGTGCTGCCCACCGAGGAATTGATGACAGCGATGGGCAATTACAACGAGGAACTGACCAAGGCCGGCATCCTCATCGACTGCGACGGCCTGCAACCGAGCAGCAAAGGCGCCCGGGTGCGTTTCTCCGGCGAAAAACGCACGGTCATCGACGGCCCGTTCGCCGAAACCAAGGAGCTGATCGCCGGTTACTGGATTTGGGAGGTCAAGTCGAAAGAGGAAGCGATCGAGTGGGTCAAACGCTGCCCCAATCCGATGCCGGGCACCGAAGCGGAGATCGAGATCCGCCCTATATACGGAGCGGAAGATTTCGGCGAGGAATTCACTCCGCAACTGCGTGAGCAGGAAGAACGGATACGCGAGCAGATGAAAAAGCGCTGAACATTGCAGGGGGTTAAGCGTCCAGCGCCACCTCATCAACACCTTTCTCGGGCAAGTCGATCACCACACCGCGCTCTCTTGCAGGTGCCAGGCTTGCCCGCGATGGCTTTTCTGCCACATCACCCAAGCCTCAGGTTTGCATTCAATTTCAATGCACAAAAAATACCGAAAACCTGAACAAACTTCCAAAGCCCCCGTCCGGCTGGCGAATCCGACGTTAGCTGCTAACTTCAACAAACATGTCATACAGGCTTGATAGGAAAGAGATTACGCAGCAGTGGCAACCGCGACACAACTGCCTTTCGGTAAATAGGAGTCTCGTATGCACTGTGCAATTCGCTTGGCCGGCTACAGCCTGATGACCATGTTCGTCAGTTGCGGCGTCGGTGCCCAGGACCTCGATACCCAAATCCGCAAGGCTGCGCTGGAAAACAGTCTGCCGGCCCAAGAAGCGATCCTTTGTTTCTACACGGGTTCTATGGCGATCGACCCCCCATCCCGTCCGGTACTCGACGCCGTCACAGCGGTGAAATGACGCCCAAGGGTTCACTATGACTAACCGCCTGTTGCTCACCGCGCTCTCGCTCGCCCTGAGCACCAGCGCCTGGGCCGACTTCACTGCTACTCCCGAAGACGCCCGGGGCATCGCCAAGGAAGCCTACCTGTACGGATTTCCGGTGGTGGAGATGTACAAAACCCTCTACTCCCAAGCGGTTGACACGAAGAGCGCGAACTTCAAGGCGCCGTTCAACCGGATCGGCAACACCGCGAAGGCGTTCACCGCCAAGGACACTGCGTTCGTCACACCCAACGCCGACACGCCCTACTCCTTTGTGTGGATGGACCTGCGCGCCGAACCAGTGGTGCTGACTTTGCCGCCCATCGACGAGCACCGTTACTACTCCGTGCAATTGATCGACGCCTACACGCAAAACTTTGCGTACCTGGGCACCCGCAGTACGGGCAACAACGGCGGGCATTTCATGGTCGCCGGCCCCAACTGGCAGGGTCAGCAACCGGTAAAAATGGATCGACTGCTGCGCAGCGAAACCGACATCGCCTACGCCCTGTATCGCACGCAGCTGTTCGATGAAAAGGACCTGGCCCAGGTCAAGAAGATTCAGAAAGGCTACAAGGTCGAAACGCTGAGCCACTACGTCAAGCAAAAGGCCCCACCCGCCGCGCCGAAGGTTGCCTGGCCCAAACCCACCCCGACCATGAGCGATACCCCTGATCTGTTCCGCTACCTTAACTTCATGCTGGCCTTCGCCCCGGCGCAGGACGCGGAAAAGGACTTGCTCGCGCGCTTCAAGACCATCGGCATCGAGGCCGGCGAGCCTTTCAACCTGCACGACTTCACCGCAGAACAACGCCAGGCCCTGGAAGACGGTATCAGTGATGCCAAGGCCGAATTCGCCCGATTCAAGAAAGACAAAGTCGATACTCACGAGGTCACCAGCGGCGATTTCTACGGCACTCGCGATCACCTCAAGGGCAATTACCTGTACCGCTACGCTGGCGCCAACCTGGGGATTTTCGGCAACTCGGCCGAAGAGGCCAATTACATCGGCTATTTCGTCGACAAGGACGGCAAGCCGCTCGACGCCTCGAAACACGATTACACCCTGCACTTCGACAAAGGCGCCCTGCCCCCGGCCGATGCGTTCTGGTCGCTGACGATGTACGACAGCAAGAACAAGTTGCTGGTGACCAACCCGTTGAATCGCTACCTGATCAATTCGCGGATGCTGCCCGATCTCAAGCTCGACACCGACGGTGGCTTGACCCTTTATCTGCAAAACAGTGCACCGGCCAAGGACCTGCAAAGCAACTGGCTGCCTGCGCCGGAAGGCCCGTTCTATGGGGTCTTGCGCCTTTACCTGCCTAAACCGGAAGTCACCAGCGGCCAGTGGCAAATTCCGCCGCTAAACCCCGTGCCTGCTAAACCATGAATTCCCACCCCATAGACCGCAGGAGCACCCCGACCGACACACCCGGTGCAAAACTCCGGTGCAGATCGATGGCAAACCGGCACAACTGAGCGCCCTGTACCTCTGGGGCAGACGCAGCCGCCTGGGCCTGAAACCGGGCAACCTCGGCCCGCGCCTGCAAAACCTGTTGCGCGCCTGTTACAGCCGGCAACCGACCGAAGATCAGGCGCTGCGCCAACTGAAGAAATCCTTGGCTACGCTGCATAGTCAGACCTGTCACCACCCGCCCCCGGCAGCTGACGCGTTGCGCCCACTCAACCCTATTCACGAGAAGGACTTCCCATGACAAACCTGATGTCGACCCGCCGACGCCATGGGCTGAGGCTTCTGTTTGCGCTGGTCTTGAGCATGCCGCTGCTGGCCCTGGCAGCCGAACCCTTGCCCTCGTGGAACGACGGCCCATCGAAGAAAAGCATCATCGAGTTCGTCCAGACTGTCACCGACCAGTCCGGCAAGGACTTCGTCAAACCCGAGGACCGCATCGCCGTCTTTGACAATGACGGCACGTTGTGGAGCGAACAGCCGATGTATTTCGAGTTGCTGTTTGCCCTCGAAGAGGTCAAGCGCACCGCACCGCAACACCCGGAATGGAAAACCACCCAGCCCTTCAAAGCCGTGCTGGAAAACGATCACCAGGCCCTGGCTGCCACCGGTATGGACGGCATCCTGAAGATTTTCGGCGCCACCCACACCGGCATGACCACCGACGCCTTCGATGACTACGCCAAGACCTGGCTGAGCCAAGCCAAACATCCGAAAACCGGCAAGCCGTACACCGAGATGATCTTCCAGCCGATGCTGGAAATGCTCGATTACCTGCGCAGCCAGGACTTCAAGACCTACATCGTCTCCGGGGGCGACACCGCGTTCATGCGCGCCTTTGCCGAGAAGGTCTACGGCATTCCACCCGAGCAAGTGATCGGCACCACCTTTGTCACCGCGTTCCAGTTCAAGGACGGCAAGGCCTCGATCGTGCGCACCCCGAAACTGGCCCACAACGACGACGGCCCGGGCAAACCGGAAAGCATCGACGCGGTGATCGGGCGCCGGCCGATCCTCGCGTTCGGCAACTCCGATGGCGACCTGCAAATGCTGCAGTGGACCGCCGCCGGGCCGGGCAAACGCTTCATGGGGTTGGTGCACCACACCGACGCCAAGCGCGAATGGGCCTATGACCGTCAATCGCAGATCGGACGTCTGGACAAGGCCCTGGACGAAGCCAAAACCCGTGGCTGGACGATTGTGGATATGGCATCCGAATGGCGCCAGATCTATCCATTCGATGCGCCCGCTCCCGAGCAAGTGCAATAAAAAAAGCGTTACGCCGGACTGCAGTAAACGTTTGTCGGTGACTGACGGTAAGACCCGAGGACTTTTCGACGGGAAACAGGTAGGGTGCGCAAAATCAAATTGCCACTAGTGGACGCGTCCCGGGTTTTCATGGAGTTGCACACGCAATGAGTTGCTGGACCACCCTTGGCCTCCCGGCCGATGCCGATACACGCAGTATCAAACGCCAATACGCAATCCTGCTCAAACAGACGCGCCCGGATGAAGACCCAGAGGGCTTTCAGCGTCTGCGTGAGGCGTATGAGCAAGCGCTGAGCATCAAGGAATGGGAGCAGTTGCGCGAGGATGACTCGGGTAACGATGCCCCGTGGGACCTGAGCGGGCTGTCGGTGGTGGAAGTCGACACGCTGCAACGGGTCACCCGTTCGCTGGACGGTGTCAGCCGTGTCGAGCTCGAACAACGTTATGCCGCCGCCCTCGAACATGGCGCGGCCGATGTGATGGAAGACGCCGTGCTCAGGCATTGCGTCGAACACTTCGAGACCTGTGAAACACTGCTCGAATGGGCAATGGAAACCTTTCACTGGTTCAGTCTCTGGCAGCGCCTGGAACTGGACGAAGAACTGATTGTAGAACTGTCGCTACAGCGCGAGCGCTTGGCGGAGCGTCGTGAAGCGCCGATATTTCTGGCCCGGCAACAACGCCTCGCCGCAGAACCCGCTGCCACGCCAGAGCATCGCGCCGCCCACTTGCTGCTGGCGCCGGGCCCATTCAGTCAGCGCCGAGCCCTGGCCCGACGCTTGCGCGAAGACGATTGGGTGCACTGTCGAAAGCTGAGCTCTGCGTTGTACGCCAACCACCCCGACATCTGCGCAGACCTGCCCGGCGGTACGCCGTTCTTCTGGCGTGACTGGGAACATACCTATGACAGCTGGCCGATTTACCTGGGTATTGTCCTGGCCTGTCTGGTCGGCACCTTTATTCAGTTCGCGCCGTTGGGCACGCGTCTGGGCGAATTGATCGGCGTCACGGTGTTCTGGTCGGTGATATTCGCGGTCGTCGGATGGGCACTCAACTGGCTGACGGCGCACGTTGCCCATCGCTTTTGGTGGCTGGACGATCGATTGAGTGTGCGCCTTTCGCCCTCGCTCATGCCCCTGCCGTTTGGAGTGCTGCGCGACTTGATTCCCTGCATTGCGATGGCGGCGGGCATTGGCACCGTGTATGGCGTGGTCGGCAGCATCGTTTACATCACAACACTGATGAGTGTCGGACTTATACGCCGACGGAAGGTCAAACCGCACGTTTCCTGGCAACACGCCAGCCCCTTGCTCAAACGCAGCCTGATGGGCGCGGGCATTTTGGTGCTGGTTTTAGTACTCGGCGTGTTCAAAGTGATCTCAAGCCAAAGTACGGTCAACCGCAACCAGGGCCTGCAACAGTGGACCGAACGCTTGTGCAGCCGGATGCCGGCCACCGCCAGCGAATGCAACGCACCGGCCACTGTTGAGCAGTGGTACGGCCAGGAGAAACAGCCATGAACCCGAAATGGCTATTCCCGGTGGCGAGCCTTGTGATGCTGATCCTGATGGGGCTGGCCGGCTCTTCGACATTCGTCGCCCGCATCGATTTGTGGCTGGATCAACACGACGCTCCGCTCACCGCACAGGCCAATGCCCTGAGCCCGGTGATCGATTGCATCAACCGGGTCGACGTGCATTGGCGGGTCGCCTACGCACTGTACAAATCGCCGAAGCAACCTGCGGAACCGGTGCGAGACTGGATCACCAACCAGCATGATTTCGACGACAACGGTGCCCGTGATGCACCCGCCATTCAAAGGGATATCTGTTCGCCGAAAATCAGCGAAAAACTCAAGTTGCTGGACTACGACCCAACACTGGCGTTGAAAGCCGATGCCTACGCACAGGCATTACAGCAAGTGACGCCCTTTACGCAGCAAATCACCTTTTACCGACAGGCGCGTTTTTCGACCGCCATCAGTGAGGTGCAGCCCGCCTTTGCCGATCAATTCAGACCCAGGGCCGAGGACTACCTCACGGCGTCAACGGTACTGAGGCAGCAGGTTGAAGCGCTGGACCTTGAACAGCGGCGCGAGCAACTCAAACTGATCGAAACGCGCCTGGGCAAGGACATTCACTGGTATTTGCTGGCCTACATGATCCAGGCCAAGGACACGCTGAACCTTGTAACGGAGGGCGTGAACAATCGAAGCCTGACGCCGCAGGCACTGGCTAAAGCCATCGCTGAACTGCAATTGGCCTGGGATTTCCTGCAGCAGTTCGGCCAACGCCATATGCAGGAAACGCAAAACCGTAACGAAGCACCCAGTTATCTCTGGTCGCACATCGCCAGGCCGACACAGAAGTATCTGGATGCCTTGAATGCGCTGCACAAGGACTGGAAGAACAAGGCTGAACCACAGCGGTTGAGTGATGATTTTTATGCGGTGACGCGTGGATATGATTCGGTGATCAGCCATTACAACCGGCTGGCGCGTGCTGATTATTGAGTGATGTGTTGTTCTTGAGGCCGCCTTCGCGGGCAAGCCTCGCTCCTACAGGATCAGGTCGTTCATAAAGTTGACTAACGACTCAATAGCGTAGGAGCGAGGCTTGCCCGCGAAGCGACCATCAAGCGTCAACGCATCACTTGGACTTAAGCTTTAGAAAAGACTGGTGCAAATCCGACGCCCAACCATCAATCACGCCCTTCACGTCATCGGCCTTCATCACCTGAGACTCGTTTTCCAGCGGCTTGCCGGTGCCCTTGCGCACGACCTGGGCTAACACATGCTTATTGCCGCCATCGAGGAACACCGCTTCGGTGGCCAGATCGGTCTCCTGATCACGAATACCGCTGGCCGTGCTGACCGCCGCAGCCACCAGCGCAATCGGGATCACTTCATAAGGTTTCAGCCCTTCTGTCTTGCTGCTTACCGCCGTAATCGCGGCACGCACCACCATCACGCCCGGACCAGGACCTGCAGCCAATGGCAGGGATTTACCCACCTCGCGCTTCAGCGCCTGGTCGTAGTATCCGGTGATGCCGTTGAGGGTCGCCTGGGGGATTTTCACCGTCGGTTGTGGTTTCGGATAGAGCTGGGTCGGCTCAATGTAGACGCTGGTGTATTGACGGATGTCGAGCTTGGGATCGACCCAGCGCATCACTGTCGCGCCCGAGGGTGACTTGGCTTCCTTGAGTTGACTGTAGTCCTTGAGAAAACCTGAATACTGGTCCGGCTCTACGACTTTGCTGGCACAGCCCACCACCCCGATCGAGGCAATGCACAACGTGCTCATCATTAACGCAAGCTTCATGCTGTAACTCCTGTCAGAAGGCCGACAACGGTATTGCATACGGGAATTACAGTTATAGCCAACGCACAGCGTTTTGTTGTCAAAAAGCACACTATTTATCTATCGCTGCGCAATGGCTCACAAGCGCCATTTGACAGACACAGAACCTCCGGCAAAGCTGCATCAAGCTTCAACGCACGCCTGACGGCAAATGCACTGGACTATGGAAGCTGCAATGCCGAAATATAAAAATAAAGCAGCAACCCCAACCCCTGATTCACCACCGACATTGATTAACCGTTACCTGTTTCCCGTAACCATCGGCGTCTTGCTGGTGGCCGTGGCGGCAATCGGCTGGTTTCTGCTGTACAGCACGCCAGCGCCGATCAATACCGTGCCCGTCAGTACGCCGACTGTTCAGCCGGCCAAAGCGCAATCCGTCGTCGTGACACCGGCGAAGATGGGCGATGAGCAACAATGCCAGGGCTGCCACAGCGAACAGATGAAAGATTGGCAAGGCTCCCATCACCAGTTGGCGATGCAGGAGGCCAATGCCGAAACGATGCTGGGCGATTTCAATAACGTCACGTTCAAGGCGCAAAACGAAACCACCCGTTTCTCGCGCAAGGACGACGGTTTCTGGGTCAACACGCCCGGGATTGACGGCAAAAATGCCGACTTCAAAGTGGCCTACACCTTTGGCATCGCGCCGTTGCAGCAATACCTGATAGAGGTCGGCGAAGGTCGCTTGCAAGCGCTGGGTGTGGCTTGGGATACCGAGAGAAACCGCTGGTTCCACCTCTATCCGGGCCAGGGCGTGAATTTCAAGAACCCGCTGCACTGGAGCAAGCCCAGCCAGAACGCCAATTTCATGTGTGTCGAATGCCACACCACTGGCTACAAGCGCAATTTCGACGCGGCCAAAAACACCTTCGACAGCCAGTGGAACAGCCTCGGTGTCGGTTGTCAGGCGTGCCACGGGCCCGCGTCCAACCACCTGGAATGGACGGCGAAGAAAGGTGATCTGATCCACGCCGGCTTTGCGGTCGACCTCAAGGACAAGGACGCCACGGTCGAAATCGAAACCTGTGCCCGCTGCCATTCGCGCCGCGCACCGCTGGGCGACGGCTACACCGTTGGCAAGCGTTTGATGGACGACTACCTGCCGAGCCCCCTGACCCGCGAGCTGTACGCGCTGGACGGCAAGATCAAGGATGAAGTGTTCGAACACGGCTCCTTCGCCCAAAGCAAAATGCTCGACAAGGGCGTGCGTTGCAGCAACTGCCACAACCCCCACAGCACCGAACTCAAGGCCCCGGGCAACGGCGTTTGCCTGCAATGCCACAACACCGCCGGCAAGACTTCGGTGACAGGCGTCGATGGCAAGGGTTTGCAAGCCAAGAACTACGACTCCATCGAACACACCCGCCACACCCCGGGCCAGCCTGGCTCCCAATGCGTGGATTGCCACATGCCCGGCAAGTTCTACATGGGCAACGACTTCCGGCACGACCACAGCTTCAGCATTCCCAACCCGGAGCGGGCAAAAAAACTCGGCACGCCGGACGCCTGCCTGACCTGTCACCAAGGCAAGGCCGGCGACAAGGTCACTGAGCAATTCAAACTCTGGAACACCGCCACCACGGCGCAGGCGCCACGCTACGACGAAAGCCTGTGGCTGATTCGCAACGGCCAGCCCGGCGCCGCGCAAGCCTTGTACGAACAGTTGCAGCGCAGCAACCTGCCGGCGATTCAGCGCGCCACCTTGCTGGCAGAACTGCCGCTATACCCGAGCGAACAGGCCTTGAAACTCGCGACCAAGGACTTGAGCAACCCTGCACCGCAGGTGCGTGAAAGCGCAGTGCGGGCAATCAGTGCGTTCCTGCCGCCACCGGAGCGTGCGCCGCTGCTGACGCCGTTGCTGGGCGATCCGGTGAAGGCGGTGCGGATCGTCGCGGCCCGAGACTTGCTGAGCGTCGCGCGTAACGGATTGGGCAGCGCCCAGGCCAACTGGAACGCGGCCATTGCCGAATACGAAGCGGTGCAAAAAAGCCTGGCCGAGCGCGCCGAGTCCAACCTGAACCTGGCGATGCTCTACCAGGCCAGCGGGCGCAACGACGAAGTCGAATCGCTGCTGCGCACCGCCCTCAAGCGTGATCCGGATTTCTACCCGGCGCTGGTCACGCTGGTGCAATGGCTGGAAGCCAATGGACGCGGCCAGGAAGCGCAGACGCTGTTGGCACAAAGCCTGAAAGAACACCCGGACAACGCCCTGCTGCAACACACCCAGGGCTTGGCGCTGGTGCGTGCGGGCCAGTCAGCGCAAGCCATGCCAGCCTTGCGCAAAGCCGCGCAACTGGAACCGCAGAACGCCCAATACGGCTACGTGCTGGCGGTGGCGTTGCACGACAGCGGCAAGGTTGATGAGGCATGCGAAGAGCTGGAGCGGTTGTTGAACGTGCAACCGGCCAACCGCAATGCGCGGTTGTCGCTGATCCAGTACTACCTGGATAACGGGCAGGAACCGAAGGCGCAGGTGCTGTTGCAACGCTGGAAGAAAATGAACGGGGGCGATCCGGCGTTGAAATGACCGATGGTTGACCCGAAGGCCTCTTCGCGGGCAAGCCTCGCTCCTACAGGGTTTATGCAATCCTGGTGGGAGCGAGGCTTGCCCGCGATGGCGTCAACCCGGTTTCAGATCGGATTTACCACGAAGAACCACTCTTCAACGCCAACTCCCGCCGGCTGTTCGCCCGCATCGCCTTGATCAGCGACACCGTGCCCACCAGGATAATCACCCCCGCGAACAAAAAGTCGATGGTGTACAGCTGGAAGTCCTTCATCGGCCCCACCAGCAACACCCGGATCGCGCCGATACTCACCAGCGTGGCGAGAAAATCGATCCCCGGTTCATCGCGATAGAACACGTGCAGCAGCGGCAGGCACAGCACCAGCAACAAGAGCAGCACGATCACCTTGAACGAGCCTTTGCGCTCAACGCTGAATGCACACTCGTGGGCGCCGTAGGCCTTGTAGTCTTCGTCGCGGATCATCGCGTTGCGTTCGTTGATGTAGTCGACGCGGTTGTACTTCTGGACCGGCGTGAACGTGTTCGACATCTCCATCAGCGTGGTGATGTTTTTGAACCTCAAGTCGATGCGCTCGTTGCCCTTGAGGTAATACAGCACCGGTTTGTAGCCATAACGGTAGGTATCGAAGGGAAAATCCGTGGCCCGGCCCTGCACTCCGATGGGCCTTGGCTCAAGTTCGGCGTAGGCGCTTTTGTTGGCCGACGCGAGGTTGCGGCTCAGCGGCTGGACCTTGACCTGCTCAAGGAACATCGGCGTGACGCCGAACGACCACTGCAAAGGTTCCAGACGCAGGCGCAGTTCGTTGCGGCCCAGGTCGTAGCGGTTGAAGGTGCGCTCGGACACCACCACGGCACCACTGAGCATGAACTCGCCGCGCACCGTGTTGGTGATGCGCAGCGTCAGTTGATCCTTGCCCAGTAGCACGGCATCGCTGGCCGGTGGCGTGCCGCACCAGGCCGTGCTGTCGAAGGCTCCGCCCAACTGGCCGTCACGGTTTTCCTTGAACACGTAAAAATAACTGGCCCACAGCGCCAACATCAGCAACAGCGCAATCAGCCCCAAAATCTTTTTGCCCACACTCAAACCAGACTCCTTTCTTTACCGACTCCCTGATGAGGCGTGGACTCTACCAAAATGCCATCAGCGGCCCAAGCAAAAATGCCGAGGGCGCGCCCGTAGCAGCTGTCGAGTTTGCGAGTCTGCGTTCGCCTGCGCAGCAGTCGAGAAATCAGTTTGCACGTTGTGTCATGAGTACCGCGTGCTCCGGGTTTACGACGGCTCCGCCGCCGAACGCAACCTCGTGCGGCTCGACCGTTGCTGCAAACATCGGTGTCGGTTTCAGCGTCTTCTGAATAACGGCCGCGGTTCAATCACTGAACGCCCATAGAGCACACTCATCCCGGCCAATCCCTTCAGCGCGTCCTCGGCGGATTTGTCTTCGCGCACCGCGAAACTATCGAATCCGCATTGGCGCATGTGGCTGAGCTGATCGCGCAGCACATCACCGACCGCGCGCAATTCCCCCGTCCAGCCCAACCGAGTACGCAGCAGGTACGCCTGGCTGTAACCGCGACCGTCGCGGAAACTCGGGAAATCCAGGGCAATCAGCGGCAATGCGTCAAACCACGGCTTCAGACTTTCCACCTCGTCGTCAGGCCCCAGCCAGACCGCATGCTGTGCGGGCGCTTGAAGCCAGCGACTCAACGGTAAAATCACTGACCCGTCCGGCAATTCACCCTCTGCGTCCCTGACCAGCACCCAAGGATCGTCAGCCACAATCCGCGCCACACCCTCCACCAGTCGCAACAGATTGTTCATGCCGAGACCTCCAGCAACTTTGGATAAACCTGCTCCTTGAACGGCTCAAGACCAATGCGCTGCAAGGTGTCGACAAACAGTTCTTCGCTCTCGCGGTAATCGACGAACGTGGCGATGATCCGCTCGATAACCTCGGGCACTTCGGCAGCGCTAAAGGACGGGCCGATGACTTTGCCCAGGGCGCTGTTCTTGCCCTGGCTGCCGCCGAGGGTGATCTGGTACCACTCGCTGCCGTTCTTATCGACGCCCAGAATGCCGATGTTGCCGATGTGGTGGTGACCGCAGGCGTTCATGCAGCCGGAAATGTTCAGGCTGATGTCGCCCAGGTCGTGGAGGTAATCCAAGTCTTCGAAACGTGCCTGGATCGCTTGGGCAATCGGGATCGATTTGGCGTTAGCCAGCGCGCAGAAATCGCCGCCGGGGCACGCGATGATGTCGGTCAGCAAACCGATATTGGCGCAGCCCAGGCCCTGCTCGCAGGCCAGGCACCACAGGGCGTAGAGATCAGCTTTGGGTACGTCCGGCAGCACGATGTTCTGTTCATGGGCGATGCGAATTTCGCCGAACCCGAACTGTTCGGACCACTCGGCCACGGCCAACATTTGCTCGGTCGTCACGTCCCCCGGTGGTGAGTCGAAGCCCGGTTTGGTCGACAGCACCACGCTGGTGTAACCCGCGACCTTGTGCGGTTGAACGTTGCGCGTAACCCAACGTGCGAAGGCCGGGTTCTCGGCCAGGCGCGTGCCGAAATTCAGGTCCGTGTCGGACAGTGAACGGTAATCGGGAGCCACGAAGGCACTGGCGACCCGCTCATATTCGACGTCGGTCAACTGCGCCGGACCGTCCTTGAGGTACTGCCATTCTTCCTCCACTTCCCTGGCGAAAGCTTCGATGCCCAGGGCCTTGACCAGAATCTTGATCCGCGCCTTGTACTTGTTGTCGCGTCGGCCGTGACGGTTGTAGACCCGCAGCACCGCCTCGACATAGGAAAGCAAATGCTGCCAGGGCAAACCCTCGCGAATCTGCAATCCAAGAATCGGCGTGCGCCCCAACCCGCCACCGACAATGACCCGCAGCAGCATCTGCCCACTGTCATCGCGATAAAGATAAAGGCCAATGTCATGCATCATGATCGCGGCGCGGTCCTGCTCCGCCGAGCAGATGGCAATTTTGAACTTGCGCGGCAGGTACAGAAATTCCGGGTTGATGGTCGACCACTGGCGCAGGATCTCGGCCAGCGGTCGCGGGTCCATCAGTTCATCCGCCGCCACACCGGCAAACGCTTCGGTGGTGATGTTACGCACGCAGTTGCCGGAGGTCTGGATCGCGTGCATCTCGACCTGGGCAAGTCGTTCGAGGATATCCGGCACCTGCGCCAGTTCGATCCAGTTGAACTGCATGTTCTGCCGAGTGGTGAAGTGGCCGTAACCGCGATCATAGTCCCGGGCGATGCTCGCCAGCGTGCGCATCTGCCTGGCGCTCAGGGTGCCGTAAGGAATCGCCACGCGCAGCATGTAGGCGTGCTTTTGCATATACAGGCCGTTCTGCAGTCGCAACGGCAGGAACTCTTCCTCGCTCAACTCGCCCGTCATGAAACGCTCGACCTGATCGCGAAACTGCGCAACCCGCTCGAAGACCAGGGCCCGGTCATAGTCGTCGTACTGATACATGTGGCTACCTCATCAGGGTGGATCGCACGCTCTGCTACAGGGGTGGCGGTGCTTGTGGCAGTGACTATGAACCTACGGCGCAGCGCGTTACAGATTCACCTGAGTGCTAAAAAACCGTATCAGAGTGCGTCAGATCACCGCAGGCAGGCCTCGTATCTGATCCGCATAAACTCGGTTTTTCTGAGTCTGTTTTGTTTCGGGCAGGGTTTCTACAGTGGACGACATGCCAGTCCGGGTGGCCTGGCAAGACTTTGCAACCGTGGAAGCATTGACCATGAGCACAGCAACAATCGGACAGGCCTATAACTACAAGGTCGTCCGCCAATTCGTCGTGGCAACCATCGTCTGGGGCGTCGTGGGGATGGCAATGGGGGTGTGGATCGCCTCGCAACTGGTATGGCCCGAGATGAACCTCGACCTGCCGTGGACCACCTTCGGCCGCTTGCGCCCGCTGCACACCAGCCTGGTCATTTTCGGCTTTGCCGGCAGTGCGCAGTTCGCCGCCAGTTACTACGCGGTGCAGCGCACGTGTCAGGTACGGCTGTACTCCGACAAACTGGCCGCGTTCACCTTTTGGGGCTGGCAGTCGGTGATTGTGGTGATGCTGATCACCCTGCCGCTGGGCTACACCACCACCAAGGAATACGCCGAGATCGAGTTCTCCGGCGCGGTATGGATGACCGTGGTCTGGGTCGCCTACGCCATCGTCTTCTTCACCACCGTGGTGCAGCGCAAGACCAGGCACATCTACGTCGGCAACTGGTTCTTCGGTGCCTTCATCGTCGTGATCGCGATGCTGCACGTGGTCAATCACCTGTCGATTCCGGTGGACTGGTTCAAGTCCTATCCGGTGTATTCGGGGGCCACCGACGCCATGGTGCAGTGGTGGTACGGGCATAACGCGGTGGGCTTCTTCCTGACCACCGGGTTCCTGGGGATGATGTATTACTTCGTGCCGAAACAGGTCGGGCGGCCGGTGTATTCGTATCGGTTGTCGATCGTGCATTTCTGGGCGCTGATCACCCTGTACATCTGGGCCGGTCCGCACCACTTGCACTACACCGCACTGCCGGACTGGGCGCAGTCGCTGGGCATGGCGATGTCGCTGATCCTGCTGGCACCGAGCTGGGGCGGGATGATTAACGGCATGATGACCCTGTCGGGCGCCTGGCATAAATTGCGCACCGACCCAATCCTGCGCTTTTTGGTGCTGTCGCTGGCGTTCTACGGGATGTCGACGTTCGAAGGACCGATGATGGCCATCAAAACGGTCAACGCCCTCTCCCATTACACCGACTGGACCATCGGCCACGTCCACGCTGGCGCCCTCGGTTGGGTGGCGATGATCACCTTCGGGGCCATTTACCACATGGTGCCGAAAGTCTTCGGTCGTGAGCAGATGTTCAGTACGCCGCTGATCAACTTGCACTTCTGGCTCGCGACCATTGGCACGGTGTTGTATATCGCCTCGATGTGGGTCAACGGCATCACCCAAGGGTTGATGTGGCGTGCGATCAACGACGACGGCACCCTGACCTACTCGTTCGTCGAGGCCTTGCAGGCCAGCCATCCGGGGTTCGTGGTGCGCTTTGCCGGCGGGGTTTTCTTCCTCAGCGGCATGTTGCTGATGGCCTACAACACGTGGCGCACCGTGCGGGTTTCGGACATGGCGATGGCCGAACGTGAAGCGCAGATTGCGTGAGGTTTGAGATGACCGAGATAGTGCTGAATCTGTTTGGGGTCGTGGGGTTTTGGCTGGCAATCGAGTACTGCCTGAAACACCAGACGGCCGAGAGCCTGGAGGACGCGAGCCTGATTCCGTTTGCCGATGACCCTGAGGTGGCGCGGCGGGTGGAGTTGGCGACGGGGAAGACTGTGAAGGCGGTAGCCCCCGAAGAAGCTAAACCCGGTTGGGTCAACCTGGAAATCTGACACACCACACATCCAAATGTGGGAGCGAGCCTGCTCGCGATGGCGCAGTGTCAGTCGATATTAATGCTGACTGATACACCGTCATCGTGAACAGGCTCGCTCCCACAGGATTATGTGTAAGGTCAGAGAATCAGCCGCGTTCGCGGGGGATCAGGCTCTGCAACTGCTGCGCCAGGAAGTTCGCGTCGAAGGCAAACGTATCCGGGTCTTTCAAACCATTGGTCTTGCGCCATTGCCAGCTCGTCGAAGGCGGCAGGCACACCAGCGAAATGCTGCCATACCGCGCGGCCGTCAAACCCATCACCGCCAACGAAATCTGACCACCGACGCCCATCACGTCCGGCACGAACTCCACCGGTTTGCCGGCAATGACAATGCTCAGTTTCTCGGTCTTGAACGTCGACGACTCGACCGGAACGCTCGGCCCTGAAGCGACATACACCTCGCGACTCACTTCCAGCAGGTTCGGCACCTGGATCGGCTCCAGCCATTGCTGGATCTGGTCGAACAGTTCACCAATGCGCGTCGCCCACACGGCCGATTGCGACTCAAACACTTGCTTCTTGTGCGCTTCGCTTTCTGCATAGTGGCGAAGCATCTCGCCCAGTTGCTGTACGTCGTCCATTGCGGTGTTCCTTTGGTTGAAGCGGTGCTGCGGACGTTGAGCATGGCAGATGCGCGCTGCCGGCGTACGACTAAAAGCGTGAACGGTATTGGCTGGGGGTCATGGCCAGGTATTTGCGAAACGCGCTGCCCATGTGCGACTGATGGGCGAACCCCGAATCCAGGGCGATATTGGCCAGGCTCAGGTCTGTGCGTTCGATCAAGCGGCGTGCCGCTTGAAGGCGAACTTCCACCAGATAAGCATGGGGCGTCAGGCCCATGGCTTGGGTGAAATCGCGCAGGAAACGCAGCGGATTCTGCCCGTAGGTGTCGGCCAGTTGCGCAAGCGTCAGAGGCTGGTGGAACTGCTCGGCGATCTGCTCCAGCACCCGGACGAAGGACATGGACGTGATCCGCTGTGTGGTGTCGATTTTCTGCCGGGTCAAGTCAACGAGCCCCAGCGCACACTGCTCAAACGCCAGTGGATCGGGCTGCGGCGCGAGCAACAGACGCCGCACCGCTCGTGCCAGGGTCAGCGCACGTCGATTGCCTGAAGACTGCACACGGCGGGTGACACAGGGTAACTGTTCATCGGCAAACGGTTCGTCCAGGCGCATCAGCAGGTATTCACCACCGGTGACGGACTCGGAGAACACCTCGACGCCGATCGGCGTATACGCCAAGACGCCGGGCAAGGTATCGAAATCCACCCGACGGTCGGAATCGATGGCGTGTATGCCCTGCTGACGCTCCAGCGTGACCCCAAGCGTTTGCGACTGCGCCGCGTCACGCGCGCTGTACGCCGCACGGGGCAAGAGTTGCAGGCAGACTTTGCCGTCGAACAAACGCTGACTTATGACATCAGGCATGTGAAATTTCCTGATAGATCGAAACCGGGATCCACTGGACACTCTCTTGCAAAGGGTTGCCAACAACAGGAGCACGCCATGCGCACCATCGGCCTTATCGGCGGCATGAGCTGGGAGTCCAGCGCCGAGTATTACCGCCTCATCAACCAACAGGTTCGCGACCGGCTCGGGCCGTTGCGTTCGGCGAAATTGCTAATGTACAGCGTCGACTTCGGCCCTGTCGAACAGGCCCAGCATGCCGGGCGCTGGGACGACGCGGCGGCGATTCTGGTGGATGCGGCGCAGCGACTGCAGGCCGGTGGTGCCGAATGCGTGGTGCTGTGTACCAACACCATGCACAAGGTGGCCGGGCAGACTCAGGCCGCGATCAGTATTCCGTTCCTGCACATCGCCGACCCGACCGGTCAGGCCGCCGTGGAGGCCGGAACGCTGAAAGTCGGGTTGCTCGGGACGGCGTTCACCATGGAACAGGACTTTCTCAAGGATCGCCTGAGCGCGATGGGGTTGACGGTGCTGGTGCCGGACGCCGAGGAACGCAACGCCGTGCACCGGATCATCTATGACGAGTTGTGCGTCGGGGTGATCAGCGAGGCGTCACGCAAGGTGTATCAGCAGGTCATCGAGTCCCTGACTCGGCGTGGCGCCCAGGCGATCATTCTCGGCTGCACGGAAATCGGCCTGCTGATCAAACCCGAGCACAGCGCCCTGCCCTTGCTCGACACCACCGCACTGCATGCGCAGGCGGCGGTGGCGTTCGCGCTGGGTGACTGAGTCAGTCGGACTTGAGTGAGCGGCGCAGGCGCGCCATGCTCAGGGTATCGACCAGTCGGCCGTCCCGCACGGCGTAGTCACGGAACAGGCCTTCGGTCTCGAAACCGAACTTGCGGTAAAGCCCGATGGCCGCTTCGTTGTCGGCGTACACCGAAAGCTCGACCCGTTGCAGGTTCATCCAGTTGTCGGCGACGTCCAGCGCCGCTGCCAGCAGTTTTGAGCCCACGCCTTTGCCTTGCCATTGCACCGCGACCGCCATGCCGAGATTGCCGGCATGGCTGCGGCGGATCCGCGAGAACTGCTCCAGACCAATGTTGCCGATGACCGCGCCCTGATGCAGCGCCACCAGCTTCACCAGCCGCTCGTTATCCGAAGCCAGGCGTTGGCGCCAGATCTCGGTGGATTGAAACGGCATTTGCAGGACCTGACGGGTAATCGCCGGCTCGTTGTAGAGCGCGGTGACGCCGTCGATGTGGGATTCGCTGAAGCGTTCGAGGGTGATGACAGAATCGGTGGCGGGCATGGTTGACTCATCCTTGATGCAGACATGGCCGCTTACTCTACAACACCATCTCCTGGAATGGCGAGAATCCCATGTGGGAGCGAGCCTGCTCGCGATAGCGGCGGGTCAGTCACCTTGGATATTGAATGTTACGACGCTATCGCGAGCAGGCTCGCTCCCACAGTTTGGATCGGGGTTAGGCTTCGAACCACTCCCGCCGCTCGTTGAAGGTGTTGTGAATCAGTTCGACGATCATCTGCACCTCGGCCTGCCCCGCAGACTCGGCATTGACCGCCATCCACACCTGGCGCTGCATCGGCTGGTCGAACAACCCCGATAACCCGACCAGCCCCCTGTCAAACTGGCTCATGTAATTGGGCAGCAAACCAATGCAGGCGCTGCAACGAATCATTTCCAGCATCAGCTCATAAGAATGCAACTGCACCACGCCGGCCAGACGCTGATCGACCACGCCATTCCACGGCCGAAAACTCTCGACCTGACGATCAGGCTGCCATTGCACCAACATGAAGTCAGCGAGGTCATCGAGGCTGTCGGGGCGGGCCGCTACCCGTGAATAACGTTTGGCGATATGCGGCAGATAATCCAGTCGCGCCAAAGGCTGAGGCTCGCTGACAGGGAAACTCGGGCCCGGCAGCGGTGACTCGGTGCCTGCCAGCCACAGCACCACATCTGCACTGACCGCTCGCAGCGACAGTTCGCTGTCCAGCGTGATGATGTCCAGGCGCACGCTGGCGTTGCGTCGCAGCAACGAGACCAGATCGCGGCCCAGGATGTCGTGCAAGATCGACTCGGCCACAGCCAACCGAATCAGCGGCTGTTCGATCACCGGCACGTCGTGTTCATGGGCCAGGGCGATCAATTGCGCCTGAAGCTGCAACCCTTCACGGCTCAAGGCCAGGCCATTGTCCTGGTGATTGAACAGCGAACACTGCAATTGCGTTTCGAGCTGCGCGAGGTGTTTGCGCAACTGAGTTGATTTGATGTTGAGGCTGCGGGCCGCTTGCATGAAACAGCCGCAACGGGCGCTGACCCGGAAAGACTGCGCCAGTACCGGATCGATACCGGCGGCGCGGGTGGATTCCATGAATGACATCAATGACTCCTGTCGATCTATCCTTGAAGCCCTCATCCTGCGCAGCGTTTATGAACCTGACGTGACACCTACGGCGGAAAATCGATTCAGCTGCTGGGGCTTTGCCGAAAACTCACCGCCAGGCGATTCCAGCTGTTGATGGTGGTGACCGCGATGGTCAAGTCGACCATTTCGCTTTCGTTGAACTGCTCACGCGCCACGGCGTAGACGTCATCCGGCACATGGCTTTCGGAAAGCAAGGTCACCGCTTCGGTCCAGGCCAGCGCCGCGCGTTCACGAGGGTTGAAGAAGCCGCTGTCGCGCCACACCACAATCGAATACAAGCGCCGATCCGTCTCGCCAAGGCGCCGCGCGTCCACTGAATGCATGTCGGTGCAGAAGGCGCAGCCATTGAGTTGCGAGGCGCGGATCTTGATCAAATGCAGCAAGGCTGGCTCGATACTGAGGTTGCTGGTCAAGGCCTCCATGGCAATCATCGCTTTCATCGCTTTGGGCGACGCACTGTAGTAATCCAGGCGGGAACTCATGGGGTGACCCTCTTGGATCAAATGAAGACCCCCAAGGTAGGCGCTGACGCAGCGGCGTTACAGATCCAATTCGGCGAAAAAGCCGTGGACCATTCGGCGGCAGACCAATCCCGGGGTTTTCGCCCACGCAACTTCTGCACGGCGGCTCATGCGGGTAATCTGGCGCGACGCACACGCGCCTCAATCGCTCCAGGAGCCTCGCCGGTATGGAACTTCATGTTGTCATCAACGGCCGCAAGGACCTGGCAGGCCAGTTGTACAACCAACTGCGCAGCGCCATTGAATCCGGCCGCCTGGCAGCCGGGACGCAACTGCCACCCAGTCGTTTGCTGGCCGAACAGCTGGGCATTTCGCGCAAGACCATTTCCGACACCTACGCGCAACTGACCTATGAGAACTTCCTCACCGGGGTGATCGGCAAAGGCACGTTCGTCAACGCCCGGACAGCCAAAGCCGCCCCCAAGCAAAGCCATTCACAGCTGGCGAGCTTCGAGGTGATCGAGTCCTGGCGCAACCTGCCGGTGTTTCTGCGCCACCCGACCCTGGAGGGCTCGTTACGCTACGACTTCATCGGTGGCGCGACCAGCAAAGGCCAGTTTCCGCAGGACGATTGGCGGCGCTGCACCTCTCACGCGTTGCGTCAGATTGCCGGTTCCAAGGGCTTCTACAGCCTGCCCGAAGGCCTGCCGGCGCTGCGCAACGCGATCGCCCGGCACATCGCATTTTCCCGTGGGGTCAATTGCCAGGACGAAGACGTGGTGGTGTGCAATGGCGCGCAACAGGCGCTGGACCTGATCTCCCGGGTGCTGACCCGTCCGGGCAGCATTGTCGCCATGGAAGACCCCGGCTATCCGCCGGCTCGCCTGTTGTTTGGCACCCATGGGGCCACGGTGATCGGGGTGCCGGTGGATGCCGAAGGGATTGAAGTGGACAAGATCCCCTTGGGCACCCGGCTGATTTACGTCACGCCGTCCCACCAGTTTCCGCTGGGCATGCCGATGAGTCAGGCGCGCCGGGTTGCGCTGCTGGAACGGGCTTATGAGTTGGGCGCAATCATCATCGAGGACGATTACGACAGCGAGTTTCGCTACGAAGGCCGCCCGACCAATTCACTGCAAAGCATGGATGAGCGTGGCATCGTCGCCTACGTCGGGACATTTTCGAAAACCATGCTGCCGGAGCTGCGCCTCGGTTATGCGGTGTTGCCGCCGGCGATTCTTGAAGCCGTCATCCGCGCCAAGCAACTGACCGACCTGCACACCTCCACCCTGCCCCAGTGGGCGCTGGCCAAGTTCATCGCCGCAGGTTGCCTGCTCAAGCACATCCGGCGCTGCCATACGATCTATGCCGGACGTCGCGAGCGGATCCTGTCGCGCATGGCGGGCGACCTTTCGCCCTGGCTTGAACCCGTGCCCACCACGGCCGGGTTTCACATGGTGGTGATGTGCAAAGTGCCTATCGATATTCCGTTGGTGATCGAACTGGCGAAAAAGGTCGAAGTCGGCCTCTACGCTATCGACAGCTTTTTCTACCAGCAAGCGCCACGGGCCGGGCTGTTCCTGGGCTTTGGCGCCATCGAAACCCTGGACATCGACATAGCCCTGGACCGTTTGCGCGACATTTTGCAGCAGGTGGCCTGATCGATTGGTCTGCGTCTTTATCCAGCGATTGGCTATTGGCGGTCCACAGGTGCAGGCCTATCCTGCATAAGCGTTATCCCTCAGTGAGCAGGATTCGTCCGGCCTGATTCAGGAGTGTGAGCAATGTCCAACGAAGTGATCAATACCGTACAGGTGCAGGCCGCCGCCGGCCGCTCGGAAGAACTGGGTAAGCAACTGCAAAAGATTGTCGACACCCTGCGTCAGCAACCGGGCTGTGATTCCTATATGGTCGACCGCTGCCCAGAGGACAGCAACCGCTGGACCGTCAGCGCCCGCTGGCAATCGGAAGCGGCCATGCAATCGCATTTCAACTGCCCTGAAGTACAAGGCTTTATTGGCCTGATCGACAATCGATTGGCAAATTCCGTCGACTTCAACAGCTTCCCGATCCGCTGAACACCCTGTAGCGGCCCTGTGGCGGAGGGCTTGTCCCCTCGCCACAGGGCCGCTACAGATTGGTCCCCTCACCTTCGCGAATATTGGCTGTTTGATTGGCCCCACCTGCGCACTACTGTTGTTTCTGACAACTAAACCAACCGCAGGTGAATGTCCATGAAAGCTTTGCGTATCCTTGCTGCTCCCCTGGCTGCCCTCGCCCTGACCGTTTCTGCGACTGCCATTGCTCACGAAGGCCCTTCAGAAAAGATCACGGTATTGCAGGATGAAGCGCTGAAAAACGTGCCCGGCAAAAAAGCCATGATGATCGAGGTCGACTACAAACCCGGCCAATCGTCGATTGCCCACAAGCATGAAGGCACTGCCATGGCCTACGTGCTGTCGGGTGCGGTTATTTCTCAAGTGAAGGGTGAGAAAGCAATCACTTACAAGGCCGGACAGTATTGGTACGAACCCGCCGGTTCGGAACACTTGGTTTCGAAAAACGCCAGTGCAACCAAGCCTGCCAAACTGTTGGTATTCATGGTGTTGTCCCCCGACGAGAAAGTGTTGATCCCCTTGGAAAACTGATAGCTGAAGGGATAGCCATAAATAAAAAGGCGCGAATTAACATTTCGGGCCTTTTTATTTCCCGGCGTAATTACTGGGCCTCGCTTAAACCCAATTAAACTATCGGCCAGCCAAGAAGTGCAGCGACTGGCTATTTCATTGTGCAGCGACAGGTTTAGTCTGGATAACTCGCCGGATATTCCGACATTACAACTTCCGACTCATGTTGTTTCACTGGAGTAACACCATGAAACTTGCGCTTGTCAGTACATTAACAATGACCCTCATCCTGGCGGGCTGCTCTGTTCCCACTGCGCCCAAAGCCGGGTCTTCGCTGGAAGGCCTTTTTACTGGACCGGTTGGCCGCAGCAATGCCACGCACGTCCCCAACGGCCACCAGGTTTCGTTGGGTATCGTCTACAGCCGCAACACCCAGGCCAACCGCGACTACCTGCAACACTACCAGGCCAACGCCGGCACCGGCTTCGGCCAGAGCCTGCTGGTGCAATCGATCCACGACGCCTACGTGGCCACCTCCAGACCGGACCATGCCGTGGACTGGGTCAAGGCATCGTTACAACGCCAGTTCGGCTCGGTGACGGTGTATCCGGACATGCAAAGCCTCAGGGCGGCGAAGCCCGACGTGGTCGCCATTGTCGACACCCGCAGCCAATTGATCACATCGCGCAGTTCGGATATCGAAGCGCATGTGAGTGGGCAGTTCTACGACTCAAACTTCAATTATATCGGCACTGCTCAAGGGCATGATGCCAAAGCGTTGAGTCCGTTATGGGCCGATTACAAGCGCAGTGAAGAGATTGTGGCGGATATTAACGAGCAACAGAATGTGCAAATTCGGGCACTGCAAAAGTTTGATCAATCGCTCAACAATTTAGTGATGCAACCCACAGAGATACTATCAGCCATTGAGTCAAAACAACTTCAAGCGTCGTACTAGCGCTCAGCATAATCTTGCCTTTAATCACAATGAAATGAGCACGTCTACCCCAAAAAAAAACCCGCATCTCTCAATGCGGGTTTTTTTCATTCAACAGCCGATCAGGCAGCCGGTTCCAGCTCCGCAGCTGCTGTGACAGGCGCAGGCACTACCGCTTGCCCGCTCAACGCCAGGTCCAGCAACTCACGGTTGGCCACCGCGTACATGGCGTAATCGGTGCCGCTGGCGGCACGGATTTCCACCAGCATGGCGCGCCAGCGTTCGATCATGCCTTCGTGCTCTTCCATCCACAGCGCCAGGCGGGTTTCCACGTCCTGAGTGCCGTCGCCCTGTTGCAGGACGGAGATGGTGATCGCACGTTGCTGCCAGTCGACGTCATCACGGAACGCTTCACGGGCCAGGGCCTGCCAGTTGTTTTCAACCGGCAGAGCGCTGATCTGTTGCAGGTACCAGGTGATGTCCAGCGCGCTGCCCACGGCGAAGTAGGCCTTGGCCACGTCTGCAGGGTTCTGGCCGGTCACGTCGGAGGCCTCGATGATCGGCAGCAGGGTGTACAAGTGCGAAGTGCCAGCCACCATGCGTGCGAGCAACTCCGGCACACCGGCTTCGACGTACGCCTGATAGCGGGCCTGCCAGGTGTCGCGGATCTCGCCACTGAGCAGTTCGTCGAGCTTCAGCCCCAGCTCCTTGAGGTGCGGACCGAAGTGCGCAACGTCACGGGCAGCGTTCTGCTCGTTGCGACGGGCACGCAGGAACCAGCGCGTGGCGCGACGGCCCAGGCGCATCAGCTCGTCCATCAGCTCCAGTTGCACGTCGGCGGAAACCTGATAATCCAGGGATTCGATCTGACGGAACCAATGCGGGAGATGGAAGATGTCACGCACGATCACATAAGCACCGGCCACGTTCGCCGGGCTCATGCCGGTCGACTCTTTGAGTCGTTGAACGAAGGTAATACCCATGTGGTTGACCAGATCGTTGGCGATCTGGGTGCTGACGATTTCGCGCTTCAGACGGTGACGGCGCATGGCTTGGGAAAACTTGCTCACCAGGCTTGGCGGGAAAGCGGTTTCCATGTCACGCGTCAGGTAATCGTCGTCCGGCACCTGGGAATTGAGCAGCGCTTCCTTGAGGTCGATCTTGCTGTAGGAGATCAGCACCGACAGCTCGGCACGGGTCAGGCCATGGCCTGCAGCGACGCGCTCGTTGATGGCTTCTTCGGCCGGCAGGAACTCGATGGCGCGATCCAGCTTGCCGCGACCTTCCAGATCGTTCATCAGGCGCTTGTATTCAGCGATCCGCGGCAAGGCACGACGCGCCGCCAGGGACAGGGCCTGGGTCTGCTTGTAGTTGTTGCCCAGCACCAGGTTGCCGACTTCGTCGGTCATGCTCGCCAGCAACTGGTTACGTTGCTTGTCGGTCATGTCACCGGCCTGAACCACTTCGTTCAGCAGGATCTTGATGTTCACTTCGTGGTCGGAGCAGTCCACGCCACCGGCGTTGTCGATGAAGTCGGTGTTGGAACCGCCGCCATTGAGGCCGAATTCGACACGACCCAGTTGGGTCATACCGAGGTTACCGCCCTCGCCCACCACTTTGCAGCGCAGTTCGTTGCCGTTCACGCGCAGTGCATCGTTGGCCTTGTCGCCGACATCGGCGTGGCTTTCGGTGCTGGCTTTGACGTAGGTGCCGATACCGCCGTTCCACAACAGGTCTACCGGTGCCTTGAGCAAGGCATTCAGCAGTTCGGTCGGGGTCAGTTTGTCCGCCTGGATGTCGAAGCGCTCTTTCATCTGCGGGGAAATCGCGATGCTTTTCGCGCTGCGGGAGAAGATCCCGCCGCCTTCGGACATGATGCTGGTGTCGTAATCCGACCAGGCCGAGCGCGGCAGGTCGAACAGGCGCTGACGTTCGGCGAAGCTGTTGGCCGGCTCCGGGTTCGGGTCAATGAAGATGTGCAAGTGGTTGAAGGCTGCGACCAGTTGCAGCTTGTCGGACATCAACAAGCCGTTACCGAACACGTCACCGGCCATGTCGCCGACGCCCACCACGGTGATGCTGTCTTCCTGGACATTGATGCCGCGCTCGCGGAAGTGACGTTGAACGCCCACCCACGCGCCTTTGGCGGTGATGCCCATCTTCTTGTGGTCGTAACCGGCAGAACCGCCCGATGCGAATGCATCGCCGAGCCAGAAGCCGTAGTCGATGGCAATACCGTTGGCGATGTCGGAGAAGGTGGCAGTGCCCTTGTCCGCAGCGACCACCAGGTACGGGTCATCGTCGTCATGACGCACGACGTTGGCCGGCGGAACCAGCGCACCGTCCTTCAGGTTGTCGGTGATGTCCAACAGACCCGAAATGAAGATGCGGTAGCAGGCGATGCCCTCGGCCGCGATCTCGTCTCGGCTGCCGCCCAGTGGCAGACGACGCGGCAGGAAGCCGCCCTTGGCGCCCACTGGCACGATGACCGAGTTCTTCACTTGCTGGGCTTTTACCAGGCCCAGCACTTCGGTACGGAAGTCTTCTTCACGGTCAGACCAGCGCAGACCACCGCGAGCGACGTTGCCGAAGCGCAGGTGCACGCCTTCGACGCGTGGCGAGTAAACGAAGATTTCGAACTTCGGTACGGGCTTGGGCAGCTCTGGAATCTGGTGCGGGTTGAACTTGAAGCTGAAGTAGGACTTGTTCTTGCCGTTCGCATCGGTCTGGTAGAAGTTGGTCCGCAGCGTGGCCTTGATCAGGTCCAGGTAGCGACGCAGGATACGGTCTTCGTTGAGCACCTGGACTTCGTCCAGCGCGGTAATGATCGCGTGTTCCAGGCGTTGCTGCTTGTCTTCCAGATCGTCGCTGGTCAGCTTGCGCGCCAGGTAGAAACGGGTCTTGAACAACCGGGTCAACTCGCGAGCGATGTCGGTGTGGTTGTTCAGGGTGCTGGCGATGTAACCCAGGTCGAAGCCCAGTCGAATCTGCTTCATGTAACGGGCGTAGGCACGCAACAGCGCCACATCGCGCCAAGGCAGGCCGGCGGTCAGCACCAGGCGGTTGAACGCATCGTTCTCGGCATCGCCACGCACGATGTGGACGAAGGCGTCCTGCAAGGTGTCGTTGAGTTGCTGGATGTCGAGTTCCAGGCCTTCAGCGGCGGTGAACGCGAAGTCGTGAATCCAGAACTCGCGGCCACTGTTGTGGCGCAGGCGATACGGGAATTCACCCAACACGCGCAGACCGAGGTTTTCCAGGATCGGCAACACGTCGGACAGCGCCAGCGGTGTATCGGCGTGATACAGCTTGCAGTGCAATTCGCGCTGACCAGACACCTGGCCCAGTGGTTGATAGAAGCTCATCACCAGCGGATTTTTTTCGGTCAGGCTCAGCAGGTGCTGCATGTCGACCACGGCCGAATGGGCAGCGAAACGCTCGCGGTAACCGGCTGGAAAGCCTTTCGGGAAGTCAGCCAGCACGTTGGTGCCGTGGGCTTCGCCGAAGCTTTCGACTACCAGACTGGCGTAGTCGTCCTGCCAGCTGCGGCAGGCCTGGACCACTTCTTTTTCCAGCAGGACCGGGTCGATGTCGAGACGGTTCTTCGGATCGACGCGCAGAATCAGTTGCACGCGTGCCAGCACGGACTCGGAGAAGAAGGTCCAGAACTCGCAGTCCGAGGCTTTCAGGCGATCCATCAGCACTTGCTGGATCTTCTGGCGCACTTCGGTGGAGTAGATGTCGCGCGGCACGTAGGCCAGGCAGTAGCAGAAACGGCCATACGGGTCTTTGCGCAGGAACACGCGAATCTTGTTGCGCTCCTGGATCTGCACGATCGACATCACGGTGCTGAACAGCTCGTCCACCGGCGTCTGGAACAGATCGTCACGCGGCAGCACTTCGACCACCTGCGCCAGTTCCTTGCCCAGGTGAGCCTTGGGCTGGAAGCCGGAACGGCGTTCGATTTCTTCGACCTTGCGGCGGATGTACGGAATGACCCGCACGCTCTCGCCATACACCGAAGAGGTGTACAGGCCCATGAAACGGCATTCCTTGATGACTTTGCCGTCGGCGTCAATTTCGCGGATCGACACGTAATCCGGGTAAGCCGGACGGTGTACACGGCTTGGGTGCGCAGCCTTGGCGAACGACAGCAGGGTCGGTTCACGCAGGTAGTTCACGGCGTAGTCTTCGATGCGCAGGTCATCGTAGGTCAGGCCGGTGCGCAGCAGTTTGGTCAGGCCCAGGAAGGAATCCTGGTCGTAGACGATGTGACCACCGTCGACTTCATCGCGAACCACGAACTCTTCATAGCCCAGGAATGTGAAGTGGTTGCCCACCAGCCATTCCAGGAAGCTTTTGATTTCGGCTTTTTCTTCTGGATCGACGGCGTACTGGCTGTTGTCCAGGCCGGAGAGAATTTCCTGGACCTTGTCTTTCATCGGTTCGAAATCGGTGACCGCGACGCGGACTTCACCGAGAACCTGCTCCAGCTCTTTGGTCAGGACATTAAGCTCGGCCGCGTTGGCGCAGCGGTCGATTTCCAGGTACATCAGCGATTCTTGCAGAATGCCTTCGCCCTGGGTGCCTTTCGGCAGGATTTCCAGCAGCTCGCCCTTGCTGCCGCGACGCACGCTCAGCACAGTGGTTTGCAGGGTGTGAATGCTGTAGCCGCGACGGTTCAGCTCGGTACGCACCGAGTCCACCAGAAATGGCAGGTCGTGGTGCAGCACTTCGACCGCGGTGTGGGTCGACTGCCAGCCGTGGCGTTCGTAATCCGGGTTGTAGACGCGCACTTGCGGTTGCGCGTGATCGAAGCGCTCAAGCAGGCGCCACGCAGAAAGGGTGCAGCCGGCGAGGTCGGACAACCGACGCTGGGTCAGCTCGTCCAGGGAAATGATGCCGAAGAATTGTTCAGCGAACAGCGCCACTTGTGGCAGTGCCTGTTCACTGATGTGCTGGGCCAGTGCCGCTTGCAGTTGGTGCTGGAAGTCGGCTTTGCTGGCTGCGGTGAAGAACGCCATCTGTGGTACTCCGCTTGGGCTTGTTATTGATGGAAGCGTCGCGTGCAAAACCCCTTTCGGGGCGATCCGTCACCCTGTTCCTGATTCTCGGGCAGAGGAAACAGGGTGACAGGTGGGTGAAGCTGGACGAGACACTCAGGTCACATTCACCTTCCATGAAGGGGTATCGGCAAAAACGCCTGTGCGATGAATTGCACACTGTCTTTACGGATATCCATTCGATGCGCAGCTTAACGAGTGCGGCAAGGCCTGTGCTTGCGGCGCTGCGACATATTCGGTCATCGGTACGCAGCTCACGACATGCGCCTCGAACAACACTAGCAGTCGTGCAGGAAAACGGGCGCTTTATCCCCGGTTTTGCGGCACATCCGTACCAGAAATGACCAGTAACACTCCAAGTGTTCACGACACATGATCTGACACTCAGGCGAGCAGAAATTCCCCGGGGCTGGCAGAATTGCCTTTTGTTACGTTCACCACGCTCGCCGAGCCAGGATTTTCCCATGCAAATGACAACTGACCTCTTGATCGTCAACCCGTGCGACGAAGAAGAAGACAACTTGGCCATGCTCTGCTGCAACAGCGTCGAGGGCGAAATGTTCCTGATGAGCCGCTTTCCGGACGAGGATGAGCTGGAGATCATCTTCCACGACAAACCTTCGGCCCTCAACGGTGTGAAAGTCACCCTCAGCCCTGACCGCCTGCTGATCGAAATCGCCGCTGCGGACATCGATGTGCTCGATGGCGAAGACTCGCTGGAAATCCTGCACGGCACCGATGCGCAGGATCTGGCGGAAGTGGAAGAGACCTTGCAGAACATCCTTAAAGGCACCGGTACCTATATAAGCCAGCTCTAAGCCTCGGAATCTCGGGTGCCTGAACCTGCCTCATCGCGAGCAGGCTCGCTCCCACATTTGATCGTATTTTCATGTGAGAACCCGGTCACCTGTGGGAGCGAGCCCGCTCGCGATGAGGCCAGCCAGATCACCACCCTGTCCCTCGCCTACAAATTTCCAACAATTTCACCCATCAATTCCCGCACTTTGCACAAAATGCCGTTAGTCGCCGCCCCCCGCGATGGATTAAAGTAACGCCCCCAGCCCTGGCGTTATTCGAACGTCTTCGGTCACCCTTTCCAGGAACAGTCATCGATGGAACATCGTGAAGCGCTGCTAGCGCTGCGAACCTTTCTTTCAACGCAGATTCTCGGCCAGGAAAAACTCATCGAGCGCTTGCTCATCGCCTTGCTCGCCGACGGCCACATGCTGGTCGAGGGCGCCCCGGGGCTGGCCAAGACCAAGGCCATCAAAGAACTCGCCGAAGGCATCGAAGCCCAGTTCCATCGCATCCAGTTCACCCCCGACCTGCTGCCGGCCGACATCACCGGCACGGAAATCTATCGCCCGGAAACCGGCAGCTTCGTGTTCCAGCAGGGCCCGATCTTCCATAACCTGGTGCTGGCGGACGAAATCAACCGCGCCCCGGCCAAGGTTCAATCGGCATTGCTGGAAGCCATGGCCGAGCGCCAGGTCAGTGTCGGGCGCAGCACTTACGAGCTGTCACCGCTGTTTCTGGTGATGGCCACGCAAAACCCGATTGAGCAGGAGGGCACCTATCCCCTGCCGGAAGCCCAGCTCGACCGCTTCCTGATGCACGTGAAAATCGGTTTCCCGGACGCCGCCGTCGAACGCCGCATCCTGCAACAGGCCCGTGGCGAAGCCCTGAACGGCGAAACCAAGCCCGAGCGCCGGGTCAGCCAGCAGGCGATTTTTGCCGCACGCAAGGAAATCCTCGGCCTGTACATGGCCGACGCCGTGGAGGAATACCTGGTGCAACTGGTCATGGCCACGCGCACCCCGGCCAAGTTCGACCCGGAGATGGCCGAGTGGATCGCCTATGGCGCCAGTCCTCGCGGTTCGATTGCCCTCGATCGCTGTGCCCGGGCCCATGCCTGGCTGGCCGGTCGCGACTTCGTCAGCCCGGAAGACATCCAGGCCGTGCTGTTCGACGTATTGCGCCACCGCATCATTCTGTCCTTTGAAGCCGAAGCCGCTGGCATCGATCAGGACCGGGTGGTCCAGCGGATTCTCGACGTCGTAGCCGTCGCTTGACCCCCATGAACGCCCTCCTTCCGCCCGAGCCGGGCATCCGCGTCAGCCTCGCCGAGCTGATCGAGATGCGCCATCGCGTGCGCGAAGTGCAGCTGTTTTCCACGCCGAGCCAGCGCAGCCCCCTGATCGGCCTGCACCACTCCAAACTGCGCGGCCGTGGTGTGGACTTCGATCAGGTGCGGGTTTATCAGGCCGGCGACGACGTGCGCACCATCGACTGGCGCGTTACCGCCCGCACCCAGGAGCCCCACACCAAGCTGTTTCACGAAGAACGCGAGCGACCGATTTTCATCATGGTCGAGCAAAGCCGTCGGCTGTTTTTCGGTTCGGGGCTGATGTTCAAATCAGTGCTGGCCGCTCAGGCAGCGAGCCTGATTGGCTGGGCGGCCCTTGGCCATAACGACCGGGTCGGCGGGCTGGTGTTCGGCGACAACGAGCACTACGAAATCAAACCCCGGCGCAGCAAACAAAGCCTGCTGCAACTGCTTAACCGTCTGGTGCGGGTCAATCAGTCGCTGCACACCGAAAGCGAACAGAACCGCGATTCCCTCAACATGGCCCTGCGTCGTGCACGGGAGGTGCTGCGCCCCGGCAGCCTGGTGATTGTGATCTGCGATGAACGCGCCTTGACCGAAGGTTCGGAACAGCAACTGAGCCTGTTGTCGCGCCATTGCGACCTGTTGCTGTTGCCGCTGTCCGATCCGCTGGACCACGCCCTGCCCGCCGCCGGGCTGCTTCGTTTCGTTGAACGTGGCGCGCAACTGGAACTCGACACCCTGAATTTCGACCTGCGCCAGACCTACCGCGCCCAGGCCGAAGCGCGCATCGCCCGCTGGGAATTGCTCGCGCAAAAGCTGCGGGTATTGCTGATGCCGCTGAGCACCCAGAGCGAGATGGTCGAGCAACTGCGCGAGTACCTCAACCCACAGAAACCGGGGAAAGGTCGATGAGCAGCCTCGATCAACTGCAACCGCTGATTACCCCGCCGCCCATCGAGTTCTGGCCCCCCGCGCCCGGCTGGTGGCTGTTGCTGTTGTTGCTGCCGCTGATCGGTTTCGGCCTGTGGAAGGCGCGGCGATTCATTCCGAACAAGCGCCCGATCGTCCGTGCCGAACAACCGCTGGACCCGGTGCGCATCGCCGCACTCGCCGAATTGGCGCGGATGCCAAAGCCCTACGACGGCGCACCGGCCGGCGCCTGGCTGCAACAACTCAATGGGTTGCTCAAACGCCTGTGCCGCAACCATTACCCCTACAGCCAGAGCCACACCCTCAACGGGCGCAAATGGCTGGCGTTCCTCGACAACCGCTGCCCGGCCGCCGGTCTGACCCGCTGGATGGTGCTGGTCGAAGGCGCCTACAAACCCGAATGCAAACTCGACGACAAGGCCATCGCCGGCCTCACTCAAGCCGTCGATACCTGGATTCGCAAACATGTTTGAGTTCGCCTGGCCGTGGATCTTTGCCCTGCTGCCGCTGCCCTGGTTGATGCGCGTCCTGCTGCCGGTGGCCGACAGTGGCGAACCGGCGCTCAAGGTCAGTTTCCTCAATGACCTCGAAGGCCTCGCCCGCCGCCGTGCGCGCGCCAACCTGCCGGCCTGGCGCCAGCAAGCACCGTTCATTCTGTTGTGGCTGTTGCTGCTGATAGCGGCGGCGCGCCCGCAATGGCTGGGCGATCCCCTGCCGATTGCCGCCAGTGGTCGCGATCTGCTGGTGGCCGTGGACGTGTCCGGCTCCATGGATTTCCCCGACATGCAGTGGCAGGACGAAGACGTCAGTCGACTGTCGCTGGTTCAGCACTTGCTCGGTGACTTCCTTGAAAGTCGCGACGGTGACCGTGTCGGCCTGATCCTGTTCGGCAGCCAGGCTTACCTGCAAGCGCCCTTGACGTTCGACCGGCACACCGTGCGCGTGTGGCTCGACGAAGCGCGAATCGGTATCGCCGGCAAGAACACGGCAATCGGTGATGCCATCGGCCTGGCGATTAAGCGCCTGCGCATGCGTCCGGCCCAGAGCCGTGTGTTGATCCTGGTCACGGATGGCGCCAACAATGGCGGTGAAATCGACCCGCTCACGGCGGCGCGCCTGGCGGCCAAGGAAGGCGTGAAAATCTACCCGATCGGCATCGGCGCTGACCCGGAGCAAAGCGGCACCTTGGGGTTCCTGGGGGTCAATCCGAGCCTGGATCTGGATGAACCGGCGTTGATGGCCATCGCCCAAGTCACCGGCGGTCAGTACTTCCGCGCCCACGATGGCAAAGAGCTGCAAACGATCAAGGACACCCTCGACACACTTGAGCCCGTGACCCAACAGCCGACCCAGGCCCGCCCGGCGCAGGCGCTGTATCACTGGCCTTTGGCGCTGGCATTGTTGTTGAGCATGTTGTTGGTGGTGCGCGAGCGTTGGCCGGACAACCCGCTGCAACGGTTCTTTACCAAGGACCTGTTTTTGCAAACGCAATTGCCTGACTGGCGCCAGCGGCTCAAACGCCTGCGCCTGCGGAGGCGCCGATGAGTGCGCTGTGGCCGTACTGGTTCCGCCCCTGGTGGTTGCTGTTGTTGCCGCTGCTGGGCTGGCTGCTCTGGCAACTCTGGCATCGACAAAAACGCGCCGGGCGCTGGCAGATGATCCTGCCACCGGCCTTCCACGCTGCTTTGCTGAGCGGTGGAAGCGGGCGCGACAGCAAACTGCCGTGGGTCGTCCTCGGCCTGGCTTGGATACTGACCGTCCTGGCCTTGTTGGGGCCGAGTTGGCAGCGCGTCGAGCAAATCAGTCAGAAGCCCGCCGACCCGCTGGTGGTCGTGCTTGAGCTGACCCCGGAAATGCTCGCCACCGACGTTGCGCCGAACCGACTCGAACAGGCCCGGCGCAAACTGTTGGACCTGCTGCAAGTGCGCAGCGACGCCCAGACTGCAATCGTCGTTTACGCCGGCAGCGCCCACACCCTGGTGCCTCTGTCGGATGACCTGTCGACCAGCCGTAATCTGCTCGATGCGCTCAAGCCGTCGCTGATGCCCGAAGCCGGCCATCGCGCGGACCTCGCTGTGACCAAGGCCCTGGCACTGCTGAGTCAGGGGGGATTGGGTGAAGGCCGGATCCTGTTGATCGGTTCCACCCTGACGGACCTGGAACGTGAAGGCATTCGCCAGGCACTGGATCGAAAATCGACGCAGTTCCTGATGCTCGGCATCGGCACCGCCGAAGGCGCACCGGTCGCACAGGAGGACGGCAGTTTTCTCAAGGACGACCAGGGCGCGATCCTTGTGCCGTACCTGGACAGTCCAAGCCTGAAAGCTTTTGCCAACGAGCTTGGCGGACGCTATCGCCCAGCGCGACTGGGCGATACCGACCTGCGCGGGCTCGGCCTGCTTGACGGTCCACGCACCCTGCGCAACGACGGCCAGACCTTGCGCCTGGACACCTGGGCCGATCAGGGTTACTGGCTGCTGCTGCCGCTGTTGCTGCTGGCGGCGTGTGCAGGTCGCCGTGGCTGGTTGTTCTGCCTGCCTTTACTGTTCCTGTTGCCGCAACCGAGCTATGCCTTCGACTTTGAAGACTTGTGGTTGCGCCCCGATCAACGGGGCCTGCATCTGCTCAGGCAAGGCCATCCGGCGAAGGCTTCGCAGCATTTTGAGGATCCGCAGTGGCAAGGCGTCGCGCTGTATGAGGCCGGCGACTACAGCGGCGCCGCCCAGCGGTTCGCCGAGGGCAACGATGCCCACGCCCACTACAATCGTGGCAATGCCCTGGCCAAAAGCGGTGAGCTGGAAGCGGCGCTGGACGCTTACGATCAGGCGCTGGAACGCCAGCCTGATCTGCGCCCCGCGCAGACCAACAAAGCACTGGTAGAAAGTCTGCTCAAGCAGAAAAACGCACCGCCACCGGTTGAGCCGCAGAAATCCGCCGATGACGAGACCAAGGACACCGAGCAAGAAACGCCACCGGGTGCCGCCACACAGCCCGCGGACAACAATCCACCGAAGTCCGACGCCGGGCAGACCACGCCGGACGCCGGGCAACAGGCCACAACACCGCCGAAACCGGGCGCCAATGAAGTCCCGGGCAGCGAGTTGGGGGACGAGCAAAGCACCACACCACCGATGCGGCCGGCCAGCGACAATATCGACGGCGAACAGCGTCAGGCGCTGGAGCAATGGCTGCGCAAGATCCCCGATGACCCGGGCGAATTGCTCAGGCGCAAATTCTGGTACGAACAGCAACAACATCAGGATCAGGAAAAAACGCGATGACCCGCTTCACCCTTTTCATGCTCGCCCTGCTGCTCAGCACCGTCCAGGCTCAGGCGGCGGCGCTGGTCGCCAGTGTCGATCGCAGTCGCCTGAACTCCGGCGAGACGGTCGAACTGACCCTGGAATCCAACGACGTCACCCAATTCGGCAAGCCTGACCTGGCACCGCTGGAACCGCTGTTCGAAGTGCGTGGCACCCGCCAGGTCAACCAACTGACCACCCTGAACGGCGATAACCGCGCTACCACGCGCTGGATCATCACCTTGCTGCCCAAGGAAAACGGCAGCGTGACGATTCCCCCGCTGCAACTGGGCGAGGTGCAGAGCCAGCCGATTACCGTGCAAGTGGTCGAAAGCGAAACCCAGGACACCGCGAACAAACTGGCCCCGGTGTTTATCGACGCGAGCCTCGACCAGTCCAGTGTTTATGTGCAGGCCCAGGCCATTCTGACTTTACGCATCTATCATTCGGTGTCGCTGTACGACGACAGCAGCCTGACTCCGTTGCAGATTCCCGACGCGCGCATCGAACAACTGGGCGAGTCGCGCACTTACGAGAAAGCCATCAACGGCCTGCGTCATGGCGTGATTGAAATGCGCTATGCGATCTACCCGCAACACAGCGGCGAATTGACCATTCCGGCGCAGATTTTCAGTGCCACGCTCGTCGACACCCAACCCACCCAGGACGCCACCCAGGCGCCGAAGTCCGGGAAACTGATGCGTGTCAGCTCCACTCCGATTCTGCTGACGGTCAAGGCCAAACCCATTACCTACCCTGCCGACCTGCCCTGGTTGCCGGCCCGCAGCCTGAGCCTGAGCGAAAGCTGGAACCCGGAGCCGGACCATGCGCAGGCGGGTGATTCGCTGACTCGTAGCCTGACCTTGAAGGCCGAAGGCCTGGCCAGTTCCCAACTGCCGCCGCTGCCCGCCACCGACGTCAACGGCCTGCGCCGTTACCCGGACCAACCGGTGCTGAGCAACCAAAGCACCGAGCGCGGCCTGATCGGCAGTCGTGAAGAGCGCGAAGCGCTGGTGCCGGGCCGCAGTGGCGCCATCGAGTTGCCTGCGGTGGAAGTGGTCTGGTGGAACACCTTCGAAGATCACCTGGAACACAGCAGCCTGCCGGCCCGAAGCCTGCAAGTGGCGAGTAATCCGAGCCTGGTGGTCGATACTCCGGCTGGCACGCCGTCGGTCATGTCCGCAGCCGACAGCGAAACCCTTTGGCGCTGGAAACTCAGCACCCTGATCCTGGCCTGCACCACCCTGCTCGGTTTCGGTCTCTGGTGGCGTGGCCGCTGGCAACCCGCCGTGCTGCGCGCCGCGCAGACCGGCCCGAGCCCACGCACCGTCCTCGACGAACTCAAGCGCGCCTGCCAGGCCAACGATCCCCACGCCACCCGCCAGGCCCTCGACGCCTGGGCCCGGCAACAACCGGAAACCCTCGCCGACATGGCCGCCCGCTTCGTGCCACTGTCCGACGCACTGGACGGCTTGAACGGCGCGCTCTACAGCGAAACCGGCCAGCACTGGCAAGGCGAAGAACTGTGGCGGGCGATCAAAGCGATCCCGATTGCCGAACGGGTTCAGGATCCGGTGGGTGACAGTGGCCTGCCGCCGTTGTATCCGAAGTAACGACCTCTAACTGTTGAGATGAAACTCGGCGTCCAGATGAATGGCCTGTAAAAAAGCGCTGTCGTGAGAGACGACGATCAACGCGCCCTGAAACTGATTGAGCATCTGTTCCAGCGCTACTTTGCTGGGCAAGTCCAGATGGTTGTCCGGCTCGTCCAGCAACAGTAACTGCGGTGGCCGCAGTGCATACAACTGCGCCGCCAGGGCTATTTTCAGGCGTTCGCCACCACTCAACTGACTGGTCTTGAGCGTCGCTCGATCCGCATCAATGCCCATCTGCGCCAACCGGGTTCGCGCCTCGGCTTCGGGCAACTCCGGATTGCTCTCGTAGAGCCATTGCACCGCCGTGCGCTCGGGGTGCTGCAACCCGGCGTGTTGATCCAGCCAGCCGACATGACAGGTGCGTATGACTTCGCCTTCGCGAACCGCCAACTGGCCGGCGATCACCTGCAACAAGGTCGACTTACCGCTACCGTTGGCGCCGAGGATTGCCATGCGCATAGGCCCGGTCAGCGTCAGATTGACCGGCGCCGTGTGACCGAACGGCAGAATGACGTCGTTGAGCTGCACAATCAGCTTGCCATCGGGCACCACGCTTTCCGGGGACAGCATCATGCGCTGGATATCCGGCGCACACCGCGCCCGGGCTTCGGCAATACGTTGTTGTTGCTGCTCCCGGGCCACTTGCTGATTGAGGCGCAATTTTCCCTGACTGTTTTCACTGCGTTCTTTCTGGGCGTTGGTGATCAACTTGGCCTGATTGCCGTCGCGGGCCTGACGGTCGCCGCGCGCATTACGCCGTTGCTGACGCTCCATCTGCACGGCCATCTCACGTTGCTCGCGCTTGGCCTGTGCCCGCTCGCCTTGCAATGCCGACTGGAACGACTGCTGTTCCTGCTCGCGCGCCGCCACATATTGACTGTAGTTGCCGCCATAGGCCGCCAACCCCAATGGCGAAAGCTCGACAATTTCGTTCACGTGCTCCAGAAGGCCCCGGTCATGACTGATCAACACCAGGCCGCTGGGCCAGCGATCGATCTGCTGCGCAAGCTTGTGTTGCTGATCAATATCCAAGTGGTTGCTGGGCTCATCCAGAATGAGCCAGTCGGCCCGAGACAACCACGCCCCCAGCAGCGCGACCCGCTGCCGCTCGCCCCCACTAAGGACGTCGGTGTGCGAGTCGGCATTCAAATGGCCCAGGCCGATCTTCTCCAGCTCCGCCTCAAGGCGTGTGGCGCAATCCCATTGATCGACCGCTAACGCATGGTCATCCTCGTCGACGCTGCCCTGGGCGATGCGATCAAGCGCCGCCAGAATTAAGTCGACACCGGCCAGCGCGGCAACGGTGGGATAGCGCTCGGGCTCCAATAACTGCGCCACGGCATAGACCTGACCTTCGCGACGGACGATACCGTTGGTGGGACATTGTTGCCCCGTCAGCAGGCGGCCAAGCAACGACTTTCCGCAGCCATTGGCACCCACGATGCCAGTGGCCCTGGAGTTAAAGGTGTGATTCAAGTGATCGAACAGAACGCGCCCATCGGGCAGGTTGTACGACACTTGATCAAGTTGAAGTAATCGTTGGGTCATGACGTCTCCTTAACTATTCAAAACTCCCTGGTGGTGCGCTACAGCATCCGTCTCGTCACTGCGACTGCCTACCATACTGAAATCCCACACAATCGATAGGCAATCGTTTAAAGCTTTCAGCATCCCCCGGTCTTTTGCCATTAAACTCTCTCCCCTTTCGCCGCCATCAATTTCCACGCGGCCATCACCTTATTTCCTACGGAGTACGCCTTGCGTCTGTTTCACACCTCCGACTGGCACCTTGGGCAAAACCTGCACGGCCAGGACCGCGATTTCGAGCACGCCTGCTTTCTCGAATGGCTGCTACGCCAGCTGAAGCTGGACCAGCCTGATGTGCTGTTGATTGCCGGCGATATCTTCGACACGGTCAACCCGCCGGTCAAAGCCCAGGAACGCCTCTATGAATTCATCGTCAGCGCCCACGAGCAGCAACCGCTGCTGACCATCGTCATCATCGCCGGCAACCACGACTCCGGCTCGCGGATCGAATTGCCGGCGCCGTTGATGCGGCGTTTGCGCACCCATGCGCTTGGCCGCGTGCTGTGGCTCGACGACGGTCAACTGGATGCCGAGCGGCTGTTGTTGCCGTTGCCGGATGCCAGCGGGGAAATCGCCGGTTGGTGCCTGGCGCTGCCGTTTTTGCGCCCGGCCGAAGTGACCGGCGCGCAGTTGGGTGACAACTACTTGCGCGGCATCGGTCAGGTTCATGAATGGCTGATCGAGGCGGCCAATGCCAAGCGCAAGCCTGGCCAGGCGCTGATTGCGATCAGTCATGCGCACATGGCCGGTGGTTCCGTGTCGGAAGACTCCGAGCGCAGCCTGATCATCGGCAATGCCGAAGCCCTGCCCGCCAGCCTGTTCGGGCCGAGCATCAGCTACGTCGCGCTGGGGCATTTACACAAGCCGCAGAAGGTCAACGGTGAAGAGCGCATCCGCTACAGCGGCTCGCCGATTCCATTGTCGTTCTCGGAAATCGGCTATCAGCATCAGATTCTCGACGTCACGCTCGACGGCGAAACCCTGGTCAGCGTCGAGCCGAAACTGATTCCCCGTGCGGTCAACCTGCAACGCATCGGCCCGGCACCGCTGGCCGAGATTCTCTTGCAACTGGCCGACCTGCCGAACATCGATTTGCTGGCCGATATCCAGCGCCAGCCATGGCTGGAAGTGCGGGTGCGTCTCGACGAACCACAACCCGACTTGCGTCACCAGGTTGAAAGCGCCCTTCAAGGCAAAGCCGTGCGCCTGGTGCGCATCGCCGCCGAATATGCCGGCAACGGCAGTCGCGAGGGTGTCGAAGATGGCACCACGTTGATCGAACTGGACCAGCTCACGCCGCAGGAATTGTTCAGTCGTGCCTGGCAGGACAGCTACGGCAGCGAGGTCGATGAGCAAACGCTGAAAGACTTTGCCGAGCTGTTGCAGGACGTGCAGATGGAGAGCGAACAACCATGAAGATCCTCGCGATCCGCCTGAAAAACCTCGCCTCGCTGGCCGGGCCCTTTGAAATCGACTTTACCGCTGAACCGCTGGCGAGTGCCGGCCTGTTCGCGATCACCGGGCCGACCGGCGCGGGCAAAAGCACCTTGCTCGACGCCTTGTGTCTCGCGCTGTTTGGCGCCGTTCCGCGATTGAGCAACGCTCAGGTGTCGGCCAAGGCACCGGACGCCGATGGCGAAATCAGCACCGGCGACCCGCGCACCTTGCTGCGGCGTGGCACCGGCGAAGGGTATGCCGAGGTGGATTTCGTCGGCATCGATGGCCGTCGTTACCGTGCTCGCTGGGAAGCCAATCGCGCTCGCGAAAAGGCCGGCGGCAAGCTGCAAGCCAGTCGTCAGAGCCTGCGCGACATCGATCAGGATCAGTTGCTGGCCAGTCAGAAAGTCGAGTTCAAAACCCAGCTCGAAGCCGTGCTGGGCCTGAACTTCGAACAGTTCACCCGCGCCGTGCTGCTGGCCCAGAGCGAGTTCAGTGCCTTCCTCAAGGCCAACGACAACGAACGCAGCGAACTGCTGGAAAAGCTCACCGATACCGCGCTGTACACCCGCCTCGGTCGCCGCGCCTTCGACAAAGCCAAAGAGGCGCGTGAAGCGCACAAGCTGTTGCAGGATCAGGCCACGGGGGTGACGCCGCTGGCCCCCGAAGCCCGAGCCGAACTCGATGCGCGCTTCAACGAAGCGCAGCAGCAACTCAAGACCCAGCAAGCGCAGCTCAAACAGCTTGAATTGCAGCACACCTGGCTTAAAGACCTGCGGCAATTGCAGGACGAACAACAGAGCGCCACCGAACAGCTGACCAGCGCCCAGCAGCACTGGGAAAGCCTGGCTGGCGACCGGTTGAAGCTGACGCGCCTGGAACAACTGGCCCCGCAACGGCACCAGTTCGCCCGCAAGACCGAACTCACCGCCCAGCTCACCCCGCTGGCGGCGCAGATTCAGCAGCACATCCAACAGCAGGCCGAGTTGAACGAGCGGCAGGCGCAACTCGAACAGAGCTTGAGCGCTGCGCAGACCGCGCTGGTCGACGCCCAAAGCCAGCACACGAAAAAAGCTCCGTTGCTGCGCCAGGCCTTTGAAGAGCAAAGCACCCTCGCTCGGCTGGTCAAAGACGCCAGTGTGAGTGCAGAGCACAAGCAACAAGCGGAACTGGCCAGCACTCAAGGACAGCACACGATTCAGGGCCTGCTCGAGCAACAAAAACAGGTGGCTGCACGTCTGGAGCGGATTGCCGGGGAGCTTGAGCAAAGCACGCATTTAGCACCGTTGAGCGAGGCGTGGAACGCCTACCGTGATCGCCTGCAACAGCTGATGTTGATCGGTAATCGCTTGAACAAGGGCCAGGCTGAACTGGCGGCTCTGGAGCAAAGCGCCGCCCGCGCCGGCGAAGAACTGACGGCTCAAAAGCAGCATCTGGAAGTGCTCTACAAAGAAGCCGGTGCCGAGCCGGAAGCCGTGGCCGAACAAATCCAGTTACTGGGCAACTTGTTGCAGGACAACCGCAAACAACTGCGGGCGTTTGAAGAACTGACACGGCTGTGGGCCAGCCAGCAGGAGATCGACAAGCGCAGCGCCGAGCTGACGCAACGCCAGCTCAGCGCCCAGCAGGAACGTGATCGCCTGACCCAGGACGGCGTGAAGACCAAGAACGAGTTGGTCATCGCCGAACAGACCCTGACCGTCACTCGCGAACTGCTGGAGCGTCAGCGTCTGGCTCGCAGCGCCAGCGTCGAAGAACTGCGCGCACAGCTACAGGACGATCAGCCCTGCCCGGTCTGCGGCAGCCCCGACCATCCCTATCATCAACCCGAAGCGTTGCTGCAAAGCCTCGGTCGCCACGATGAAAGCGAGCAGGCCAATGCGCAGAAGGCCGTCGACCTGCTGAAAGAGAAACTCACCGATTTGCGCGGTGAAGTCGGCGGTTTGATTGCTCAGCAAAAAGAACTGCTGCAGCAACAGGAGCAACTCGCCAGCCAGCAACAAGGCCTGACGCCGAGCCTCGAAGCCCATCCGTTGTCGACGCAACTGCTGGCTCAGGACGCGAACAAGCGCGACAGTTGGCTGGCGCAGCAAAACAGCCAGTTGAACCAGAGCATCACCCAGGATGAACAACGGCAGACCGCCCTGCTCACCCTGCAACAAGATGCGGCTCGCCTTCAGCAGCAACTGCGCAGCGCCGAGGCTACTAGCCAGCAAGCGACGCAGCACTTGAGTAACCAGCAGCGTGAGCTGGCCAGTGATCGCCAGCGTCTCGACGAAGAGCTGAGCGCCTTCAGTACCCTGCTTCCGGCCGAGACACTGGAGGCCTTGCGCAACGAACCGGCCGCGACCTTCATGCAACTCGACCGGCAGATCGCCCAGCGCCTGGAGCAGCTCGAACAGCAACGCGATGAGCTCGGCGAACAGCAACAACGCCAGCAGACACTGGAAAAAGAACAGGACCGCCAACTGGCCCGCGCCCAGGCACTGGAATTGGCGCAGCAGCAATTCACCATCCTCGCCGAGCAACAACAGGCTTGCCAGGAACGGTTGACGCAATTGCTGGGCGAACACAGCAGCGCCGAACACTGGCAGCAGCAACTGGATCAAGCCGTCGAACAGGCGCGCACTGCCCAGGCAACAGCCCATCAGGAACTGCAAACCGTGCGCACGCGGTTAGTCGAACTGGCCGCTGAACTCAAAGCCAGACAAGAGCGCCTGCTGGCCCTGGAAACCGAAGACCGCGAACTGAGCGCAAAGATCGCCGACTGGCGCGCCTTGCATCCAGAGCTCGACGATGGCGGACTGGAAGCGCTGCTGAGCGTCGACGACCAGCACGTCAGCGAACTGCGGCAGCACTTGCAGCAAAGCGAAAAAGCCATCGAACAGGCCAACGTGCGATTGCAGGAACGGGACCAGCGCCTGCTCAATCATCAGGCGCAACACAACGGCAATCTCGATGCCGAGCAACTCGCCACGGCACTGACAGACCTGCAAAACCTGTTCGCCGCCAGCGAACACCGTTGCGCCGAACTGCGCGCCGAACAGGCCGAGGATCAGCGTCGGCAGAACGCCAACCAAGCCCTGGCGCAGCAGATCGCCGACGCCTACAGCGAGTATCAACGCTGGGCTCGCCTGAATGCGTTGATCGGCTCGGCGACCGGCGACACCTTCCGCAAGATCGCCCAAGCCTACAACCTCGACTTGCTGGTGCATCACGCCAACGTACAGCTGCGACAACTGGTGCGGCGCTATCGCCTGAAACGCGGCGGCAGCATGCTCGGGTTGCTGGTGATGGACACCGAGATGGGCGATGAGCTGCGTTCGGTGCATTCGTTGTCGGGCGGCGAGACGTTCCTGGTGTCGTTGGCCCTGGCGCTCGGTTTGGCGTCGATGGCTTCGAGCACACTGAAAATCGAATCGCTGTTCATCGACGAAGGCTTCGGCAGCCTCGATCCGGAATCCCTGCAACTGGCCATGGACGCACTCGACGGCTTGCAAGCCCAGGGCCGCAAGGTCGCGGTGATTTCCCATGTGCAGGAAATGCATGAGCGGATTCCGGTGCAGATTCAGGTCCAACGCCAGGGCAATGGCTTGAGTACCCTGGAGGTCAAATGAATACGCTGTACTCGTTCCGCCGCTGCCCTTACGCCATGCGAGCGCGCATGGCCCTGCGCTATTCGGGCGTAGCGGTGCAGATTGTCGAGGTCAGCCTGAAAGCCAAACCTGCCGAAATGCTTGCGCTGTCGGCGAAGGGCACGGTCCCCGTGCTGAGTATCGACGGTCAAGTCATCGATGAAAGCCTGGCGATCATGCACTGGGCCTTGGCGCAGAACGATCCGCAGGATTGGTTGCTCAAGGGTGATCCTGCCGGACAGGGGCACATCGCCGCGCTGATTGAAGAGAACGATCAGGTGTTCAAGGTGCATTTGAATCGCTACAAGTACGCCGAGCGTTACCCCGAGCAGCCGATGGACACCTATCGTGCTGAAGGTGAGGTGTTCTTGCGCAAGCTGGAGGTGTTGCTGGAGGGACGCGAGTATCTGCTGGCGGCGCATCCGAGCCTGGCGGATGTGGCGTTGATGCCGTTCATACGGCAATTCGCCCATGTCGATCGCGAGTGGTTCGGGCAGACGTCTTATGTGCGGTTGCAGGGGTGGTTGCAGCGGTTTCTGGCGTCAGAGTTGTTTGTAGGCGTGATGCAGAAGTAACGCACAATCCCTGTGGCGAGGGAGCTTGCTCCCGCTGGGGTGCGAAGCAGCCCCCTTCAATCTTTCTGACACACCGAGTCGCCCGATTTACGACTGCTTCGCAGCCCAACGGGGCGATGCGGCGTTCCGACAAACGCCCTCGCCACAATGGATCTCAATAGCCGCTCGTTTTCAGGCGAACACCTCGCACATCTCCACTACCGAGCAATCCACCTGGAACGGCCCGAAGAAATCGTCTTGCCGTTTCATGGGCGGATTGCCGGCCAGCAAACCCAGAGCTTTCGCCGTTTCAATATTACGCGCCAGGTTGTGATTGGCTTCGATGGACCGCGCAACTGAACCCGCCGAGCCCTGCCCTATCCCCAACAGGGAAGCGCCATTGGTCATGAATGCCAGGAAGGCAATGACCCAGAGTTTGCTGCCTTTCATGCCCCTGCCACTCCCGCCGATGCGGCTTGATCGACCACGACGCTTTGAGCACGGTGTTCGAACTGGATGGCGGGATAAGCGACCTGAACCGGCGCTTCAAAGGTGTGCTGCAAATTGGACGAAACGCTGACAATCAGCACCAGGGCCACGTAAAGACCTATGGCCAGGTAGGCGCCGTATTTGGCAGAAGTGAGGATTGAGCTGGCCATGGTGTTCTCCGTGGGCATGTTTAAGTGCCCACAGAATCGATCAAAAAAGCGGTGACAACCACTCAGGGTTTTCCATAGTCACCATCAGCTTCATTGATCATTAAGCCCGTCTATCTCAGTCTTGAATAAAACTCATCAAGCGTTCGCGGGCCGCGTCCGGCTCCTGGGAAACGGGCTGAGCAGCCGAAAGAATGGGGGTTGAATAGAGGAACAGAAGAACCACTGCCAGACGCATCGCCATGCTGTCGATCCTTGTTATTAGATGTTGAGTCAAAAAATCAACGTCAAATCTAAATGCATGGCTATGTGATATCAAGCGATACATTGATGGCAATGTGATGCTGTCGTAAACGCGTTATGCAGGAGCGACATCACTCATCGACGTTCGACGTTCGACGTATTTCGATCGATCGGCGCAAGTGACTTCGCTCCTGCATAAAGGGTGCAGGGCTTGAATTTCAGGCTTGGGTCTTGTGATCCAGTGCCGCGTAGAAGTTGGCGCTCTGTTGCAGGTATTTCTGGGTGTAGCTCTGGGCGTGGGATTTTTTGTCGCTGATCTCAACGTTGGCGCTGGCTGGCAGAGCAACGGTGGCGGAGATGGCAGAAGCGGCGATGATGGAGAAGAGATTGAAGTTCATGGCGGTATTCCTCGGATTCAGTTGGCTTGTTTGCCCGATGGGGCCGTGGAGCAAACTTAACCTTCGAGGGTTGGCGCCTTGAAATCTTTTGTAGCATTAGCAGATATCAGCCTCATTAATACAAGGATGCAGGCCCCATCAACCGGGGCCTGCGGCCTATTGACGCACCAGAAACTTGAGGTCGCTCGGGGCATCCATCGGCAGTTTCTGTACGGTTTTACCCAACAAACCGCTCTTGGCATCGCGTTCGACCACAACAATCTGGTTGCTCTTCTGGTTGGCAATCAGCAAGAACTGGCCACTCGGGTCGAGGCTGAACTCGCGCGGGTGATCACCGTCCACCGAACGACGTTGTAGCTCCTGAAGATGGCCGGTCGCAGGATCGATGGCAAACACCAGCACCTGATTGGCGGTGCCACGGTTGCTGACGTAAAGGAACTTGCCATCGGCCGAGGCGTGCAACGCAGCGGCGGCCTTGTCGGAAACAGGCTGGCCCGCCGCCAGATCAACCATCTGGGTCTGCTCAAGTTTGCCGTTCTGGTAATCGAACACCGCGACCTGCGCGCTCATTTCCATGGTCAGCCAGGCGTGTTTGCCATCGGCGCTGAACAGCAAATGACGCGGCCCGCTGCCGGCTGGCAACTGGACCGACGCCGGTGTGGCGGCAGTCAACGGTAGCTCCGGATTGGCCTTGGGATCGAAGCGGTAGACAAAGATCTTGTCGGCGCCCAAGTCATTGGAGAACACGTACTGGCCGTCCGGCGAGGAAACCGTCGAATGCACATGCGCCGACATCTGCCGCTCGGGATTGACCCGGCTCGACGGGTGACTGCTCATCTGCACCACGGGCTGGAGCTTACCGTCGGCGCCCACGGGCAACACCGCCAACGTGCCGCCCGGGTCTTCAACCACTGAATAGTTGCTGACGAACAAATGACTGGCCTCACCGCTGAGGCTCGAATGCGTCGGCTCGTTGCCCAGGCTCTGCACCTGATTGATCAAGCTCAGTGCATGGGTCTTGGGATCGATTGAATAACTGCTGACGCGCCCGACCGGGTCTTTCTGGCCGGGGCCGTTTTCATTGACCACGAACAAACGCTGCTGATCCTTGGAAACGGTCAGCCAGGACGGGTTTTCACTGGTGACCACTTGCAGCGGCTTGGGGTTGATCTGCCCGGTGGCGCTGTCGAAGTTCAGGCGATAAATCCCCTGGCTCTGCCCCGCCGTGTAGGAACCGACCAGCAACTGATAGTCGTCGGCCGACGCGGCTTCAATGCCCATCGCGCCGATGCTGCCGGCCATCAACAGCGGCCAGAGCTTATGCATCCTCATTCCCTTCTTCCTCATCGTCACCACCGCCGAACGCGTCCATAGGCACTAGTCGATGCTCACCGGAATCGCCGGTAATGATCCAGCTCTTCAAATCAGGATCGAAAGTCGCCGCTGTGATCTGCGCAATGCTGAACTCCCAACGTTTGAGTGCTCGGCCGTCCATGCATTCGATGTGCAGGTTATCGTCTTCATCGAGGGAAAAATCGAAGGCGTGCAGCCCGTCGATTTCCAGCATGTCACAGTGTTCGAGGGCGTTGATCAAGGTGTCGGATACGGCAGTCATGGCAGTCAATCTTTGAATGGGAAAGACGCAATGATAGCTCAATGTGAGGGTGGGTCTGTGTCGCTCATACAACATGCTGGCGACACAAAATACTGTGGGAGCGAGCCTGCTCGCGAATGCGGAGTGTCAGTCGATATTGTTGTTGACTGATGCACCACTTTCGCGAGCAGGCTCGCTCCCACGGGGATTACGGTGAGCTGTTAAAGGGCGTCGCGGGAAGGTTTGCCGTCCACCAGGCGCTGGATGCGCAGGGGGTTGGCGTTCTTCAGCGGTTCCGGCAACAGGCTGTCGGGATAGTTCTGGAAACACACCGGCCGCAGGAATCGATCAATCGCCAACGTGCCGACCGACGTGCCGCGTGCATCGGAAGTTGCCGGGTACGGCCCGCCGTGGACCATCGAGTCGCAGACTTCAACGCCCGTCGGATAGCCATTAAGCAGGATCCGTCCGACCTTTTGTTCCAGCAACGCCGTCAGCTCGCCGAACTGTTCGAAGTCCGCCGGCTCACCAATGATCGTCGCCGTCAGCTGCCCGTGCAGGCCGTTCAACGCGGCACTGAGTTGCGCCTGATCCGCCACTTCGACGAACACAGTGGTCGGGCCGAACACTTCTTCCTGCAGCACTGCATCGCCATTGATCAGCAGGCTGACGTCAGCCTTGAACAACTGCGGTTGCGCCTGATTGCCTTGCTGCGGATTGCCAGCCAGATGCTCAATGCCCGGGTGAGCAAGGAGTTTTTGCAGGCCGTTGCCATAGCTGCTCAACGTCCCGGCATTGAGCATTGTTTGCGCCGCCTGATCGCCGATGAGGCCCGCGACCTGCTGCACAAACGCGGTGAATTGCGGCGAGCGAATACCGATGACCAGACCGGGATTGGTGCAGAACTGACCGCATCCCTGCACGACCGAAGCGGTCAGGTCACGGGCGACGGTGTCGGCCCGAGCAGCCAATGCCTTCGGCAACACGATCACCGGGTTGATACTCGACATCTCGGCGAACACCGGGATCGGTTGTGGACGTGCGGCAGCCATGTCGCACAGGGCGCGGCCACCCTTCAGCGAACCGGTAAAACCGACCGCCTGAATCGCCGGGTGTTTGACCAGCGCTTCGCCGACTCCGCCGCCGTAGATCATGTTGAACACGCCGGCCGGCATGCCGGTTTTTTCCGCCGCGCGAATCAGCGCATCGGCGACCAGTTCGGCGGTGGCCATGTGGCCGCCGTGAGCCTTGAACACCACCGGGCAACCGGCGGCCAGCGCCGACGCGGTGTCGCCGCCCGCCGTGGAGAACGCCAACGGAAAGTTGCTCGCACCGAACACCGCAACAGGCCCAAGACCGATGCGGTATTGGCGCAGGTCCGGTCGTGGCAGCGGTTGGCGATCCGGCATTGCCAGATCAATTCGCGCGCCGTAGAAATCGCCGCGACGCAGCACTTTGGCGAACAGACGCATCTGCCCGCTGGTGCGCCCGCGCTCGCCTTGAATACGTCCGGCCGGCAATGCCGTTTCGCGGCAGACCACCGCGACAAAGTCATCGCCCAAGGCGTCGAGTTCATCGGCAATCGCATCGAGAAATTGCGCGCGACGTTCCGCGCTCAGACTGCGATAGGCCGGGTAAGCGGCGGCGGCAGCCTTGGCGGCGGCATCGACTTCCTCAGGCGTTGCCTGGAAGAAATCATGAGGCAAGGCTTCGCCGCTGCTGGCATCAACACTTTGCATTTTGACGGTGCCAGTCGCGCTGCGCTGACCGCCGATGTAGTTGTGACCAAGAATCTGAGGCATGCGTATCTCCTTAAAGGGTGCCGACGGTGCCGGGCTCGAAAGCGGCTTCAACCGGGGCGATCCCGTTGATCAAAGGCGCGCCGAACTCGGCCTGACTGATCTCGAACACATCACCCTCCCGGGTGCGAATGCCGTCGGCAAAGGACAAGGTCGCGGTGCCGAAAAAATGAATGTGCACGTCCCCCGGACGCAAGAACTGGCTGTACTTGAAATGGTGGTACTCAAGGTTCTCGAAGCTGTGGCACATGTTGGCCTCGCCGCTGAGGAACTCGTTCTGCCACAGCACTTCACCGTCACGCAGGATGCGGCTGGTGCCAGCCAGATGTGCCGGCAATTCGCCGACCCGCAGTTCCGGGCCATAGCTGCAACTGCGCAATTTCGAATGCGCCAGGTAGAGGTAATTCTTGCGCTCCATCACATGGTCGGAGAACTCGTTGCCCACCGCGAAACCGAGGCGATACGGTTTACCGTCGTGGCCGATGACGTAGAGGCCGCTGAGTTCAGGCTCTTCACCCGCGTCTTCGGCAAAGGGTGGCAGCGGGAACGGCTGGCCCGGACGCACGACGATGCTGCCGTCGCCCTTGTAGAACCACTCCGGTTGCACACCGGCCTGCCCGGCCGCCGGTTTACCGCCCTCCACACCCCATTTGAAAATGCGCATGGTGTCGGTCATTGCCGCTTCATCGCCGGCCTGCTGGTGCATCTTGTCGCGGGCCGAAGCGCTGCCCAGATGGGTCAGGCCGGTACCGCTGACCAGCATGTGCGCCGGGTCCGGGTGATCCAGCGGAGGGAGTATCCGCAGCTGCGCCAGCAGCTCCGCGTAGTCATGGCCGATGCCCAGGCCCAGGGTTTTCACCTGCTGCTGCAGATTGACGCCCGCCTCGATTGCCGCCAGGGCCAGGTCACGGACCGTGCGCGCGTCCTGCACTTCGCGCACCAGCCCCTCCTCGACCACGCCTACCCGGCGCTCGCCGTTACTCAGTTCGAACTGCACTAAACGCATGGATTTTCTCCTGTAAACAATCTTGAAGGCGGCATTGCACCCTGTGGGAGCGAGCCTGCTCGCGATGAGGCCGTCAAATCCAAAATCATTACCGACTGACACTCCGCCTTCGCGAGCAGGCTCGCTCCCACAGAGGATTTGTGTGATCTCTCAGGTGCGAGTCGCGCCGCGAGCACTGGCCGCGAACTGGTCGGCCGCCAGCACATGCTTGCGCTCCAGTAACCGATAGACCACGCCGGTCAACACCAGCCCGAACACCATCACCCCCGACAGGAAGTACAGCCCCGACGCCAGGTTGCCGGTGTACTCCTTCAGTGCACCGATCACGAACGGGCCAATGTAGCCGCCCAAGTTGCCCACCGAGTTGATCAACGCGATCCCGGCCGCGGCACTGGCGCCGGCGAAGAAACGACCGGGCAAGGTCCAGAACACTGCGGTGCAGGAAAACAGCGCAAACGCCACCAGGCACAACGCCGCAAGTTGCAGCACCGGCACCGTCAGCCAGGCGCTGAGGAACAGCCCGATGGCGCCCAGCACGTAAAGCACGGCGAGGTGACCGTAACGATCATTCAGGCGGTCGGAACTGCGCGGAATGATCAGCAGCCCGATGATCCCGAAGATGTAGGGCACCGATGACACGAAACCGGTCACCAGGTCCGTACCACCAAACTGTTTGATCAAGGTCGGCAGCCACAGGCCCAGGCCATAAATGCTCAAGGTCACCGGCAGATAAAACAGTGCCAGCAGCAACACGCGCTTGTCTTTCAGGGCATGCAGCGGATTGCCATGACGGGTCTGGCCGTAGGCCTCCAGGTCCTTTTTCAGCTCGCCGGTCAGCCAGTCTTTCTCGGCCTGATCCATCCATTTCACTTGCTGGGGCCCGTCAGGCAGGTAACGCAGTACCGGCCAGGTCAGCAGGATCGCCGGGGTGCCGATGACGATGAACAGCCACTGCCACCCGTGCAGACCAAGGACGCCGTCCATGCCAAGCAAACCGCCGGACACCGGGCCGGTGATCATCATCGCGATGGGCTGGGAAAGAATGAACAGGCCAAGGATCTTGCCGCGATGACGAACCGGGAACCATTGGGTGATGTAGTAGAGAACGCCCGGGAAGAACCCGGCTTCGGCCGCGCCGAGCAGAAAGCGCATGACATAGAAGCTGTGCGGCCCTTGGACGAACGCCATGCCGATGGTGATGGCGCCCCAGGTGACCATGATTCGAGCGAACCAGCGTCGGGCACCGAAGCGGTCGAGCATCAGGTTGCTGGGGATTTCCAGCAGGAAGTAGCCAATGAAGAACAACCCTGCACCGAGGCCATAGGCTGCGTCACCCAGGCCAATGTCGGCGCCCATGTGCAGCTTGGCGAAACCTACGGCGGAGCGATCCACATAGGCGATCAGGTACAGCAGGATCAGGAAGGGAATCAGTTTCAGCGTAATGCGACGAATAAGCCGCAGTTCCTGGCTCATGAGATCGGTCTCCGATTGTTGTTGTTATAGAACCTCGGGGGACGCCTCTCGCTGAAAACCGCCAGGGCAATCCCTCCGTTGAAAGCGACTATATAGTATTACTAATTAACCAACAACACTTCCAAACCGGCGAAATTGCGCTTATGTTACGCCTTAGCTCGAACAATATAGTCATACAATAAGAGAATCGATCATGTCCGATAAAAAACCCAACCTGCGCTCCGCCCAATGGTTTGGCACCGCTGACAAGAACGGCTTCATGTACCGCAGCTGGATGAAAAATCAGGGCATCGCCGACCACCAGTTCCACGGCAAGCCGATCATCGGCATCTGCAACACCTGGTCGGAACTGACCCCGTGCAACGCGCATTTCCGCCAGATCGCGGAGCATGTCAAACGCGGGGTGATCGAGGCCGGTGGTTTTCCGGTGGAATTCCCGGTGTTCTCCAATGGCGAATCGAACCTGCGCCCTACCGCCATGCTCACCCGCAACCTGGCAAGCATGGACGTTGAAGAAGCGATCCGTGGCAACCCGATTGATGGCGTGGTCCTGCTGACCGGTTGCGACAAAACCACCCCGGCGCTGCTGATGGGCGCGGCCAGTTGCGACGTGCCGGCCATCGTCGTTACCGGCGGGCCGATGCTCAACGGCAAGCACAAAGGCCAGGACATTGGCTCCGGCACCGTGGTCTGGCAGCTCAGCGAGCAAGTCAAAGCCGGCACCATCACGATTGACGATTTCCTCGCGGCCGAGGGCGGCATGTCCCGTTCGGCCGGCACCTGCAACACCATGGGCACGGCGTCGACCATGGCCTGCATGGCCGAAGCACTGGGCACGTCCCTGCCCCACAACGCGGCGATTCCCGCGGTGGATGCGCGGCGTTATGTGTTGGCGCACATGTCCGGCATGCGCGCGGTGGAGATGGTCCGTGAAGATCTGCGGCTGTCGAAGATCCTGACCAAGGAAGCCTTCGAAAACGCCATCCGCGTGAACGCCGCCATCGGTGGCTCGACCAACGCCGTGATCCACTTGAAAGCCATCGCCGGTCGTATCGGCGTCGAGCTGGACCTGGATGACTGGACCCGCATCGGTCGCGGCATGCCGACCATCGTCGACCTGCAACCGTCCGGGCGCTTCCTGATGGAAGAGTTCTACTACGCCGGCGGCCTGCCAGCGGTATTGCGTCGCCTCGGTGAAGCCAACCTGATCCCCAACCCGAACGCCTTGACCGTCAACGGCAAAACCCTGGGCGAGAACACCAAGGACGCGCCGATCTATGGCCAGGACGAAGTGATCCGCACCCTCGACAACCCGATCCGCGCCGACGGCGGCATTTGCGTATTGCGCGGTAACCTCGCGCCCCTCGGTGCAGTGCTCAAGCCATCCGCGGCCAGTGCCGAATTGATGCAGCATCGCGGGCGTGCGGTGGTGTTCGAGAATTTCGACATGTACAAGGCGCGGATCAACGATCCGGACCTTGACGTCGATGCCAACTCGATTCTGGTGATGAAGAACTGCGGGCCGAAGGGTTATCCGGGCATGGCCGAAGTCGGCAACATGGGCTTGCCGGCCAAGCTGCTGGCCCAGGGCGTGACGGACATGGTGCGCATTTCCGACGCACGCATGAGCGGCACGGCGTATGGCACCGTGGTTTTGCACGTGGCCCCGGAAGCAGCGGCCGGCGGACCTCTGGCGACGGTGAAGGAAGGCGACTGGATCGAACTGGATTGCGCCAACGGGCGTTTGCACCTGGACATCCCGGATGCTGAACTGGCGGCGCGCATGGCGGATCTGCAACCGCCGCAAAATCTGATCGTGGGCGGTTATCGTCAGCTGTACATCGACCATGTGCTGCAAGCGGATCAGGGCTGCGATTTCGACTTCCTGGTTGGCTGCCGCGGTTCCGAAGTCCCGCGCCACTCTCACTGATCACATCAATCCCCCTGTAGGAGCGAGCCTGCTCGCGATAGCGGTCGAACATTCAACATTGATGTTGACTGAGCGACCGCTATCGCGTGCAGGCTCACTCCCACATTGGCTCTTCATCTGATTCAGGACCGGGTCCGCGCCTGCTATCATGCGCGGCATCTCCATCGCACAGGATCGCGCCGTTCCCCATGGATTACCGCAAACCCTCCGACCGCAAAAGCATGCACTCGCGCATCGTCCAGGAATTGGGCATGCAGATCGTTTCCGGGCGCTTCAAACCGTGCGACAAACTGCCCGCCGAAGCCCTGCTGTGCGAGGAGTACGCGGTCAGCCGCCCGGTGCTGCGCGAAGCCACCCGCGTGCTGGTTGCCAAAGGCCTGGTGTATTCCCGTCCGCGGGTCGGCACCGTGGTCAAGCAGCGCAAGGAATGGCACATGCTCGATCCGGATGTGCTGCACTGGCTGATGCAAAGCAGCCCGCAGAATGAATTTTTCGAGTTGCTGACCAGCGTGCGCAGCATCATCGAACCCGCTGCCGCCGCCCTCGCCGCGCAGTTCGCGACCGACGCAGACATCGCCTCCATCGGTGAAGCCTACCAGCGCATGGAAGCCGCACCGACGCCGGAAGCGCTGTTGCAGCCGGACCTGGATTTTCACAGCCGCATCGCCGATGCGACCCACAACGATCTGCTGGCCAACCTGTGCAACATGCTGTCGGTGGCGATTGCTGAAGCGCTGAAACATTCCAACCAGCGGCCGAACCTGCATGAACTGGCGCTGCCCCGACACAAGGCGATCCTGACGGCGATCGAGAACCGCGATGCGCTGGGTGCGCGGCATGCGACCCTCGTTCAGCTCGACGATGCGCGCAGTGCGCTGAACGTCGTGCTCGGCACTGATCCCTCATAACCAACGCGGTCCTTTTTAGGAGCCAGCAAGCCGGCTCCTGCAAAGGGTTGTGTTAATCCCAAGATGAAAAAAAGCCGCAACCCAGGTTGCGGCTTTTCTATTTCAGCCAGGGATCAGTGAGCGAACAACGAATTGCCCTTCTGCCCCGCCAGTTTCTCCGGTTTGATCAGGAAGCGAGCCAGCGCCGGCAGCAGCCAAAGCGCGCCGAACATGTTCCAGAGCAGCATGAAGGTCAGCATCAGGCCCATGTCGGCCTGAAACTTGATGGCCGAGAAGATCCAGGTGCACACACCGATCGCCAGGCACAGGCCGGTGAACAGCACGGCTTTACCAGTGGACTTGAGCGTCTGGTAGTAGGCTTCTTGCAACGGCAGGCCTGCACGCAGGAAGCTTTCCAGGCGGCTATAGATGTAGATGCCGTAGTCCACGCCAATCCCCACCCCCAGCGCAACGACCGGCAGGGTCGCGACTTTCACGCCGATGCCCATGAAGGCCATCAGGGCGTTGCCGAGTACCGAGGTCAGCACAAGCGGCAGCACGATGCACAAGGTCGCCGCCCAGGAACGGAAGGTGATCATGCACATGGTCGCGACGCAGATGTAAACGAGGATCAGGATGGTCAGCTCGGATTCCTTGATCACCTCGTTGGTCGCCGCCTCGATACCGGCGTTACCCGCCGCGAGGATGAACTCCAGGCCGTCCTTGTTGTTTTCCTTGGCGAAGTCCTGCACCGCATGCACGGCGCGATCCAGGGTGGCGGCCTTGTGGTCGTTGAGGAACACCAGCACCGGCGCCAGGGAACAACTGTTGTTGTACAAGCCATCGGCACGGGCAATGGAGTTGTTCAGTACGTCCGGGTTACGCGACAGGGTTTCCCATTTCAGGTTGCCCTCGTTCATGCCCTTGATCATCTGCTTGGACACGGTCACCAGGGAGATCGCCGACTGCACGCCCTCGGTGTTCTGCATCTTCCACATCAGTTCGTCGATCGGCGCCATGGCTTCGTAGCGCGAGCAACCTTCGGACTTGGTCTTGACCATCACCACCAATACGTCGGAGCTGGTCGAGTAGTTGCTGATGATGAAGTTGTTGTCCTTGTTGTAACGCGAGTCCGGCCGCAGTTCCGGGGCACCCTGGTCGAGGTCGCCGATTTTCAGGTTCTGGCTGTACCAGAGGCCACCGCCGAAGGCCAGCAAGGCCAGGACGATCGACACCGGTGCGACTTTCGGGCTGGCAAAGCTCGACAGCAGGCGCCAGAACGGGTGTTCGCGGTGCGCGTCTTTCTTGCTGCGTTCGACAGCGCGCTTGCTGATGCCGACGTAGGAGATGGCGACCGGCAGCAGGATCAGGTTGGTGAACACGATCACCGCGACACCGATGGAGGCACCGATGGCCAGTTCACGAATCACACCGATGTCGATGATCAACAGCGTGATAAAGCCCACCGCGTCCGCAAGGATCGCGATCATCCCTGGCAGGAACAACTGGCGGAACGTGCGGCGTGCGGCGGTCAAGGCGTTGTCGGCTTCGCTGGACTGCAAGGCGATCCCGTTGATCTTCTGTACGCCGTGGGAAATACCGATGGCGAAGATCAGGAACGGCACCAGCATCGAATACGGATCAAGCCCGAAACCGAAGAAGTGCATCAACCCCAACTGCCAGACCACCGCCACCAGCGTCGTACTCAACACCGCCACGGTGCTGCGCATGCAGTTGGTGAACCAGTACAGCAGGATCAGGGTGATGACGAAGGCGACGCCGAAGAACATCACCACCATGACCAGGCCATCGATCAGGTCGCCGACTTTCTTGGCGAAACCGACGATGTGGATCTGCACGTTAGGGTTCTGCGCTTCAAACTTGTCGCGGATCTTTTCTTCCAACTCGTGGGAGAACTTGCGGTAGTCCAGCGCCAGCAACTTGCCCTGATCCTGCGGGTCCGGGTAGGACTCCAGCAGCGGGATGTCGACGATGCTCGACTTGAAGTCGTTGGCCACCAGGCGCCCGACCTGACCGGACTTGAGCACGTTGTTGCGAAGCAGGTCGAGGCTTTGCTGGGAGCCGTTATAGCTCTGCGGGATCACTTCGCCACCGGCAAAGCCCTCCTCCGTCACCTCGGTCCAGCGCACGCTCGGGCTCCACAGCGACTTGAGGCCGGAACGGTCGACGCCGGAAATGTAGAACACTTCGTCGTTGATCTGACGCAGGGTCTCCATGTATTCCTTGGAGAATATGTCACCGTCGGTGGCTTCCACGGAAATGCGCACCGTGTTGCCCAGGTTCGCCAGATCGTTGCGGTGCTCCATCATCTTTTGAATGAAGGGATGATCCAGGGGGATCATTTTTTCGAAACTGGTGGACGGCCGGATCAGCGTCGCCTGCCAGAACAGGAAGATGCTGACCAGCAGGCAGATGACGATCACTGCCGGGCGGTTGTTGAAAATCAGGCGTTCCAGAAACGTCGCCTTGTCTTGGTGATGACTGCTCAAGGATGTCATAGACCCGCCTTCTTATTATTTGCCCGGCTCATTTGGACGACCCGTTTTTGCCATTCTCTGCGCCGGTTGGCGTGGTGACGCGAACGCCACCCTGTCCTGCCAGAATCAGATTGCCGTTGCCTGCTGCGGTCACCGCCGAAACGGAAATGCGATCCGGGCGGTTGAACACGCTGAAGGTTTCACCGTTATCGTTGCTGCGGATCACCGAGCCGCCGTTGCCGACGATGACAATGGAGCCGTCGTCGAGCAGCGTTGCGCCGGACAGACCGAACTCCAGCGCACCGCGAGCAGCCTTGAGTTCGACCGGTTCCCAGGTCGTGCCGAAATCGGTCGAGCGGAACAGATTGCCCCGCAATCCGTAGGCCAGCAGTGTGTTGGCCTGAGCGGTGCCGATCACGCCGAACAGCGAACCTTCGTATGGTCCTTCAAGCTTCTCCCAGGTCTGGCCCCAGTCGGCGGAGCGGAACATGCTGCCCTGCTCCCCGACGATGAACAGCCCGGCATCCTTGACCGCCGCAATGCCGTTGAGGTGGTACTGGTCTTCGTTGTCGAGGCGATCACTGGCATCTTCCCAGTGCTTGCCACCGTCGGTGGTGGCCAGCAACGCACCGTAGGCGCCCACGGCAAAGCCGCTGTTGACGTCCTGGAACCAGACGTCGAGCAGCGGCGATTCGCGTTTCAAATCTTCGAATTGCTTGGTCCAGGTGGCGCCACCGTCCTCGCTGGCGAGGATCTGAGCGTCATGGCCGACGGCCCAGCCGTGTTGGTCATCGGCGAAAAACACCGACGTCAATAATTGCCGGGTCGGCACTTTGGCCTGGGTCCAGGTTGCACCCTGGTCATCGGAATACAGAATATGCCCGCGATCACCCACAGCCACCAGGCGCTTGCCGACGTGCACGACGTCGAGCATCAGGCTCTTGCTGGCTTTGGCAGATTCAACGGCGTAAACAGTGTCGGACGCTGGCGCCGCAGCGGCCACCGCAGGTGCCGACAGCACGGCACAACCCAACAGCGAGAGCGCTGTGGCCAGCAACGCGAACTTGCGTAATGCCGGCGGGCGGCAGATACCCACACCCATGACAGGCTCACTCATAGACCTTCCCCCATTATTATTGTTAGGTCGTTCAACCTTTCAGGGCGCCGTAAGGGGTGCTCATCGGGATTGCCTGTTCTGGAGCATAGTCCTGAAATGCGCAATCTAGAGCCCCTTCGGAAGCTGGCTTATCCTATCGGGGTTTGGAAAGGTCTGACAATCGACGCCACGTTATGTTTTGTTAACTGGAGCGATAGCGGGTGCGGATGAATGGGGAGGCATTCGGAGGGGTGATGTTAAGCAAGATCGTGAAGATCGTTCCCACTCTGCGTGGGAAAGCCGCGATGGACGCTCTGCGTCCGCTGTAGAGGCTGTGCGCGGAGCTTCACGGGATGCATTCCCACGCAGAGCGTGGGAATGATCAGGTACTCCGCGGAACAGGGATCAAGCCAGGCTTTTGCTGACCACTTCAAACACATCGCTGGACAGCTGACCCGAAGCACGAATCCGCTCCAGCTCGCCTTTCATCAACGCCTGACGGGCGTCGTCGTATTTGCGCCAGCGAGTCAGCGGCGCCAACTGGCGGGAAGCGATCTGCGGGTTGAAGCCATTCAACTCGATCACCAGATCCGCCAGGAAGCGATACCCGGAACCGTCCGCCGCATGGAAGTTGATCAGGTTCTGCCCGGCAAACGCACCGACCAGCGCCCGCACCTTGTTCGGGTTCTTGATGTTGAACGCCGGGTGCTCCATCAACTGACAAACGCGCTCCAGACCACCGGGCAACGTGCTGCCCGCCTGGACACTGAACCACTGATCCATGACCAGCGGATTGTCCTTGAAGTGCTCGGCAAAACTCGCCAGCGCCAAGGCCTTCTGCTCTTCAAACGGCGAATTGACCAACACCGCCAGCGCGGTCAGGCGTTCGGTCATGTTGTCGCTGGTCTCGAATTGTTCCAGCGTCGCCGCCAACACTTCCGGCTTGCCGCTGAGCATCAGGTACGACAGCGCGATGTTCTGCAAGGCACGACGGGCGAAATGCTCGGCCTCGGCCACATACGGGGTTTTCTTCGACAGATCGCGGTTGGCCTGATAACGCAACCACAGCGCCTCGAACAAACCTTCAGCCAATTGCTTGCGGGCAAACTCGCGAGCGATATGGATGGCGTCGACGTCAGCCACGTCGCTGATTTCGGTCAGATACGCCTCACCCGGCAGCGAGAGCATTTCCGCAACCATCGCCTGGTCCAGCGTCTCGTCGGACAGCACGGTGCGCAGAGCAGAAACCAGACGTTGATCCAGCACCAGTGCTTCGCCCTTCTGCTGCTGAGTGATCAGCTCTTGCAGCACCTGAACCGACAATTGCTGACCGGCATCCCAGCGGTTGAAACCGTCGCTGTCGTGCTGCATCAGGAACATCAGTTGATCGCGGTTGTACGGGAAGCTCAGTTTCACCGGCGCCGAGAAGCCGCGCAGTAATGAAGGCAGCGGCTGTTCAGCGATGTCGACGAAGGTGAAGGTCTGCTCCGCTTCGGTCACCGAAATCACCCGCGAAGCGCCTTGGGTGCGGTCTTCACCGGAAAGACGCAATGCAATGGCCGCCCCTTTCGAGTCAAGCAGGCCCAATTCCACAGGAATCACGAACGGCAGTTTTTCCACCTTGTCCGGGGTCGCCGGGTAGCTTTGGCGGAAAGTCAGGCTGTAGGTTTTCGCGGCGGCGTCGTAGGACTCGCTCACCGCCAGACGCGGGGTACCGGCCTGGCTGTACCAGCGCTTGAACTGGGTCAGGTCGACACCGTTGGCATCTTCCATGGCTTTGATGAAGTCGTCGCAGGTCACGGCCTGGCCGTCATGGCGTTCGAAATACAGGTCGCTGCCTTTGCGGAAGCCTTCGGCGCCGAGCAAGGTGTGGATCATGCCGACCACTTCCGAACCCTTTTCGTAAACGGTCAGGGTATAGAAATTGGAAATCTCGATGAAGCTGTCCGGGCGCACGGCGTGAGCCATGGGACCTGCGTCTTCAGCAAACTGGTGAGTACGCAGGTAAGCCACGTCCTGGATGCGTTTCACGGTGGCCGAGTTCATGTCGGCGGAGAAGCCCGAATCACGGAACACGGTGAAGCCTTCCTTGAGCGACAACTGGAACCAGTCGCGGCAGGTCACGCGGTTGCCCGACCAGTTGTGGAAGTATTCGTGCGCGACGATCGCTTCGACACGCTGGTGCGCGGCATCGGTGGCGGTTTCGGCGCGGGCCAGTACGGCGCTGGAGTTGAAGATGTTGAGGCCCTTGTTCTCCATGGCGCCCATGTTGAAGTCGTTGACCGCGACGATCATGAAGATGTCCAGATCGTACTCGCGACCGTAGACCTCTTCGTCCCAGCGCATCGACTTCTTGAGGCTGTTCATCGCGTGCTGGCACTTGTCGATGTTTTCCGGCTCGACATAAATGCGCAGCGCCACCGAGCGTTCGCTCATGGTGGTGAAGCTGTCTTCGACGCACCACAAGTCACCGGCCACCAGTGCGAACAGGTACGCCGGTTTCTTGAACGGGTCTTCCCAGGTCGCCCAGTGCCGGCCGTCTTCGCCGGGACCGGAGGCAATCGGATTGCCGTTGGACAGCAATACCGGATAGCTATGCTGCTCGGCAATGACCGTGGTGGTGAACGTGCTCATCACGTCCGGGCGGTCGAGGTAATAGGTGATCTTGCGGAAGCCTTCGGCCTCGCACTGGGTGCAGAACATCGTGCCGGATTTGTACAAACCTTCCAGGGCGGTGTTGGTTTCCGGGTGGATCTTGACGCTGGTATCGACCGTGAAGGTGGTGCTGGTCGGGTGCAGGGTCAGGTGGTTTTCCGTCAGCTGATAATCAGCGTCGCTCAGCTCGCGGTCAGCCACGGTGACCGACAGCAGCTCGAGTTGCTGGCCGTCCAGCACCAGCGGCGGCAGGCCCGGGCCGCGCTCGGGATTGCGGCGCATCACCAGTTGCGCATGGACCAGGCTGTGGTCCTCGAACAACTCGAAGGTCAGGTGCGTCTCGTCGATCAGGTACTCGGGCGCCTGATAGTCTTTCAAATAGATCATCTTCGGTTGTTCGGTGCGCATGCTGGAGTCCTTACTGATGCACGGCGAGCTGATAAGCCGTGTATTTACGAATATTGATGACGCCGGTGTCGAAAATCAGGTATTGGCCCTTGATCCCCAACAACGTGCCTTCGGCAATCGGATTCTTGTCCAGGTTGAAGCTGACGATTTTGGCCGGGTATTGCTCGACCGGATAGCGGATTTCGAGGGTTTCTACGTCGGCAATGGTCTGGATTGCTTGTAGGCCGAATCGTTCCTGCAAACCTTGCAACCCTTCGGCGCAGCTGTCGAACAACTGATCGCGAACCTCGGCCAGGTTCACCGACACCGCGTCGCCCTTGAGTAAAGCACGCCAGTTGGTCTTGTCCGCCACCTGACTGCGGAACAGGTCCTCGACAAACCCCGATTGCTGGCGGGTCGAAACGCGCATGATCGGCAACGCCTGACGGGCGCCCTGGTCGATCCAGCGAGTCGGCAGCTGGGTGGCGCGGGTAATCCCGACTTTCACCCCGGACGAATTCGACAGATACACAATGTGATCGGTCATGCAGAACTTCTCGCCCCACTCCGGCTCACGGCAGGTGCCAGCGTCGTAGTGGCAACGCTCCGGGCTCATGATGCAGAGGTCGCACTGCGCCAGTTTGGTCATGCATGGGTAGCAATACCCCTGGCTGAAACTGGTTTTGGTCTTGCGCCCGCAATGGGTGCAATGAATCGCCCCCAGATATTCCAGACGCACCGTGCTGCCGATCAAGGGATTGACCGGCACCTCGACGTCATCCAGACGAAACGCGTACTGCACGTTCGGCCCGTCAAGGCGCGCCGACATTTTGCTGATTGCACCACGGCCAATCTCAATCAATGGATGGCATCCGATTTGAACAGGATGTTCGGCACGCTGATCGACTTCGAGCTGCATTCCTGCGGGCCCATGTAGCCGGTACGCTCTTCCTCGGGCAGGTTCTGGATTTCCCAGGCGATCATCGCTTGCAGCGACAATTCACGTTGTTCGGCGGTGAGTTTGCCACCGTCGGACCATTTGCCGATCTCCACCGCCAGCTTCAGGCTCTGGTAGATATCGGGGGTGATGTTTTGAATCATTTCGTTAAAAGAGGACATCAAGGGCTCCGCTCTTTAATACATAACTGATTAGACGGCCAGTTTACGGCGGTTGTACAAACCGCCCAACAAACCGGTCAAGCATCCGACGAGCAACCCGCTGACATGGGCTGCGTTGGCGATTTCACCGAAACCGATCATCGAGACCAGGCCCGACAGGCACAGCACCAGCCACACCAGCATCATCACCAGCACGCCGCGCGGCAGGCGATATGCCGGGTTCGGCGACAATATCTGGAAAATCCAGCAATGCCCGAGCAGGCCGTAAAGCACCCCGGACAACCCGCCGAACAGGGTCGGGCCACTGAAAACAAACTGGGCGTAGTTCGACACCAGGCTGAAAAGCAAGGTCAAGCCGATCAGGTTGATGCTGCCCTGACGCGACTCGATGCGCCGCCCCAGCTCCCAGTACCACATGCCGTTCATGGCCAGGTGCAGGATGCCGAAGTGGATCAGCATCGGCGTCACCAGACGCCACCACTGCCCCGCCGCCAGGCTGTCGGCCAAGGGCACAAAATGGATGTACTCGCCAACGATACGAAAATCGAGGAAGGTCAGCCAACGCAGCGTGTCGAGGTTTTCCCCCAGCAGCGTCACCGCACCGACGATCAGGCTCAGCAGCAACACCAAGCCGGTTGCCTTGGCATGACGCAGCTGCTCGACGAAACCAGGCCGCCTGGTGGTTTGCGCGACCGGAATGTCCAGCTGCTGATCAGGGTCGCCCGCCGGGAAACGTTCATATAAGGAACGGACGTCTTCGCTGATATTGGCCGGCACCCACAGCACCTGTTCACCGGACTCTTCGCTGACCCGATGCGGCACCTGCATGCGTTGCAGCAGTTTGACGAACCCGCTCAAATCCACGGCCAGCGGCAGGCGTAAAACAGCAACGGTAGTCATCGCAACACCTCCGGCCGCTCGACATCGACCCAGACAAACTTGTGCGGGTCGAGGCGGGTTTCCTGATCCAGGCGATAGGCGACCAGTTTGCCGTAGAGCACCGCGCTGTAATCCAGGCAGGCCAGGTTCGGACGGATCGGCGCCGGTTTGCCGCTGCGCCAGTAATGGCCAACGAACAACAGCGGCTCATCGACGCCGTAACGCAGCAAGGTATTTTTTTCGGTGGACGACAGGGGCGTCTGGGCCACGGGTTCGGGCAAGGCGTCGGGCTGGAACACAATGTCTCCGTAGGTTTGCGGGTCGTCTTCCCAGAATTTGGTGCGGAAGAACGATCGCGTCAGGCCATCGCCGCTGGTCATGGTCAGCCCGTGGGGCAGGCGCATGTCGGTCCCGCGCAGCAAACGATCGAACACGGTGCAGGCGAAACTGCCCGGCACGGCCGAGGCCTGGAGGAAATGTTCGTCGACGCAGCCATCGGGGAACAGCGCGCGCAGCGGCTCGATCAGGCCGGCATCCCAGCAGGCGTGCACCACGCGGAAACGCCCGGCATCCACAAACAATGGCAGTTCGTAAAACCATTGCTGGAAGTCATGCCAGTCGCCGGGGTGATGTTCAAATTGCGTCAGGGTTTCACCGAGCAGGCGCGCATGGCGTGGCGTGTGTTCGCGCACGAACTGCTTGCCGCTGCCTGGCGGCGCCGGCGTGGCCCAGCCGAGGGCGTTGAATTCATGGTTGCCCATGATGCACAGCGCCTGACCGGCCTCGACCATGTCGTGGACGATATGCAGCGCCTCGCGAATCCGCGGGCCGCGGTCGATGATGTCGCCGACGAACACCGCCATGCGCGATGGATGCCGCCAGACGCCACCTTGTTTGTGATAACCGAGCCGGTCGAGCAAGTGCTCAAGGGTCAGAGCGCAACCGTGCACGTCACCGATCAGGTCGTAGCTACGCGCGGGATCGAGCATCAGTCGCCTCCACCACCCAACCGGCTGCCCCAGCCAAGCTTGGTCCGGCAGACCTCATAGTAGTTGTGGTCGAGCGGGTGGATCAGCCGCAGTTTCTGGGCTTTTTTGCTGATGGTGATGGTGTCGCCCGGCGCGCAGGTGAAATGGTTCTGCCCGTCACAGGAGACTTGCGGGTAAATCTGCATATCTTTGGACACGACGATTTTCAGCTCACTGTTGCCATCGACCACAATTGGCCTGCCCGACAAGGTATGGGGGTACATCGGCACAATCACAATAGCGTCGAGCTTGGGGTGCATGATCGGCCCGCCCGCCGACAGCGCATAGGCGGTCGAACCGGTGGGCGTTGCGACGATCAGGCCGTCGGCCTTCTGGCTGCAGACGAACTGGCCGTCGATGTACAACTCGAATTCGATCATCCGCGTCGATTTGCCCGGGTGCAGGACCACGTCGTTCAGCGCATCGCCCTGGCCGATGGCCTCGGCATGGCGCCGGACTTCGGCTTGCAGCAGGAAGCGGTTTTCCACCAGGTAATGGCCGTCGAGCACTTCGGCGACTTTGACTTCCAGTTCATCCGGGCGAATGTCGGTCAGGAAACCGAGGCTGCCCCGGTTGATGCCGAGCACCGGAATATTGTGTCGAGCCAAGGCACGCGCGGCGCCAAGCAGGCTGCCGTCACCGCCGACCACAATCACCATGTCACAGACTTCGCCGAGCATCTTGCGAGACGAGGTTTGCAGGCCATGACCGGGCAGGACTTCGGCGATGGTGTCTTCGAGAATCACGTGCAGGTGACGATCAAGCAGAAACCGTTTCAGTCGGCGGACGGTATCCAGCACCTGCGAACTGCCCAGGCGACCGATGATGCCGATATTACGAAATTGCTCCATGGGGTTCCTGCGCGACGGTGAAAAACACGATTATGGGCGAAAGCGCGGGATAGACAAAATCCTTTCAGCCACAAGGGTGTACTCATGTTTAGGGCTATGCTCGCAAGATGATCCTATTTCCCGATTTGCTCCAGTTACCCCACCAGTTGCGCCACCCCGAAGTGCGCGACCTTGCCTGGGTCATCCTCGCGCCGCCGATGCTCGACACCACTCCGTGGCCGCAACGCCATCCGCTGGCCGGCAGCGACTGGGTGCAGGCACCTGAGCAGCTGGAACGCTGGCTGAAGCAACTCGACCGTGACAGTTACGACTTGCTGCACTGGCTGGCGCAGGCCAGGACCCGGCGACTGGGCCTGTACTACGAACGCTTGTGGCAATACGCCGTGCGCCATGCGCCGGGTATCGAGTTGATTGCCGCCAACATGCCGATCCGCCGCGAAGGCCACACCTTGGGCGAGCTGGACATGCTGTTGCGCGATCGCGACGGCGTGCATCATCTGGAACTGGCGATCAAGCTGTATCTGGGGCCGCAGAATGGTGACGGACAGGACACGGCGCAGTGGCTCGGACCAGGCTGTCATGATCGACTGGACCGCAAACTGGCGCATCTGACGCAACACCAACTGCCGATTTCCGCCCGCCCCGAGAGTCGCGAGGTGCTGGCGGCGCTGGATATTCAGCAGTTCAGCGCGCATCTGTGGCTGGGCGGTTATCTGCTGTATCCGTGGCCAGGACAAGCCGAGCCCCCCCACGGTGCCCATCCACAGCATCTGCGCGGCAGCTGGCTGCATCAGAAAGACTGGGCGGACTTTGTCGTGCAGCGCCCGTTCGGCCGCTGGCAACCCCTGCCCCGCCATGCGTGGCTGGCGCCGGCGCATTACCCGGCGGAACAGACCTGGAACACCGGGCAGCTGGACGCATGGCTCAGTGACCTGGAGCCATTGGCCCCGGCGCAGTTGATGGTGCGCCTGATCGAGAACGCGGATGGGGATTGGGAGGAAGCGGAACGGTTGTTTCTGGTGGCGGATCTTTGGCCGAACGTGCCGGGCAGTGGTTGAGATTTGTAGTGCCTGGGTTGGCCTCTTCGCGGGCAAGCCTCGCTCCTACAGGTTTTGTATCGTTCGCTGAATTTGCATTCGTCATAAATCCTGTAGGAGCGAGGCTTGCCCGCGAAGAAGCCACCCCCGTTCTAAATGGATAACCGCAAAGCCAAAGCCGCCAACGTCACCAACAACACCGGCACCGTCAACACCACCCCGACCTTGAAGTAGTACCCCCAGCCGATCTGAATGTTCTTGCGTTGCAGCACATGCAACCACAACAGCGTCGCCAGACTGCCAATCGGCGTGATTTTCGGCCCCAGGTCGCTGCCAATGACGTTGGCATAAATCATCGCTTCCTTCACCACTCCCGTGGCCTGGCTGGCATCGATCGACAGCAAACCAATCAACACCGTCGGCAAGTTGTTCATCATCGACGACAACAGCGCCGTCAGCACGCCCGTGCCCATCGCCGCGCCCCAAACGCCGTACTGCGCGAACCCGTCCAGCCACCCCGCCAGATACCCGGTGAGCCCGGCATTGCGCAGGCCATAGACCACCAGGTACATGCCCAACGAGAAAATCACGATCTGCCATGGCGCTTCTTTCATCACCTTGCGCGTGGAGATCTTGTGGCCACGGGCGGCGATGGCCAGCAGCAACGCGGCACAGACAGCGGAAATGGCGCTGATCGGAATGCCCAGCGGCTCAAGGGCGAAGCAGCCGATCAACAGGATGGCCAGCACTGCCCAACCGGCATAAAACGTCGCCTTGTCATGGATCGCCGTCGACGGATGTTCCAGTTGCTCGGGGTCGTAAGCCTTGGGGATGTCACGACGAAAAAACCACATCAACATCGCCAGCGTGGCGGCGACGCTCACGAAGTTGACCGGAATCATCACCGCCGCATAGCGGTTGAAGGTGATATCGAAGTAGTCCGCCGAAACGATGTTCACCAGGTTCGACACCACCAACGGCAGGCTCGCGGTATCGGCGATGAACCCGGCGCCCATCACGAATGCCAACGTCGCCGCCGGGGAAAAGCGCAGCGCCAGCAGCATGGAAATCACGATAGGCGTGAGAATCAGCGCCGCACCGTCATTGGCGAACAACGCCGACACCAGCGCCCCGAGCAGCACCATATAAGCGAAGAGTTTGCGCCCGCTGCCCTTTCCCCACCGGGCCACATGCAAGGCTGCCCAGGCAAAGAATCCCGCCTCATCCAGCAACAGACTGATGATGATCAGCGCCACGAAGGTGCCGGTGGCGTTCCAGATGATCTGCCACACAATCGGGATATCAGCCAGGTGCACCACCCCGAAAATCAGCGCCAGCACGGCGCCGAATGTCGCACTCCAGCCAACCCCCAGGCCTTTGGGTTGCCAGATCACCAGGGTGATGGTCAGCAGGAAAATCAGCGACGCTATAAGCATGCGGGTAAACGCCTCTGGAAAAACGAGGCGTGAATATATGGAATTCCGAATATGCAGTAAAGCAAAGACTGAACAACCTGGCAGCTGCTACAGGGGATGTGTTGCGTTCAGGTCACTCTTTCTTATGCTGCTCGACCCATTTGCCATACGCATTGATGAAATTCTGCAAGAACGGCCTCACCGATTCGGACAATTTGCCCGACTCATCGAACGCCGAACCTGCGCCCCCCAGATAGGCTTCCGGCTGCTGCATGCACGGCACGTCCAGAAACACCATTGACTGACGCAAGTGATGGTTGGCCCCAAACCCACCGACAGCCCCCGGCGAAACGCTGATCACCGCCCCTGGCTTGCCGCTCCAGGCGCTCTTGCCATAGGGACGCGATCCCACGTCAATCGCATTCTTCAGCGGTGCCGGCACCGAGCGGTTGTATTCAGGGGTGACGAACAGCACTGCGTCGGATGAACTCACTTGTTGTCGGAAAGTGCTGTAGGCTGCCGGCGGTGAAGTCCCGTCAATGTCTTCGTTGTAGAGCGGCAGATCGCCGATTTCGACGATGGTGAGCTTGAGATTGGCAGGCGCCAGGTCGGCCAGGGCGAGCGCAACCTTGCGGTTGATTGATTCCTTTCTCAAGCTGCCGACCAGTACAGCGATCGTGTAGACGTTGCTCATTGAAGACTCTCGACTGTTCGATGGGAAAGACTTGTAGTTATAGATGACGATTCACCCAGTGGGCTGTTGAATTCACCGCCCCTGACTATTTTTTTCCTGTAGGAAAACTTACTTCGCTTAACCACGGTCTACAGAACCGCAAATTGAGTGATTTATCTCCAGAGGTTCTAAGCAGATGGCAGCAGTACTCGTCGATCAGTTCCATGCAAGAGACGCGGAAGGCCGCGTTTATTCCGTGCATGAGTTCCAGGAATCCACCCCGTCGGCAGACGGCCTCGGCGACACGAAGCCTGTCACCACCTATAAGCTGGCCATTGGCGATCGCGTCAAGAAGCTCGATGACAACCAGTTTCTGCTGATTCAGTCGGATGTCACCATCGTTCGCGAACCCGACACTTACGTCGGCATCCGACCGGAAATCACCACCGCCTCATAACCCCGCGTTATGAGCAGAAGTCATATGCGCGCACTTGAGTTAGGATTCAGTCACTGACTCCCTCACCTGCTGAACATGGACTTCACGCATGCGTTTACGTCATATCGAAGTGATCCACGCGCTCTTGCAGACCGGTCATCTGGGCACCGCCGCCGAATGGCTGCAGTTGCCGGTGGCCGAGGTCGAAGGCATTTTGCGCGATGCCGAGGATCAGTTGGGATTCATGCTGTTTTCCAGCGTGCGTGGACGTTTGCAGGCGACGCGCGAGGCGCGGGAGCTGCAGGTTGAAATCGCCCGCGTGTATGACGCGCTTGAACCGGTCCAGCGCCTGGCCAGCAGCCTCAAGCAGTATCAGGCGCACCCGCTGCGCATCATATGCACCCCGCCGCTGGCCCAGCAGTTATTGCCCCACAGCATCGCCGCCCTGCGCCGACGCCTTCCCGATGCGGCTTGCACCCTGCTGAGCCAACCCACCCGCGAGATCGTCAGAAGCCTGCTGCTGCGTGAAAGCGATCTGGGGCTGAGCCTGCACGATCCCGACCACGCCGACATTTATTGCCAAGTGATTGCCCAAGGCAAGCTCCAGCTGTTGGCGCCCCATGGCTGGCTGCAACCGAAACAGAAGTACATTTCGTTGCAGGACCTGGCCGGCCAGTCGATGGTTGGCCTGGAAGGTCATGATCCGCTAAGCCCGGCGCTCGATAACAAATTGCATGCCTTGCGCCCTGCCCCGGTCATCCAGACGCGGGTGCAGACCCATCAGATGATGCGCAGCATGGTCGAGGCCGGCGAAGGCCTGGCGATTGTCGACCCCTTCACCGCCCTTGGGGCCAAGTCGAGCGGCCTGGATGCCTGCCCCTTGGCGCCTGCGGTGCCGATCAGCCTCTATGCCCTGACCTTGAAGAACGGCGAGCCCATGCCCGCCGTTCAGGTGCTGCTGGACATCCTCACGGAACAAGCCGTGGCGATGTTGTCGAGCTGAGCGGGTTTTCCAGCGGATTATCGAACAGGCGATACCAGAACAGCGCGACTTCGGCGGTGTTCGGGTCGATGCCGCGATAACGCAGATGATCGATCCCGCCTATCACGAAACCACAGCGCTCATAGAGTCGACAGGCGCCCAGATTGTTGTTCTGGGTTTCGAGCATGATGCCCGGCAACTTCTTCTTGCGACTCCAGAACTGCGCCACATCCAGCAACGCCTTGGCCACACCGTGACGGCGCGCTGGCGCATGCACGGCCAACTCGTCGATATGGGCAAAGCCGTTCCAGTTGGTGCTGACCACCAGATGACCGACGGGCTCGTCATCGAGATAGGCCATGAACACCGCACTGTCGGCGGCATCGCGAAAACTGCTGAACTCCTCGGGATCAATCCCGTAGCACTTTCGATAAGGGGTGATCGGCGTGACCCGCCACTGCTCCACCGGTTTGCCGATTTCAGCTGCACCATAGGCCGCGACTTCAAAACTGAAATCGCTGCCCCAGATATAGGGCGCAAACCCCTCATCGGCGACACGCACCGAGAGGCCTGGGTATTTGGGATTCATGATCGGCTGCATGCTGGGAAAGGTCCTCATTCCTTGATGCAATCGACGGTGTAATGCCGTCCATTGCCCTCGTCTTCGTGTTGCAGTCCGTGCACATCAACGACAAACCCGGGGAAGCTGCTGTCAAACGTGCGAGCAAACGACAGGTAATCAATGATCGACCGGGTCGACTCGGTGAACCGCTCCCCCGGCATGATCAGCGGGATGCCGGGTGGGTACGGCACCAGCATCACCGCGGCAATTCGCCCTTCCAGGGCATCAATCGACACTGCCTCCACCTCTCCCCGCACCAAATGATCATAGGCGTCAGCCGGCTTCATGGCGATTTCCGGCAACACGGTGTACATGCGCTTGAGGTGTTTGGCCGTGGCATTGCTGCGATAACAGGCGTGCAGTTGATCGCACAGATCCCGCAAACCCATGCCCTGATAACGCGCGACGTTCTGTTGCGCCACGCATGGCAGGCACGTCGCCAGACTGACATTGGCGTCGTAACTGCGCTTGAACTCCAACAATTCGGTCAGCAACGTGCTCCATTTGCCCTTGGTGATGCCCATCGAGAACAGCACCAGGAATGAATAGAGGCCGGTCTTCTCGACCACCAGCCCGCGCTCCCAAAGGAACTTGCTGACCACGGCCGCCGGAATCCCGCGTTCGCTCAGCGCACCGCCCGCCGTCAGGCCAGGCATCACCAAGGTGACTTTGATCGGATCAAGCAACACGTAATCGTCAGTCACCCCACCAAAGCCATGCCAGTCCGCGTCGGGTTGCAGCAGCCAGTCTTCGGTGACCACGCGCTCGATGCCTTCCACCGACGGTGGCTGCCAGATGGAAAACCACCAGTCGTCCGCAGCGATGTGCTGGCGCAGATTGGCCAGCGCCCGGCGAAAACTCAGGGCTTCGTCGAACATCTCCTGCAACAGCGAACGCCCGGCCGGGCCTTCCATCATCGCCGATGCCACGTCCAGCGAAGCGATGATGCTGTACTGCGGCGACGTCGAGATGTGCATCATGAACGCTTCATTGAAGCGATCGCGATCCAGTTGCCGCGCACCTCCGTCCTGGACATGAATCATCGAGGCCTGGCTGAACGCGGCCAACAGTTTGTGTGTGGAATGCGTGGTGAATACCAGCGGGCTGTCTTCGCTACGGGACGTGCCCATGCCATAACGACCGGCGAAAAACTCGTGGAACGCCGCGTAGGCGTACCAGGCCTCGTCGAAATGCAGGACCTCGACGCTGTTGCCCAGGCTCTGCTTGATCAGTTCGGCGTTGTAGCAAAGGCCATCGTAGGTCGAATTGGTCACCACGGCCAACTTGACCTTGAGCTCACGCCCCTGGGTCAGCGGGCTGGCGTCGATCTTTGCCTGAATCGATTCGCGGCTGAACTCGCTCAGCGGAATCGGTCCGATGATCCCCAGCTCATTGCGTTCCGGGCACAGGTACAACGGAATCGCGCCGGTCATGATGATCGAGTGCAGTACAGACTTGTGGCAGTTGCGGTCCACCAGCACCAGGTCATCGCGAGCGACCATCGAATGCCAGACGATCTTGTTGGCAGTCGAGGTGCCATTGATCACGAAAAAGGTGTGATCGGCGCCGAAATTGCGCGCCGCCCTGGCTTCCGCTTCAGCGAGCGGGCCGGTGTGATCGAGCAAGGAACCCAGTTCCGGCACCGACACCGACAAGTCCGAACGCAGGGTGTTTTCCCCGAAAAACTGGTGAAACGCCTGCCCCACCGGGCTCTTGTGATACGCCACGCCACCGCCATGGCCGGGTGTGTGCCAGGAATAGTTGGAATCGGCGGTGTGTTGCACCAGCGCCTTGAAAAACGGCGGAAGCAAACCATCCAGGTATTTACGGGCCGCCCGGGCCACTTGCCGCGCCAGAAAGGGCACGGTGTCTTCGAACAGATAGAGAATGCCGCGCAGTTGATTGAGTTCGGCCATGGCATCGGCCGGGGCGTTTTCCAGCGTGACCTGTTCGCCCAGCGCAAAGATCGGCAAGTCCGGCGCCCGCACTCGCGCCAGGCCGATCAGCTCGGCCATATTGTGTAACAAATGAGAGTGGGCGCTGGCGTCTTCGGCGGCGATCAACATGCAGGAAAGGCCGTGATGGGTCGAAGCGACCAGCCGCCCTTCGGTGTAGTCCACCGCCGAAACGATGCTGAAGCCTTCCTGCTCCAGTTCCCGGGCGATGCCACGCACGCGATCACCGGCGACGGTGTCGGCCTTGATGTCGCGATGCACGATCAAGACCGGGAATTTCAAATCTTTATACATGAGGCTCAGTGTCCTGAGGCTGCAGACCGTGGCCTGCCAATATGCTCAGGGTAGAGGGTTGAAGCGGATGTGGCGAGCGACGATGCCCTGAAGCGGGTCAATGAGTGCACCATCATGTGGCCATCAACTCTCCAACATTCAGCAGGACTACTTGTGGCAAGGAAGCGCTCTCGCCACAAAAGCCCTGTTACATCTAATTCGCCTCAAGCCTGCGCCTTGGCCTCGACCAACTGCTGCCACAGCGACGGGGCGCCGGCGGACTTGGCGATGGCTTCCAGGCGTACCACGTGCCGGGCCAGGTCATCTTCGCTGGCGGGGATGATCCGGGTCGGCTGGCGGTCGGCCGGCAAGCGGCGGATTTCGGTGGCGGAGTTGTCAGCGCCTTCGCCGGAACCGTTGCCGTCGGACGCATTACCGGCCAGTGACAGGCTGGTCTGGCCGCCGGTCATGGTCAGGTAAACGTCGGCGAGGATCTCGGAGTCGAGCAAGGCGCCGTGAAGTTCACGGCCAGAGTTGTCGACACCATAACGTTTGCACAACGCATCGAGGCTGTTGCGCTGCCCCGGGTGACGTTCCCGGGCCATCATCAGGGTGTCGAGGATCGAGCAGTGTTGCGTGATATCCGCACGGTCGTGCTGGCCCATCAGGGCGAATTCGTTGTTGATGAAGCCAACGTCGAACGCCGCGTTATGGATGATCAGCTGCGCGCCTTTGATGAATTCGAAAAACTCATCGGCCACTTCAGTGAACCGCGGTTTGCCCACCAGGAATTCGTTGGTAATGCCGTGGACGCCGATGGCGCCTTCGTCACTCTCGCGATCCGGTTGCAGGTAAACGTGGAAATGCCGGCCCGTCAGGCGCCGACCGATCAACTCGACACAACCGATTTCGATAATCCGGTGGCCGTCGGTCACCGGCATGCCGGTGGTTTCGGTATCGAGTACTACCATCCTGTTAGCTACACTTTTGTAAATCGTCATCGCATCACCGCCTCTGAATAACAGGCAAATCTTAACATAGCGTCAGAAAAACGCCTCAAGTGCTGAGGAGCAGGTGTAAACAGCAATCGACATTCTCTTCCACTACGCAGAGATGTAAATATGAACTATACGCTCAAGACCTTTGTTGCAAGAGATGGCGAACGGTTCTCTCAACTCTATGAAGCTAATGCCTCTGGCTTCCCCTTGTTTTATCCGACAGCTTTCATCGCCCGCTCAATCAGGCCATCCACTACGCACGAAACCCAAAAGGTCTACCTTGCAGCAATCAAGAGAGTCTGTGAGTGGGAAACCAGCAGATACATCGACCTAGCCAAACGCTTTCATAGCCGTAAGTTTCTTAGCGCTGCTGAGATTGATGACCTTACAAATTGTCTGCGTGCAAGTAAGTTGACCAGCAAGGCTAGTGTCATCAGCAACGCAAAGTACAACACTTATGTTGTATACGCTGCAGGATACATCCGATGGCTCACCCATGAGGTAATAACAGACTCAAATACGCACGAAGTCAGAGATGCTGTTGAGGCGCAAAACACAATGCTTTTGGAAAAAAAGAAGCGCAAAGTCGGATCAAAAGCTGCACGCGAGCAGCGTATCGTAAGTTTGAGCCTGCCTAACGAAACTCGTAGCAGGCTGTTGGACCTGTTTGATCAGCCCTTTGAGGGCGTTCGACAAGCACAAAATTTTGGCCACAGATTACGCAACATTTTGATGCTACGAGTTCTTTACGAAACCGGAATGCGATTCGGTGAGCTGCTAAGCCTAAAACTTAAGCACTTAATCGAAGCCAGTGGCATCGATAGCGCCTACTTGGACATCGAGCGCAACCACCATGATGAATTTGACGCTCGACTGCATCAGCCAGTCGCCAAAACTCAGGGGCGTAGAGTTCCGATATCGGAAAACTTAGAAGAACAGCTGATTAACTATCGAGACAATTGGCGGGCTGAAGTACCGCATGTCGGATTTTCTGAGGAGACCTTTATTTTTATAGTCCATCGCGGAGGACGCAGCCAAGGTCAAGCACTACCCAAGACGGCATTCAGTACAGGACTTACTAATCTCAAGCAGATGTTTGGAGCACTAAAACCCCTTCACCCCCACCTACTACGGCACGACTGGAATTATCGATTTTCAAAGCACGCAGATAGAGAAGGTATGTCTTTTGAAGAAGAAAGAACCCTGAGAGAACAACTAATGGGTTGGGTACCAGGCTCACACATGTCAACACGTTACAACCGCCGCCATATTGAAGAAAAATCACATGTAATTGGCCGCAAAATTGCTTCCGACACTGCAAGGATTTTACAATGAATGGAAAAATATCTTTGCCAGCACACCCCCCATTATTTGACCTCGATCTCAACCGTACTACGCGCCCCAGCGCTCAGTGCGGAGCGTTTTATTGGGATGGGGATACATGTGTTCAGATTGGTCAGAATAGATTCAACATGGAAAAAGCCCTGTCCAACTTGAACCCCACGCTCGTACCGTCATTAAAACATCACTTAATATCTTTCACGGCACAATGTGACTATGCGCCAGCTAGCTATGGCAATCTCATCTCAGCGTTTCGAAAAGCTCTACTTACATATCCTACCAGCTCGTTCGACTCTTGCTGGATAGCTAAAGCACTAACAGTCCCAACATTCCATAGAATCAAGAACAGAATCTTATGTTTTTTCTTACATTGGCTGGAACGCGACAACGTCATGATTGATCAGAGCGCTTTAAGTTTGCTGAATGGTAGTGCCGCCCATCTCTCAGCCCCGCGCAATGTGCTTTCAGACGATCCAAATAAAAGCTGGCTTACCAACGAGGAATATGATGATCTGCTCAGCGTAGTATGGAATAATTATGACAGTGGCAAATCCAGCACTCAAGTTACGCTCATCAAGCTTCTTTCAATGCAATATGCACGTAGACCTGTACAGATTGCGAACCTAAAAATTGGCGACATTCAAGAAAACGACGGCTCGGATAAAATGAGCCCTATAGGGAAAGTCATTCTCTTCCCTGGCAGCAAGGACAAGGGAGCAGAAATAGGTTTTCGTGATAGCAAATTTGAGCCTCACTCTATGGCCGATCACTTGTGGAACTTATGCCATCTTCAATATCTTGAAGCAAGAGCGCTTTACGAAGAGACTCTGGGTCTTTCTCTTACTGATGATCAACTGAAAAAATTGCCTCTGTTTTGCAGCGAATTCCGAGTCAGGCAGTCTCGGCAACTCATTGAAGGCCAAAATCGACTCAGCCTTTTGAGGAATCTAGACAGCGAGCTTTTTCATCTACGACGAGAAAGCGTATCTAAAATTCTCACTTGGGAAAATAATTTTCCGACTTGCGAATATGGTGAGGCAAAGATTAAATACTCGTTACAGCAGCCTCCCACCAGTCCACGTACTGGACGGACAATGGTTGTCACTGCCACGCGTATGCGCCATACCCGGGCGCGACAACTCGCCCGACAAGGCGTACCACTTCACATGCTGTCTCACTGGCTAGGTCACACGTCTGAACAAACTTTAGTTGCCTACTACAACGACCCTGCGGAACAAGCGCGGCAACTCGATGAAACAATGGCACCTGCTCTGGCCCCATTCGCAATGGCTTTTACGGGAACCCTGATCGACTCAGCAGATCAGGCCACTCGAGCCAACGACCAAACCAGCAAGTTGGAATTCGCTCGCGCTGGATTGCTAAAAACAGTCGGTCACTGCGGAAAATTCAGTTTCTGCGCGACAACCTCTGTGCCGATTCCCTGTTATCGCTGTAGGTATTTCGAACCTTTGGTGGATGCGCCACATCAAGAGGTATTGGATGCGTTGGAACAGCGACAAACCGCGGAACAACAAGCGTTCAAAATCGGAGGGCTGCGAAATATATTGATACCTATAGATCTATCAGCAGACATACGCGCTGTCAAAAGCTGCATTGGACGCTGCAATGCACGCAATGCACGCAATGCACGCAATGCAGCGAGTGAGAAATGAACTTATGAGTCAGTCCATTCGATTCACCCCTAAACGCGAATTGTCTGCCAAACAGAACCTTCGTGAATTCGTTACCATGGCCAAAGATAACCTGACGCTATGGTCTGACCTGAAGGATTTTGCCTGGAATGCAGATCGCTGGCCAACAACTTACTCAGGCATCCGTTTTATCAACCACGAATACCGGAATCTGCCATCCCGTACCACGCGCCTTGACACGCATCAATTAATGCACCCGGCTTTTACCGAATTAGCCAAGGCCTATTTGCGATATAGACATACGATCCACCCACAAAAATCAATATGCATGCAGATACAAGCGCTTCGGGTTATAGAATACGTTTTGCGAATCGATATGCCAGTGCCTGACATCACCAAGTTCGAACAACGACACTGGGAAGCGGTCGTCAGCACTATTGTAGACATACCCAGCCGCCAAGGGCTGTGCAGCCATATTCAGAGAACCTTGAAGATGCTGGCGGATTTTTTTATTCTTCAGGTAGATCCAGGTTTCTGGAGTAATCCCTACGTGGGACAACACAGTTACGATGCGATCAACGGCGCAAACGCTTCAAGTGAGGCCAAATTAAAGAAAATACCAGATCAGGACGCGCTGCTAGCCATTGCTGAAGTTTTCTCGCGAGGCACCAGTGAAACGCAAATAGACAACGATATTATGATCACTTGTGTTACAGGGCTTCTAATGAGTGCGCCCATGCGCATTGGCGAAACCCTGCGTCTACGGACCGACTGCTTGCGCGACGACGCCGATAAAGATGGAAAACTCCAGAATTATTTAGCGTACTGGGTACCGAAGTCGGGGCATTTCGCTCGTAAAGCCATTCCGAAGACGATGGCAACAGTCGCTACCGATTCTATTCGACGGTTGAGCAAAATTACCGAGGAAGGTCGTCGTCTAGCACGCTATATGGAAACTAACCCAGACCATTTCTATCGACACGCGAACTGTCCAAATGTACCTGACGACCAAGTTCTTAGCAGTCGTCAGGTAGTACAAGCGCTAGGTTTTTCCAACCCGAATAGTTGCATGAGCTTCGTAAAATTGCACACTGGCAGTGCTTCGTTGAAAGGTTTCACGCTGGATGTTCTTTGGAACCTGGTGTTAAAAGTACATCGTAGACTCAATCCACACTTTCCCTATCAGGAAAACCCGCGCAATTCGGTGCGACCACCGCTTCGAATGTCCGAATCTCTGCTGTGTTTTCGTCGATTTCAGCTTTCACCTGAATTTAATATCAGTCCGGTGCTGCTTGCACCTTACACTAGCGATACATTTGGTCCGTATTTGTCGACAGGACCAAGAACACCACACGCTGGGAACTTTTTCCGAAGAAATGGCTATGGTGCTATCAACCTAAAGTCTCACAGCCTTCGCCACCTTCTAAACAGACTAGGGCGCAGCAGCGGTGTTTCCATAGAATTACTTACCGATTGGAGTAGTCGCGCCACCATCCGGCAGACTCGAACTTACCTGCACGACGACCCGCTTAAAGCGGCTTCTGATGGAGCAGCCTTGCTCGGGACAATCCAAGAGCAAGAACCCCTGACGCCAGTCACCTATGAGGAAGCAGAGCTTTATGGTCAGGGGCCATTCCATCGCAGCCGTTATGGCATCTGTCGCCGAAGTTGGCGAGCCGGTCCCTGCAACAAGTTCGCCGACTGCCTCAACTGCTCGGAACTGCTCATGTGCAAGGGCGACAAGATCGCCGCAGAAATCATCAAGCTAGACCGTGACAATTTATTCCTGACTTACACAGCCGCGCAACGGGCGATAGCGAAAGACGAGCGGGCTGCATCGCGATGGACTGAAAAGGCAGGACCGCAGATTGAACGACTCGATCAACTGTTGGCAATCCTACACAACCCGGACATACCTGACGGCAGCCCAATCGAAATGGCGGGGGAGGATTTCAGCCACGAGAAGGTAATTATGTCCGAGAAAGCCAAAGCAGCAGGTGTAAAGTTGCTGGACAGGAATGAGCTGCGCATTACATACGGCGATGATCTCTTGGCTTGCTTGGAGTTGCTTCGGAGTTCGGATAATGCCTAAAACGATCACAGAACTACATGAAAGAAAAATCGCTCAGATGATCCGCAACTGGCCAGCCGAGCATGCGCTGGACTGGAACTCAGTCTGCATTGGTGCACAAGGTATAATGGGTTGGGATAACCCGCCAACTCGTCAGGCGCTCGACAAGAAAATAGCTGTAAAAGTCGCTTATAAGAATAAGAAGCAGCATCTCAAAACAGAAAAACAAAAGCTCTCGGATATACCAAGACCACGGAGCACGCTGGACGCCATGAAGAAGATCTCTAGGCTTCAGGCAGAGAATGATGAACTGAAAGCAGAACTCGCCAGGATGGCCGAAATCGCAAATCGACTCATTTACAACGCAACCATTGCAGGCCTTACACGAGAGCGGCTGATGGCTCCACTTCCGACAATCCGTGAGCCACAACCGCGCAACGTTAAAATTCAGTGATCATTGAAAGTAATCTTGAATTTCTATTGCCTCGCTAGTGATAGTATATGGATTACGAGGATGGTAATCCGCGGCAATAAGACCTAACTCAGCCCCAAACTACTATTATTTATATACGATTTTCAATACTCCAAGACACATCGATGTTGCCGCTGACCGAAAACTGACCCAGTAAAGGCTGTTCTGCCGACTGAAAACTGACCCAGGTGTTCAACTGCTTCTGCTCACTTTTTGAGCAGGAGAACACAGGGTGATCAGCATGGAAATGTTGGGGAAAATCCGGCGGATGTACTTCCGCGACAAGCTCTCGCTGCATCAGATAGCCAAGCGTACCGGGCTGTCTAGAGACACCACCCGAAAATGGGTCAGAGCGCCCAAAGCCACTCAGCCGGCTTACGAACGCTGCGCAACCTTCAACAAACTCAGCCCTTTCCACGAGACCCTGCAACAGGCGCTCAAGGCCGATTCGTTCCGGCCAAAACACAACCGCAGGAGCGCCAAAGCGCTTTTCGAGCAGATCAAAACCGAGGGTTACGACGGCGGCTACAGCCAGCTCACGGCGTTTGTACGCTCTTGGCGAGGTGAGCAAGGCAAGTCTTTACGCGCTTTTGTACCGCTGACTTTTGCCCTCGGCGAGGCGTTTCAATTTGACTGGAGCGAAGAGAGTCTGCTGATCGGTGGCCTGTTTCGACGTATCCAGGTCTCCCACATGAAGCTGTGCGCCAGTCGCGCATTCTGGTTGGTTGCGTACCCCAGCCAAGGCCACGAGATGCTGTTTGATGCCCATAAGGATCGGGCGGTTCCAGGTCATTGGGAAGGCGACTTGCTGTGCGGTAGCAGGAACAGCCAAATTGCAACTCTTGTTGAGCGTCATACCCGCTACGTAATGCTGGTGAAGTTGGTCGGTAAGGATAGCGAGACGGCCATCAGCGCCCTGATCGAAAACGCCCGCAACTTACCCCAAGAACTCTACAAATCGCTGACGTGGGATCGCGGCAAAGAGATGGCTGACCATAAGCGCTTTACGGTGGCTACCGACATCAAGGTCTACTTTTGTGATCCTCATCGTCCTTGGCAGCGGGGATCGAATGAGAACACCAATGGGCTGTTAAGACAGTACTTCCCGAAAGGGACTGACCTTGCTGATCACTCGCAAGCCACGCTCAATGAAGTGGCAAGGCAGAATAGCCGCCCTACCTGGATAGCCCCTTAACGGTAGAGCTCAGTCTCGGTGGAAAGGCGGCTGGGCGTTCGCTCGTCAAGACAGCATTAGCGTTTGCCTCTTACTGTCGAGTACCGCATCGAGAATTTGGCAAGGCACTTGACTACCTACTGGACGATCAAGCTGAACCGCCTTATGGGCACGCTTACTTGAGTGATCTGGTGATCAATCGAGACAGCAAAACGATATTCCACTGCGTTTCCTTGAAGAGCGACTCCGATAAAAACAGGCTCTGGTCCTATATTGAGTATTTCGGAATGTTCCGGGTCCTAGTTCTCATCAATGACAACTACGTAGGCCCAGACATAGATGAGACCTATGCGCTTGATCCTATAACCAGTGAGGAAATCGACGTTGAGGTGAGCAGTAGCGTTGCCGATGAGGAGTTTATCAAGGTCATAAGCGGCTATGGCTTCGACCCCGCTGTCCAAAGAGCAGCTGCGGATTTGGCCTTACCAATCTTGATCAGGAGAAGTGAACAGCGAGCGCTTGAAGGTGCCGTCAGGGAAGGCTTTGCATATGCGGCCAAGACTCTGGGCATAGCTGAGGGTGAGGAAATACCTCAAGAAAGAGCTAAGGAATTTACAGAACTGATGATGGAAAAGATCACCCCCTATCTCTCTCACCTGATACGCAGCAATCGTCAACACCTTTAAGGTTATACCGTTGGCCAAATAGGAAAGCAAAAAAGGCAGCCGAGGGCGGTTGGGATAGTGCCGGAAAATAATAGGAAAGGTGCCTGCCGTGCGAGCAGCAGGCACGGGCATTTGATTAGATTTTTCCTTGTGCCTTTGCATCAGCGAAGTCACTGAAGACCTTTGCGATCATTGCCTCACCTGCTGCTACTGAGGACACACTTCTGGCGACAACGACCTCGCCGTTGTTTAAAACAACAGCCAGGTATGGAAGGCCTGGCCCTGGTGGATCGTACACGACACCTTTCATATTCATTGCTCCAATTAAAAAATCAATGTAGCGGATGTATGTTTCGTCAGGAAGGAAAATGCCACACCATAACAATGCCTTGAGCCGCCAGCTATAGGACTCGAGAGCACTGCCACTATGCGCGCAACATCAATCCTCCGGCTGCTCTTGAATCCCCAGATCTCGATACCTTTGCTTACCCCACACGCTAGGATCTGGAGTTACCTCAATCAACGTGGTCGGCGGAGTGTTAATACGAAACCCTGGCTCTATTTTCGCCCGCATTTCGAGGTACTGGCCAAGGAAGGCGTCGTACGCAAGGCGGGGCGCGTACTGCACGTTTCCTTTCTGGTCCACCGCCTCGCCATGATAGAAAAAGTCCACGCCCTGTGCGAGTGGCAATGACAAACTGGCGATAGGCTTGTAGTCACCCTCATAAAAAGTGAGTCGCAGCTTGGCCTTGGCCCCGTACAGCAGCTCCATCTGTTCGGCAAACCAATTGATGTATCTGTCGCCGTTGATCCGTGTCGGTTCGACAGGCAATGTATATGCACTGTCCAGGTCGCGGTTTTTACGCAGGCGGCTGGCCATGCCATTCAGCTCCAAACCTTCACCGAACTTGATGTCGACCTGTTCTCCAGCCTCGATCTTGATTGGCTTATTCACTGAAAGCGCAGGCCACAGCAAGTTCCTGTAGCCGAATGAGCCGCCGCCCTTGGACAGATTTTTCGCTTGCACGATCTCCCACTTGGCTGCTGTCAGGACAATGGGCGCCGCCGTGATGTTCGTCGCGCGCACGGTCAAGAAAACCTGCTCGTTAACGGATTGCTTGTAACCGCTAGGGCGTCCGAACATCGGAGTCGGGCTAAGCCAAGCCTCTGCGACAAAGAGCCTGCGGCCCTGGCTCGCGGCAGTGATGTTTGTCAGGCGTTCCAACGCTTCTTTGGTGATACCGATGCAATAACTTGTCCCCGATGCGCCCGCACCGCTGACGATGGACGAGCATGGGCCCGTGGTCTGCATATCAGGTGACTGCGCCAAGGCCAACGGAGGCATAACCAACACCAAAAGCATCATCGCCGTACGGCGAAGTTTAGCCCCCCTCACGGCCGGGTATCGACTGTGGCCTTAACCACAGCGCCTTGCCCTGTAACGATCGGCGAGGCCGCTCCGTGGGTGGACATTCCGTCCCTTACAGGGTTTTGTGCAGGCGCCGATTTAGTTGGCCCGGTGACGTGGACCTCGACCTGCGCGTCAGCTGCGGTAACGATGGGAGAGCCATCGTTATGGGTGGCAATAGAGGGGGCCGGTTGCTCCGCCGGATCGAGCTTGACGCCGAATCCATTGCGCTTTGCATCAATCTGCAGTCCGCGATTTTGAACCAGTGCTGCAGCGACCAATAGTGCGACCACAGCGACCAGCGTGATAGCCACTAAGGATCTCTTGCGGCGGATTCTCCCGCGCGCGCGCGTTCTGTGTGAGAAGTTGTTCAACTTCAAACTCCTGTAAATGATGGTTGCGGTATTCGTAGGGTCGCTGCACGCAGCAGCGGTTTCAAACTACTTACGAAGCTCACGAGAGTACATGAGCAAACTCATTGGTGACCTCGAAATCTTCATTGCTCAGCTTGCAATCCTGCGGCCAGGAGTTGGGCAAGTACTTCCCTGCCACACGGGGGGTAAATCGGCATTGGCCCAGAAGCCAGCGAATCCGAAGACGCTCAGTCTCCGCTGAAAAATGACGGCTTGACGCTAATCCGCCAATAGGTGAAGACGCTGTACTTCATGCTCTGACAAACCACAACCATTTCAGAAAGGCATCCAGACTGGATTACTTCAAGCTGTTACTCACTGCTGAATGTAGGATTGACGATCATGTTGTCGGAACGGACCTATGTCGGCCGTCCGGATGGCACCGGTATACCGGATGATAACGTTCCCGTCTTACGGTTCAATTGCGAAAGGCTGGCGAGAGCACTACGTATTTGCTCTTTTTATCGGGAGGAGGATGCTTCTGGGGTCTGGTTAAAGCAAGCAATCAACGATCCGTGGCCAGAGCTTAGATTCATCTGAGTCTCCGCCGGCTTTCGTGTACTGGAGTGAAAAGCAGCTCTATAGATACGACAAACTTATCCGCGCAGCTGTAATTCGTGAGGTAATCCGTAACGCTATGTCCAATACAGCCCTCTAACCGTTCGGTCATTTGGATCATTGCGCCCTAGGGCGTAGGCACAATGTGCACTAGGATAGTTTTGTAAGCATGTCCAGCAACCTCTGAGAGGGTCATCCCAATGGGTGTAGACAAGAAGCTTTCGAAAAACTCCAGCGTCGACGAGATACTTGACGCCAAACGAATAGGCAGGGATAAGCGGCTCTTCGCATTTAAGGGTGTAGCTGATTTCTAAACCCTCCTGACTTCAGCAAGCACCTGGCTATGTAATTGGTTAAATTTCTAAAGCCCAAGGCGGTACCTCGTAAGTGCTCAAGTCGCCCGTTGATAGCTTCTGTTGGACCGTTGCTGGTTCCTGGCCGGTCGAAGTAGGCAAGGATGCTCTCAGCGTATTTTTTCAGCGTTTCCCCCAAGCCTTTCACCTCGATGAGCGCTTTGGGCAAGTCGCTGGCTGTAATGATATTTATGACCTCTTCCATGAGTTTTTTACCACGTTTTCGATCCGGCTCGTTGTAGGCGCTGACCACCCGTTGGTACATGCTCCAGGTGCAATCCACTTCGAGGTGGTGCTCATCTGCAAACAGCTGGAACAGTTGCTTTTTGTTGGCGTCAGACAGGTAGCTGATCCGAGTCAGTAGCGTTCGACGGCTTTTGTAGAGCGGGTCATTTTTACGCCCTCTGCGGCCCAGGATGTCGTGTTGCACACGCCGGCGGCATTCATCCAGCATGTTGCTTGCCCAGCGCACGACATGGAAAGGATCCAGCACGGTTTGGGCTTGAGGCAGGGCTTCTTGCGCTGCAGATTTAAACCCCGTAAAACCGTCCATGGCAATGCTTTCGATCTGGTCACGCCACGATTTGGGGCGACTCTGTAGCCATTGCTTAAAGGCTTGTTTGGAGCGGCCTTCCAGCACATCGAGCAAGCGGGCCGGCCCGTTTTTGTTACGCACGGGCGTAAGGTCAACCACGATGGTGACGTACTTGTCACCACAGCGTGTATGTCGCCAAACATGCTCATCCACGCCCAGCACGGTCACACCGTCAAAACGTGTCGAGTCATTAAAAAGCAGGCGCCGTCCTTCGTTGATAATGGCATTATTAGCGGTGTGCCATGCAACATCAAGCTGGCTCGCAACACGAGATACCGACAGATGATCCAGCACGATGGCAGCTAATGCCCAGCGTATCGCCCCATATGAAAGCTTTGAACGTGGAGGTGCTGCACTGTTTGTATCTTCATGCCAGAAACAGCCGCAAGCACAACGCCAGCGACGGATACGCAGCAGCAATCTGGTTGGTCGTTGTCCGTAAGGTGTGTGAGCAAGATGCCTATCGACAGTACCGCGTGAAACACCAGCAGCCCCGCACTTGGGGCATGGCTCGGGTGCTTTGGTTAAACGACATTCGATGACGGCGCGCTCTGCACAAAGATGTTGTCCAGTGGCAGTCAGGCCGAGGTTATTCAGTTGGCAAAAGCTGGAAAGATCAGGGCTAGAAAAGGTAAGATTGTTCACGTCGGGGGCTTAGTTTTTGTTGGTGTGAGAGCTTACATTTTCTAAGATCCTCGACTCCTTTTCCAGCCGGTCAGATTTTTTCTACACCCTTAAATGCGAAGAGCCGGATAAGCTTATAGAGGCAGTGTACTTGGCCGATCGAGATAGCCTTGAGCGAGCTGCCGAATCGGTCAAAGCGGTGTTACGTGGCCACTCTCCCATTCCGAGACCCCGACGATTTGTAAGTCTCAACAGTGAGGACTGAAAAACTATGGTGAATAAATCCGCCCATTGCCAAAAGGTACAAAAAATTGCTTTTGCTCACCGCAAGAGACGAGCCAGGATAAGCGTCCCCCATGGTTACAGATATTTTTCGTGATGATGCTTACCGCGCCTATCGGCTCCGTTTGGAAGTGATTCTTCATATCCAAATCCGCGCTTCAGATCAGGATATCCACGATCTGATCGAGGCCGGCTTCCCAGCCGGTATTGTCGATAAGCTTTGCGACCATGGAGTTCTAAGCATTGAAGCGCGTGACCTCATCATTCCACAAAAAAACCTTGATGAGAGGCTTATGCGCGGTCATCGATTGACAGTCGACGAAAGCGATCGACTATTTCGTGTCGCACACATCACAGCCATGGCAGGGGTGCTTTTCGGGAACAATCAGAAAGCTGAAAACTGGCTCAACAAATCCCAACTCCGTTTTTTAGGAAAAAGCCCAATCGCAATGCTCTCCACAATACAGGGCACTCGTCGAGTAGAAGAGGTACTGATTCAGGCCGCGGAAGGATTAGTATTCTGATCCTGTGAGGGTCAATCAGCATGCACCTCGTCCCCCTAAACAATGCCGTATCAGTACCATATCCAAAATAAGTCGATAGCGGTTGAAGCCAACTCCTAAGTATTACGAAGCCAAACCCTCAGTCGTAACCGTCTGGCCAACTCACCTCTCAGCACACAGACCAGCTCAGACAAGAACGGGTGGAAAACAAAGCCTTGCCCGCAGGTATACCCATTGAATAAGCCTGTATCTGACGTAGCTCATGCGGAGCTTGGCAGCGGGTCGCAATCGACGATGGCTTCATTGTATACTTCTGCTCCGCATACCCCTTGAGCTACAGGAACATCAGCATGACTGTACTCCAAACGATCTACTGGCAGCCTACGCCGCCTTAGCGCTACGCCCCCTCGCAACAACCTGCTTCCGCTAGCCTCGCTCGCGGGTGCGCACTGCTGTACGCCTGGTTATACGCCTTAAGCACACAGCAAAAAAATCCTCAAAATTTGAATTTGTATCGATTCGCTCGCCATTCCCTTGGCGTGCGCGATGCTTTGCCTTGGATATTTTCTATGCTGCAAAAACTTAGACAAACGTGGTTTTCCAACGTCCGTGGAGATGTGCTCGCGGGGCTCGTAGTCGCACTTGCGCTGATCCCTGAAGCCATCGCCTTTTCCATCATCGCCGGCGTTGACCCAAAGGTCGGACTTTACGCCTCCTTCTGTATCTGTGCTGTTATTGCCTTTGTCGGCGGTCGTCCCGGCATGATCTCGGCGGCTACCGGCGCCATGGCACTTCTCATGGTCACTCTGGTTAAAGAGCACGGACTTCAGTATTTGCTGGCAGCCACGTTGCTCTGTGGGGTACTTCAAATCCTCGCGGGTTACCTGAAGCTAGGTTCGCTGATGCGCTTCGTCTCTCGCTCTGTGGTCACGGGTTTTGTGAACGCATTAGCGATTCTGATTTTTATGGCGCAGTTACCTGAATTGACCAACGTGACCTGGCACGTCTACGCGATGACCGCAGCGGGCCTTGGAATCATCTACCTGTTTCCGTATATACCTAAGATCGGCAAGCTGGTTCCCTCACCACTGGTGTGCATCCTGACCCTGACTGCCATCGCCATTTATCTGGGGCTAGATATCCGTACCGTGGGGGACATGGGCCAACTGCCGGATACGCTGCCGATTTTTCTGTGGCCTGAAGTGCCGCTGAACTTTGAAACCCTGCGCATCATCTTTCCTTACTCCGCTGCGCTGGCAGTTGTAGGCCTACTGGAGTCGATGATGACCGCGACCATCGTCGACGACCTGACCGATACCACCAGCAACAAAAACCGCGAGTGCAAAGGCCAGGGTGTGGCCAACATCGCTGCCGGCATGCTTGGCGGCATGGCAGGTTGCGCCATGATCGGCCAGTCGATCATCAACGTGAAATCTGGTGGCCGCACCCGTCTCTCGACATTGTGTGCCGGCGTTTTCCTGCTGCTGATGGTGGTATTTCTTGGCGAATGGCTCTCCAAAATCCCTATGGCGGCACTCGTGGCTGTGATGATTATGGTGTCCATCGGCACCTTTAGCTGGGATTCCTTGCGCAATCTGAAAGAGCATCCGCTGTCGACCAACCTCGTCATGGTGGCGACCGTCGTGGTCGTCGTGGCCACTCACAACCTAGCCTACGGCGTACTGGTAGGTGTGCTGCTGGCTTCGCTGTTCTTTGCCAATAAGGTTGGGCACTACCTGGATATCAAGAGCACTTTGGAAGAGACGGAATCGCATCGGACTTACCGCGTCGTGGGCCAGGTGTTCTTTAGCTCTGCGGACAAGTTCACTGAAGTTTTTGACTTCAAGGAAGCGCTCAACAAAGTCACCATCGATCTCACACAAGCGCATTTCTGGGATATCACCGCCGTCGCAGCGCTGGATAAGGTCGTGATCAAGTTCCGCCGTGAAGGCGCTGAGGTTGAAGTGCTCGGTCTCAATGAAGCCAGCACAACAATCGTTGACCGCTTCGGCGTGCATGACAAACCCGGTGCCATCGACAAGCTCATGAGCCACTAAGGAGAACGACAATGACCCACGTAATGGCATGCATTGATAACTCACAATCCTCATTGGCGGTCTGCGATTACGCAGCATGGGCCTCGCAACGACTCAGCGCTCCCCTGACCTTGCTCCATGTGCTGGATAGGGAAAAATATCCTGCATCCGCTGACCTCAGCGGCAATATCGGTCTCGGTAGCAGAGAACATCTACTGGAAGAGTTGGCCACGCTGGATGCGCAGCGTGCAAAACTGGCCTTGGAGCATGGGCAGCACATGCTTGAAAAAGCTCGCGAGCGAACAGTCATCTCTGGCGCCATGTCACCTGATCTGAAGCAGCGCCATGGCCATCTCGTCGAGAGCCTGAGCGATCTCCAAGACGATATTCGATTACTGGTGATTGGAAGAGTCGGTGAGGACAGCACGCGCAGTGCCCAAAGTCTTGGCAGCCAGATTGAAGCGGTAGTCCGAACAATCCACCGCCCCATCCTGATTACAACCAGCCATTTCAGGAAACCTGAAACGATCATGGTGGCATTTGACGGCAGCGCTACAGGCCACAAGACCGTACAGATGCTTGCTTCAAGCCCGCTGTGCGAAGACCTGCCAATTCATATCGTCATGGTTGGTACGGACTCTGAAGAAAACCAGAACGAGCTGGAGAAAGCACGAACCACACTTGCCTCTTCTGGCCCGCTAGTGCATGCCGAGATCCGCCCAGGCGAAGTAGAGTCGGTACTTCATGCGTATCAGGCAGAGCACGGCATTGACCTCTTGGTCATGGGGGCGTACGGGCACTCACGCATCAGGCAGTTTCTGGTAGGCAGCACGACCACGACGATGCTGCGAACATCCACTTTACCCGTATTGCTGCTTCGCTGAGCCAGTTCCACTGGCCACAGTATTTCCAGAACTGCGGAAATGCCGTGGCCACCCTGGACGATGACTAACTGATTTTGCCGTAACGAGACCACATGCAACTCATAACTGAAATTGTTCACCCCGAGCTGAAATCCAAACAGGGCAGAGTATTCCGTCGACATGCAGCACGCGGCATCGTGATGCGGGATGAACAGATCCTGTTGCTGTTCACCGAGCGCTATAACGACTTCAGCTTTCCTGGAGGCGGCCTTGATGGTGACGAGGACATTGTCACAGGCCTGAAGCGTGAGCTTGAGGAAGAGACTGGTGCTCGTGACATAAAGGTGCTCCAGCACTACGGTTACATTGAGGAGTACCGGCCCTACTGGGGGCCACAGTACGATCTGATGCACATGACCTCGCATTTTTATCAATGCGAAGTAGCGCCCCAGCTAGAGCCCGTGAGAATGGAAAGCCACGAAATCGCTAATGGTATGCGGCCTGTCTGGATCAACCTGCATGAAGCCATCACGCACAATGAAGCCGTTATGCAGCGTCACGAGTCTTCGATGGGGCAATCAATTCTGCGCGAAACCTATATGCTGAGAAAAGTCGCTTCCGAATTGTTGATACAAGTCAGCCTTTGAGCTGACTATTTGGCGAAGTCCACTTAGCCTGTCTCAGGCAAGCATCCAATGCTGCGGGAGTAATTGCGTGATTTCGCTCGCCCGCTGTGTCGGCAGCCGCATCAGCACATCCTTGAGATAGGTATACGGATCGTGCCCATTCATACGCGCCGACTGGATCAGGCTCATGATTGCCGCCGCCCTTTTTCCACTGCGCAGCGACCCGGCAAATAACCAGTTCGAGCGCCCAAGCGCCCACGGCCGGATCAAATTCTCGATCTGGTTATTGTCGATGGGTACAGCACCATCTTCCAAGTAGCGCGTCAGCGCTACCCAGCGTTTAAGGCTGTAATCCAGGGCCTTGGCCGTGGCCGAACCCTCGGGCACAAGTTCGCGTTGGGCCAACATCCACTCATGCAGTTTTTCAGCGATGGGCACCGCTGTTTCCTGACGTAATCGCCAGCGGTCTTCGTCGCTCATTTCCTTGGCGTGTCGCTCGACTTCATACAACCCGCCAATCGAGTGAAGCGCCTGCTCCGCCAACTGGCTTTTATTGGCTGCATGCAGGTCGAAGAATTTGCGGCGTGCATGGGCCATGCAGCCGATTTCGGTGATGCCCAGCTCGAAGCTGGCCTTGTAGCCGGCGAAGTCATCGCAGACCAGCTTACCGTTCCACGTGCCCAGGAAGTTACGCGCATGTTCGCCGGCACGGCTGGGGCTGAAGTCGTAGATTACGGCCTTGAGGGCCGAGAAAGGCGTGGTGCTATAGGCCCACACGTAAGCGCGGTGGGTTTTCTTTTCGCCTGGTGCGAGCATCTGAACCGGGGTCTCATCGGCGTGGATCACGCCCTGGGCCAACACATGCTCACGCAGCGCATCGACCAGAGGCTGGAGCTGCACACCGGTCTGTCCGACCCATTGCGCCAGTGTCGAACGGGCGATGGGCAGTCCGGCCCGACCAAAAATCTTCTCCTGCCGGTACAGCGGTAAATGGTCGGCGAACTTCGCCACCATCACGTGGGCCAACAGGCCTGCGGTCGGGATGCCCTTGTCGATCACTTGGGCCGGTACAGGCGCCTGGATCAGTGTTTCACACTGACGGCACGTCCATTTTCCACGCACATGCCGCTCAACGGTGAACACGCCCGGAGTGTAATCGAGCTTCTCGCTGACGTCTTCGCCGATTCGCTGAAGCTGGCAGCCGCACACGCACTGAGTATTCTCTGGTTCGTGACGGATCACGGTTCGCGGAAACTGCGGCGGCAGTGGTGCACGCTTGGGCTTATTACGTGGCTCGGCCGGTGCGGCCGGCGGATTGGCTGCCTTCAGCTCGGCTTCGATAGCTGCGATATCGGTATCGAGCAGATCATCGAGCAGACTGCCTTGGTCGGGGCTCAGTTGCTCGCTGCGCTTGGCGAACTTGTGTCGCTTGAGGATGGCGATTTCATGAGCCAGTTGCTCGTTGACCGTTTCGAGGCGTTGGATTTTCTGGCTCATGGAGTCGACCTGGGACAGCAACTGCATAGCCTGTTCGGCCAAGCCGCGCAGCTGTTCCGGTGTCATCTGGTCGAGATTGGGCGAGGAAGTCATGCCGCTGATTGTGTCAGAGCAGGTCGTCAACAGCGATAAACCGATGGGCTAATGGCAGGGGCTAAAGCACTGTGATCGCGCTGCCTGCGCCGACCCGCTGCCACGGCAAACCCAGTACCAAGGCTTGAAGTTGCTCGTTATCGAGTTCGACTTCCGATCCGTGACGGATGCCGGGCCAATGAAACTTGCCTTGGTTCAATCGTCGCGCTGCCAGCCAAATGCCCACACCGTCATGCACCAAGACTTTCATTCGGTTGGCACGGCGATTAGCGAAGAGGTATGCGCAGTGCGGCTTCGCCACACCGAACACCGCGATCACCCTGGCCAGCGCGGTCTCGGTACCGGCGCGCATGTCCATAGGCTCGGTGGCAAGCCAGATGGCATCGATCCGAATCATACCAATAGGTCTCGCAGAAAGGTGGCACAGGCGACAGCGCTTTCGGTCGGCCAGTTCACTTTGACGGTGCCACGCGGGTGCTGGATTTCAATGCAGATACTCGATGAAGCTGCCTGCGAATGTCCTCCGGCTAGCGGCAAGGGCACTGGAATGAAAGCAGGTTGCAGCGCCATGGTTTTGTTCGTGAGTACCCTAATCCATTTATGGACGAGGTTCGCGTTAAGGCTGTGCTTCTGCGCGACGCTGGCAATCGATGCGCCGGGCTGGGCGCACTCTTGGACAACTTGGGCCTTGAAGGATTTTGAATAGGAACGGCGTTGTGACTGCATGGAAAGACCCGCTTAAAAGGCTAGAAATGGTGTCCACTTAAATTAGGTGGACACCATCGCCTTTGGCGTCGGGGTCAGGAAGGTGAGTTGGCCGGACGGTTACCCTCAGTCGACAGCCTTTCGTGCGACATTTCCACACAAACTACGCTCAGCGTACTGGCATTTCCACACCCACTACGCTTAGCGTACTAGCATTTCCACGCCCGCTACGCTTAGCGTACTGGATGAGTCAGCCATCAAATTTAGAGTTCAGCTCAAGGGTGAGTGGGTCACAAACCTGTCTGGAGAAGGGTATTGATAATTTTTCTTGATATTGATGGTGTTCTGCACCCTCTTTTTCCTCGAAAGGACAGGCCTGGAAAGGAGTCTGCGCCATTTGCGTACCTCCCAAGATTATCGGCAGTTCTGCGCAATTACCCTCACACGTACGTGGTCATCAGCAGCACATGGCGAGTAAATCGTACCTTGAAGGAACTAAAAGCTCTGTTTCCTTTGGATTTGCAAGATCGCATCATTGGTTCAACTCCAATCCTAGACGATTCGCTGCGACCTGGAGGGCGGGAAGCCGAAGCATCAAGCTGGCTTGATTTACATCCTGAACATTCGAGCTGGATAGCAGTTGATGATTGCGCCGTCTGCTGGTTTAGCCTTTCCAAACTTATACTATGTGACGACGGGTTTCGTGAGGAAGAAGAGACGGAACTCAGATCCGCCATCGAAGGCCGTAGCTCAAAATTCTCGAAGTAATAGCAATTTTGTAATCTTATGCTGCTAGCTACACGGCGCTATGAGAACGCGGAAATTAATCGGCAGAAAACGGCCAGAAGCGGTCTGTCGCAATCAGAAACATTACCAAGGCCAGGGCGAGCAGTGTGCGGCATGCGCAAGCCCGGCCCTGACCATGGACGTTTACTTCCCATAATGCCGGTGGGCTGAATGAAGCGCTTTAGAAGTGTCCGCGTCGAAAGCTGCCCGCATCTCGTCCAGAGGATTTCCCAACCAGACTGGATTCAAGCCCCTTTTTCTTGCTTCATCCAACAGGGGCGAATACTGCTCAGTCATAAGATGGTAAAAAAGCTTTGCACGTTCGACCCTGATTTCCATCCGGACAACAATTTCGCGTTCGTCCCTAATCTTTTGAGTCAGATCTCGGAGCCTGTCCCATACGTCTTTGTCAGAAATAAAAGTATCCATCAAGATATTTTCGACGAAGGTCAGGTCGGCGATTAACGCTCGCACGACATGGCCACCCAGCCGACTCGCATAATAACCGCTGTTGAGATCGGCTTTGCCATGCGATTTAGTGTGTATGAATCTTAGCTCGGTCAGGTCGGTCAGGACTTTCAAAGTATCGTCTTCCGAGAATCCGATAGATCGAATGTTGTCACGAATCTCGGGGCCGTCAATGTGGCCCCCTTCAGCGTTGCTCTGTTTAACCAGTGCCGAGAGGATAAACATCCTGAGCAATCCGCCATTGGATTTCCCTAGCCGTGAGTCAAAGGGATTGCCAATTACGGAGAATTCCTCGCTGTATACAGATTGGTTGCCCAGCAGGATAGAGCGGAACGCCTCCTGTTTCGGCAGCACGTAGGTATTTTTATTTTTATGACTCTGAAGAGCCTTTGCTGGATCCGTATATCCTTTTGCTAGGAACTCCCTGGTCATCCGGAGGGCTAGGCGCACATCGTGGTTGGCAAGAACGTCAATACGTTCGCCAATTTCTGTTCCAAGTACCGAAGCCTTGACGATATCAATAAATACCGACAAGTCCTCGACTTTGAAATTTACGCCTCCCTGGGTCGTAAAGCTCCCGCTTTTTCCAGCTAGCATTTGGCCGGTCATAAAAAAGCGACGGCTCAATACTGCGGGTATTTCAGGCGGCTCGATATGCAAAGGGTCAAAATCAAAAGCATCAAAGGTCGAAGACCCCCTATGTGCCACGTAGGTAGACTCGCGCATAGAGATAATAAGGTTGAGGGACAATCGTCCTGCGATGGCCATGGCATCGGAAAAAATTCTTGACTGCGTACTGTCATCTTCGAACTGGTCGACGTTGTCGATCACCAGGAAGATTGGAGCATGCTTCGAGCCATGCGTAATCATCTTGTCCACGTAGGGACGTTTGGCGTTGTAGTCGTTGAGAATCAGCTCCGTTATTTTTTTATCGAACTCGGTCTGGTTTTGAGCGATGAGAAACATAGGCCCTGATTGAAGCGCGTCGATCTCTTCGCGATAGGCAGGTTTGATGGCCCGCTGAAAATCCCTGAAATATGGGTCATTGCTCAGGTAGCTGAACAGGTGCGCGTAAATGAATTCCAGCGGATTCTCGCTGCGCGAAAAATTTCGGAAATCGATATCAATCCAATGCGGGTAGGGCGCCGCCTGATTTTTTTCAAAGTATGCTGCGGACGCAACCTTGCGCGTGTATTGGAGAAAGGTTGTTTTGCCTGTGCCCACTGTACCCAAAATCAAAATCGCCAACGGCCGTCGCGACGCAGAGGCGGAGCTTATCGAGTCTGCAAGGGAGGAGGATTCCTTCTTTCGCATCGGCTTTTTGGGCTGCGTCGAGAAGAGGGGCTCTCTGCGCTGTAAGTGCATCCTGATGCGGCTATCGAATTTTTGCCGGTCGGCATTTTTCACATAGCACTTTTCGAGGAGTGAGCTCTCAGCACCGACGATTGAGTCTGAGAATGCGCTAATGACCTCGTTTTCAATCAGCGGATAGATGGGGTTATGTCGTTTTACAGTTGAGCCTTTGAAGAATTTGTTGAGGCGCCGTTCCTCAAACTGGTCAGTAGTCCGACCTATAAGCTCGATGGCGAGATTTCCTTCAACCACAGCCGTTCGTGATAGCAGATCGACGAAATGCTCCAGCTCTTCCCCAAGGATTCGACTCAGCGAGTCGAACACGATTGCATAAGAATCTGAGAAAGAAACGGCATCTGTACGGACTGCCGGGAAAATGATCCATTGCGCACCATTGGTGACAACGGCGAAAGGAATCGACTTTTTCCTACAGTAGTCCCGAGCTTGGACGATTGCTGCGCCGGTATCGCCTTCCATGATGCGACCCGTGAGCTTGACTCGCTTCTGGGTGGGTACCACGTCGAAGCTGCGCCCGATGCGCTTTGCTTCTATGAGCAACGCCACATCTGCGGTTCGAATGATGTAGTCGGCGTACGTTGTACCTCCATCTTCGGAGACCCGCTCCTCGTAAGAAATGTCAGTGTCGTCCCACTCCAACACGTCCTCTACGATTCTGTCGATCAGCTTTTTACGGGTTTCCGCTTCGTTGGCGTTGTGCAATACCAACTTTGCATGTGTGGTCAACAATCCGCTGGCAATGCTTTCGATCCCATCCACCATCCCACTCTCCTTTACTGCAGATCCGTCAACGGCCGAGCAGCCTTATCACTGGTCTTGCGAGAGCATCGCCACCCCACTAACAACGAGCCATCCTAGCCCTCACGTGCTTTACGGTAAAGACGGCGAATGTCTGCGTTGTCGATGTGGTCCCAAGCTGTCAAGGAATGACGCTTGCGATCTATTGGTCAGAACGAGCACACGTGTTGGGTCGCCTCTAGTTTTCAAGACAAAGAAATGACTGCTTTTGGGTCGAAAGCTGCCACTCGTAGGCGGCGGCCTTCAGCCCATTGCAGCCTGTCAGTCGTAATATCAACGTTGATCCATAGTGATCCGCGGAATGCTCAGGAGTCTACACAGCATTCAAAGAGTTCAGGGTGCTCCATAAAGTGTAGATAATCCACCACCTCCGTTGGTACGCCAAGATATGAGTAGACGACGCGCGCTTTACTTGAAAAGCCTCCGTCATTGGTCACAAAGTAATCTGCGTGCGCCGCATAAATAGCGTGTGAAACATCATGCATCCGCGACCTGGACTTTTTAACAGCATCAGGCTTATATCGGATTTCCTCGAGGTGATTGAATACCACCTCGAAAACGTGTTCCATGACTTCTTGCGATTTAGATATGCTTTCCCACGTATAATTAGTGACCCCCGCACGCGCGCATTTCTCTGCGAGCGAAAGACTCGACTTCAACTTTTCCAACAGAGGGTTTTCATATTCTGGCTTACACAAAAAGTCCAGCGGCATATTAGCCATTACATTAGAAGTTGCACCCTTAGGGTCTTGGGCTTTAAATCCTTCGAGCATGCTTCGTTCTTTCGGGTCAAGGTAATAGTTTCTATCAGCGTGCTTCAACACACGATCGAGACATCTGGCAGGAAACTCTCGTATGAATTTTGCCGGCTCACACCCTGTGCCTGGAAAAACTTCAAGATCCTCAGTGATTTTGGAAATAGTTATAGCTTTGTTAATTGTTTGTTTCGCAATTTTCTTGGCTTCAGCTTTATTCTGGCCCCTATTCCACATAAGAGAAGATCCAATATCCTCCAAATGCGCGGGACTGTAACAGAATCTATATGCATCCCTTAGTTTATCAATACGCAAACGAACCCTAGGATCTTTGTTGTCGTGATAATAAGCAAACACATTGTAATCTAGGTAGATGAGCTTCTTGTTTGACACGTCATTCTCTCGAAATAATGAATAATGGTTTCTACCGATAAAATATAAAATATGCCAAACTTATAAGCCAAGCTCAACAGCTGTATTTTTTATCTCGCTTTACGACCGCAGGGAAAAGCAAATGACAGGTCATGATAGGAAACTGGTTATTCGTAGCTTTAATCCCCTAAGCAGGGCAAAAAATCGCCTAATTGCGGTCGATCTGTTGCCGGTCACAGATTCAGATATCTTTAGTCCACCGGGGCGCAATGCCCAGATCACTGTATATTGGCTCAAGCATCTGCAGATCAAAAGGCCAACATCCAGGAAGGGAGCGTGATCGAGTTTTCACAAGAAAATATATAAGAGTGATTGCAGGAATACGATAGATCGCTTCTTTTGCATTTCTCTCCTCTATCTTGGCCTTGAGGACATTCGAAAATTTCTGTACAAAAGCGCCATACCCCTCGAGCCCATTACTCCCGATAGCAACTCGTAATTGGTCGATGATGTAATCATTTTCGCGAGACTTGGGCTCGAAAACAACAGCAGAAAGCTCTAAGGCATTTATTTTAGCCACCTCATCCTTAATAGCTTGGACAGTAGCGAGTGATGTTAAAGTACTTTTATTTGCCCTTAGCAGCATATCATCCGTTGTTTCCATAAGCGCCATGCTCTTGGCAAACAATCGATGAACATCGGGATGACTGGTTATATTTGATTTATAAAGAGTATCGTGACTTAACTCAGCATAGGCGTGCTGAAGAAGAGTTCTAACCTGTATCTCACACTTGGTACCGACTGGTATCAGTACTCCCTCGTGAGATAACTCACTGTAGGATGTTACGATGAAATGGGCGGACTGATAGTCAAATATTCGAGGATCTTTTTCACGCCACTCATCGAATTCTTTACTACTCATCGTGTGCCAGTGATCCGATGCCTCAATGAGCCTTGAGACCTCTACAATCTGATCAGACAACCCCAACACAAAGCGGGCTCCTACTTTATCGGCTCTTCGCATTTAAGGGTGTAGAAAAAATCTGACCGGCTGGAAAAGGAGTCGAGGATCTTAGAAAATGTAAGCTCTCACACCAACAAAAACTAAGCCCCCGACGTGAACAATCTTACCTTTTCTAGCCCTGATCTTTCCAGCTTTTGCCAACTGAATAACCTCGGCCTGACTGCCACTGGACAACATCTTTGTGCAGAGCGCGCCGTCATCGAATGTCGTTTAACCAAAGCACCCGAGCCATGCCCCAAGTGCGGGGCTGCTGGTGTTTCACGCGGTACTGTCGATAGGCATCTTGCTCACACACCTTACGGACAACGACCAACCAGATTGCTGCTGCGTATCCGTCGCTGGCGTTGTGCTTGCGGCTGTTTCTGGCATGAAGATACAAACAGTGCAGCACCTCCACGTTCAAAGCTTTCATATGGGGCGATACGCTGGGCATTAGCTGCCATCGTGCTGGATCATCTGTCGGTATCTCGTGTTGCGAGCCAGCTTGATGTTGCATGGCACACCGCTAATAATGCCATTATCAACGAAGGACGGCGCCTGCTTTTTAATGACTCGACACGTTTTGACGGTGTGACCGTGCTGGGCGTGGATGAGCATGTTTGGCGACATACACGCTGTGGTGACAAGTACGTCACCATCGTGGTTGACCTTACGCCCGTGCGTAACAAAAACGGGCCGGCCCGCTTGCTCGATGTGCTGGAAGGCCGCTCCAAACAAGCCTTTAAGCAATGGCTACAGAGTCGCCCCAAATCGTGGCGTGACCAGATCGAAAGCATTGCCATGGACGGTTTTACGGGGTTTAAATCTGCAGCGCAAGAAGCCCTGCCTCAAGCCCAAACCGTGCTGGATCCTTTCCATGTCGTGCGCTGGGCAAGCAACATGCTGGATGAATGCCGCCGGCGTGTGCAACACGACATCCTGGGCCGCAGAGGGCGTAAAAATGACCCGCTCTACAAAAGCCGTCGAACGCTACTGACTCGGATCAGCTACCTGTCTGACGCCAACAAAAAGCAACTGTTCCAGCTGTTTGCAGATGAGCACCACCTCGAAGTGGATTGCACCTGGAGCATGTACCAACGGGTGGTCAGCGCCTACAACGAGCCGGATCGAAAACGTGGTAAAAAACTCATGGAAGAGGTCATAAATATCATTACAGCCAGCGACTTGCCCAAAGCGCTCATCGAGGTGAAAGGCTTGGGGGAAACGCTGAAAAAATACGCTGAGAGCATCCTTGCCTACTTCGACCGGCCAGGAACCAGCAACGGTCCAACAGAAGCTATCAACGGGCGACTTGAGCACTTACGAGGTACCGCCTTGGGCTTTAGAAATTTAACCAATTACATAGCCAGGTGCTTGCTGAAGTCAGGAGGGTTTAGAAATCAGCTACACCCTTAAATGCGAAGAGCCACTTTATCTGTAATATCCTCATAGTTGGAGAACCAGCCTTTGTTAAGCACAAATGCCTTAGCGATCAGTGAGCTCTCGTCCTTAACCCTGACCTCAGGCGGGATTTTCACCCACTTCTGATAGGCCTGAGTGCCAAAAGTACAGGTGATAGCTTCTGTTATTTTTTCAACGACAAATTGGCCCCAAGCCTTAAGGTATGGGGCCTCACTTCGGAACCGACTGAGGTAATCTTCCTCTGTCATTTGTCCTGGCTCACAAGAGCTCCTTGGATCATCAGCGTTGTGTGCGTTTGAGTTGTTTCGACCACCTTCACAAGCTCTGCAAACGTATCAGCCGGCGCGGTGATCTTGACATCATTGGTGAAGCTTAGCTTGCGACGGGCCAATTTCCTGTTGATCGCCTTGGTATCTTTGACAATCGCAGAGTCAGGAAAGCCTTTCCTTCCCATGTAACCCACAAAATCATCCGATTCCTCAGGGCTCATATAACGCTCAGCGAATTCGGTACCTTCGATTGTGGTCGACGTATCCGTCTTGAGGTAGGTGTACAACGCTTGTTGCAAGTCGATTTTTCGCTCCGGTGGCACATCCATCCCTCCGATAAATTCGGCGGTGTAATCGAAAAAATCGCGGGTCCGCTGCACCGCGTTGTCCGGAATTCTGAGCCCTAAGAAGCTGGAGTAAAAATATTTCGCAGCTTGACGATCGTCATCGGATTTTATATTGCTGTCGAATACATGCGCATTAAGGTCAACAACCACTCCGCTAGTTTTGGAAACCGTTTCGTAAAAAATACCGATCTTATAAAGTTTAGATTGCGGGGTGAGGATCAGGTTTTCAAGGTAAGCGAGAGTGATCTTGCCATCCTCTTCCGTTTCTGTGAAACCAGCTTGCTGTTCGGCCTTGATAATGATCAAGCACCGCTTGTTGTCTGTGTCCGTGGTTCCAGAAATAATCACCAAAGTGCCGCCAGGCCAGCGTTTGCTGGTGTGGATGGAAGTATGGTGGTGGGCAATCGCTGCCGAGGTGGTAATAAATCCCCGATCAGATGCTTGAACTAGTTGCTTAGAGTACTCGTAGCAACTCGCAGTCGTTTTGCTGGAGACATCCATTGCCAACGACCCTGACCCTGTCCCGAGAACCTTGCTGACCCGCTCCTGAAGCATTTGCTTACCCGCTTGATCGAGGGTAGTCAACTCAAGGCTGATTGTGGCGGGCGTAGCGCCATGCTCATTAGGCTTATGTACGTTATGCAAAATAATGCGATCAAAGATCAAGTTGTTGAATGGATTGCTCATTGACCATTCCTCTTCAACGCAGCGTCATAGACCCGCTTTGATACACTCGGACTTTCTGTTGCCAGTTTGTTCAACTCGGACTCAGCCTCCTTCAACCGGATTTCCTTTTCAGAACTTTCGAGTGCCATGGCTAACTCCAGTTTCCGACGGACATGGCCATAGCCAGCCCCAGAAATTCGGTGAAGGTTCGTGCGATCTTCAAGTTTCAAAAAAGTTTGTAATGAGGAGAGAATTGCTGCCAGCAGCGTGAAGAGAGCGAGCAACACTTTGGATACATCCCCAAGCGTCGCCAATAATGTGGTGGCACCTGCAATTGCAGTGATGCCGATGGTTAGCATACCCAGCCAGCGGTGGACCGAGCTTAGACGCTCTGCCATTAACTGATGCGACAGCTGTGACTCTCTGGATCGCTTGAGCCAGCGCTGCAAAACTTCAGCGCTGCTCCGAAACTCTAGTTCAGAACTCATGTACATCCCTTAGTGTAAAAATGCGAGGAAGGGATGGACGCAACTAGCTTAGACGTCCCTGCCAAGCGTGGAAATCAAACGTATCACAAGCAATGGCTCTTTAGCATCATCATTTCCTTCGTTACCAACTTGGAGAATCACTGGCGCACGATCTCGCAGATTTCCGGGGCAACGATCCGCACGGCCAGGAAACTCTACGTTCATACAGCTTTTCTGCGCAAGTCGACGCGAGACTAGGCGGAAGATGGCCTTGGCCGATAGTCGTTCTACACGAAAGGCAGCTATTGGCCGTTTTCTGCCTGTCACGACGGGCAGAAAACGGCCAATAGCGGACTTTTAGAGAAGGAGAGAGATCAATCCCCCTTTGTTGTCCTGAGCATGAGATATACCGGGGCAGCCATTCCCCCCACCTTTCAGGCTAGTGCAGAGAGCCCACCAAGACTCACACCCCTCGTCGTCGGGAATACTCAAAGAGCCGATGATACCGGGCGTCCTGGGTCAAATCTGGAGTTGCCTGCACGATTGCATCCAGGCATTGCCCCAACTCACGAGGCGCCCACGGAAGGTCATCAATAATGACATTCAGCAGCCGCAAGGCATCTAATGGAAACCGGCTGCATAGCTTGGACTCAAGCAATCGACGCACGACGTAATGCGGATGCTCGATCGAGTGCAACCAGTCCTGCACAGCCGTCAAGGCGACGGGGAACTCAGAGCCCGCGGCAGTGCTCAATCGAACGAGAGATTCAGCAATGCTTGGGCTAGCAAGGTCGCGGAATTTTGGCCAGACGTGCTGCCAGAATGGCTGGATGCGGTGTTGGCGCTGATTGAAAACTGACCCACCCTGCCGATTGAAAATTGACCCAGGGCGGATTGCTGATTTTTGTCCCAGCAATTGTGGATAAAGCTTAGCAGTAGTGTCCTGGTTGAAGACGCATCGGGCCCCACCGCATGTAGGCATGCGGCAGGGTGTTTACGGTGCAGATCAGAACGGTTCATCGTCCTCGATACCATCTTCGCCCTTGCGCTTTCGTTCTCGCGATTTGATCTTTGTCTGGGCGGCCAAGGTGCTATGTTGCAGGCGGTAGGACTCGTTGCCCGTTTCGACGATATGGCAGTGGTGTGTCAGTCGATCCAGCAACGCTGTGGTCATCTTGGCGTCGCCAAATACACTCGACCATTCCGAGAAGCTGAGGTTGGTGGTGATGACCACGCTGGTGTGCTCGTACAGTTTTGAAAGCAGGTGAAATAACAGCGCGCCACCACTCTGACTGAAGGGCAAATACCCAAGCTCATCGAGTATCACCAGGTCTGTCCGAAGCAGTCCCTGGGCGATTCGGCCTGCCTTACCATCGTACTTTTCACGCTCCAGCAGGTTGACGAGATCGACCGTGGAGAAGAACCGTACTCGTTTGTTATGAGTGGTGATTCCGGACACGGCCAAGGCACTGGCCAAGTGTGTTTTTCCGGTTCCAGGCCCACCGATGAACACGACATTTTGCGCAGTCTCCGTAAACTCAAGGCTGGATAATTCCTGGACCAGACGGGCATCAGCACTGGAAGCGCTGAAGTCAAAGCCAGCTAAATCACGGTGCATGGGGAGCTTTGCCATGTTCATCTGATGATTCACAGAGCGCACGGCGCGATCTGCCTGCTCCTGTTGGAGCAGATGCTCAAGTAGCCATTTCGAGGATGCCGTCGAAGCTTCTCCCTGGGCCGCCAGTTCTTCCCAAGCCTGCGCCATGCCATGCAGACGCAGTTCTTTAAGTTCTGCCATCAAGTCACGCATTGCGGCTCTCCTCATCTGTTGTACGGAGTTGGTCATATCGGGCCGTGTTGGCAACGGGAGCCACCTTGAGTTGCAGGCTGGTTTCTACGGAAGGCGGTGGTGCAGTAGCGGTGAGTCGGGCGAGAACATTTAAGATGTGATCGGCGCTCAGACTTCCCGACTCAAGCACCAGTTCTACCGCTACCAGCACCGGGTCAAGACCGGCGATGGGCACGGCAGCGAGCACCTGCGTCATGATTCGATCACCGTTGCTGTGACGTCTCAGGCCCCGTTTGAGAAGCCGCAACGGATTGGGCAGATCGGCAAACGGTGCGCCATTGCGCAGTGCACCCGGCTTGCGTTCGATGAGTGGGATGTAATGCTGCCAGTCAAAACTGACCTGATCTCGATCAAAGAGGCGCTCGTGGCTGGCAATCATTGCGTCATCGGCGATGACCACGATCCGGGATGGGTAAAGACGGCTGCTGACCCACTGGCCGACTCGTTCACAAGGCACCGAATAGCGATTTCGCGCCACGCTGATCAGGCAGGTGCTGGAGACCCGTACGGTGCGCTCGACGTAGCCATCAAAGGCCGTCGGCATCGGCATCATTTCGACCTGCTCCAGCTCCAAAACTTCCGCCACCGTAAGTCCGTTGTACTGCGGATGCAGCAGCTCGCTCCAGAGCGCACGACAGCGTTGGCCGAGCCAGGCATTCAGTTCCTCGAAGGTGTGGAACATGCAGTTTTGAGCATCAAGCCAAATGCGTCGTCGACTGTCTTGAACGTTCTTCTCGACAATGCCCTTTTCCCAGCCAGAGGCTACGTTGCAGAAATCCGGATCGAACAGGTAGTGCGCACACATCACGGAAAACCGGGCATTGACCGTGCGGCCCTTGCCTTTATTGACCTTGTCGACAGCCGTTTTCATGTTGTCGTAGATGCCGCGACGCGGCACGCCACCTAACGCTCCGAACGAGCGTGTATGTGCATCGAATAGCATCTCGTGACCTTGGCTAGGGTACGCAACCAACCAGAATGCGCGACTGGCGCACAGCTTCATGTGGGAGACCTGGATGCGTCGAAACAGGCCTCCGATCAGCAGCCCTTCTTCGCTCCAGTCAAATTGAAAAGCTTCACCGAGCGCAAACGTCAGCGGTACAAAAGCGCGTAAAGACTTGCCTTGTTCACCTCGCCACGAGCGTACAAACGCCGTGAGCTGGCTGTAGCCGCCGTCATAACCCTCGGCCTTGATCTGCTCGAAAAGTGCTTTGGCGCTTCTGCGATTGTGCTTTGCCCGGAACGAATCGGCTTTCAGCGCCTGTTCCAGCGTCTCGCGGAAAGGGCTGAGTTTGTTGAAGGTTGCGCACCGCTGGTACGCCGGCTGAGTAGCTTCGGGCGCTCTGACCCATTTTCGGATGGTGTTTCTCGACAGCCCGGTACGCTTGGCTATCTGGTGCAGCGAGAGCTTGTCGCGGAAGTACATCCGCCGGATTTTTCCCAACATTTCCATGCTGATCACCCTGTGTTCTCCTGCTCGGAAAGTGAGCAGAAGCAGTTGAACACCTGGGTCAGTTTTCAGTCGGCAGAACAGCCTTTACTGGGTCAGTTTTCGGTCAGCGGCAACACGCTGCCGCTACAATCACTAATGCTGGTGCGCCAGCGTTCGCGTTGGCCGGCTGATACTGCTGTCGTAGCTCGTCTACTTCGGCGGGGTCTTCCGTTGGGTCGTAGTTGAAATCCGGCCCATCCTGGAATGACAGATCAACGCCCCAAACACGATAATACGCAGCCAGATCATCTACACGGACGAACTCTGCGCTGCCGTTACGTACTTTGGCGAGAGTTCGAACCAACAGCGGTACACGTAGGCCCATCCTTGTGCTCCTGAGCTGACGAGGTCTTTCTCTACCCCTTTAATACGGCACATAGCTCAGCTTGTCGTTGGGCTGGATGTGACGATAGCTCAATGCGCCAAGATGGAAAGGGGCTTATGGCCGATTGCTGACTTTCACTAAGGGCGGCAAGCGGCCCAATGGCAACAGACCCGAGCATTTAGCTACTTTGCCCCCTCCTCCTAACATCGCGATTATGCTTCACGCGCTTCACCAGCACGTATGCAGTGCTCTCGACTTGCGCCACTAGCAGCAATCGCACTGAGCAAGCGTTTACGTGGATTCCAAATCGTCAAACACCAACCGCTGCGCGACCCACCTCCTGTGCTGAAATACTCGCTCCATGGCTCACTGCTAACCTCGCGGTTGAAATGCGAGCTACCGTTGAGCATCTATACGCGGCTACGCTCGAAAAAATTCCTGAAAGTGCGAATGACGTACGTTCCACCAGACTACAGTTCCAGCAAGAACATGCGGCGTGGAGCAAATATATGGACGAGCATTGTAGTTTTTATGGCGGGATATCGGAGGGGGCCAGCGCTTGGATAAGCCTCGCCGAAGTGCGTTGCGAGCTTAAAGAACCGGATGCTCGAGTATTATTTTTGCAAAACATACAGTGGAATCCAGAGCGATATTCAGGCATTGACGGTCTTGGACCAGATACCTGAGTAAGCCGCTGGTTTGTCGCAAAAACGGCTTAGGGCGACCGTCCGCTTCGGGTCCAGAGTGTGTAAAAACGCTTCGCAAAAATTGAAGTGTGCGCGTCTACGTTAAATCTGAAATTTATCGGCACGTCAGCAGATGTGGATTTCGCGTAGAAGCGCGATTTCCAGTCCGGTTTTGAGTACCTCTCGCGCTCAAAAACGTTTTTACACAGTCTCGGCCGATTTCTGCCCTTCGTGACAGGTAGAAAACGGCCGATTGTGTTGAAAAAGTCGGTCCTTCCAGACTGCACACATACTGACTGCTGAAAACGCCTTTTTTGCACGCAGCTATGCGAAATCTGAGCCCGGAATCCTCTGCTCAAAGTAAAGATTTCAATCTCAAGCGCATACTTTTCTGCCGTGGAAACCATGGCCGACTTTTTCAACAGAATCGGCCATTAGCGGTCACTCCGTTTCTCTGCGCTCCGAGTGGACCGCTGCAAGCAGCCTTACCCCCAACATCGTACGCTGGGCCGTGCCATTTGTTTTTTGAAAGAGATTCGCTTTCTCTATTTCATACTGCGCCAATGCACTCGTGATGTAGTCATCCAAGCTCTTTATCCATTGGCCATTGCTGCAAAAGGAAAAGGCTTTTCCCCACCCCAAGATTACTCGGTCGATATTTTGTAGCGCGCCGGAGTAGGACCCCTTTGGGGATATATCTCCAGCTTCAACACTGAATTTCATGATTCGTATCGATGCGTCTAAATCGGATGTGATCCGTTTCTTGAATCGCTCCCTTGTAGCTGTAGATGGCTGGATCAATCCTGCGGAAACGAAGCAACCCAAGAAATCGAATCCTTTAGCTGTAAGGCCCCTCGAGTCTTTGTCGCTTGTTGCTGAGGGCAGGTATGCTTCAAGAGAGAGCTTTTTGAGCTCATTCTGCGCTTTGCTAAACGCACGATCCACGCTGCCCATGTCCTTCCCGAGGATCAGGAAGTCATCAATATACCTAAGACAAGTGACCTCACCATCGTTCATGACCCTGTCAAAGTCATGCAGGTACAAATTGGCTATGAGTGGAGATAGGGGCGATCCTTGAGCTACACCCTCCACGCCGATGGGGAAAATCTCATCCAGACCCTGTCGTCGAAGCACGTCAATGTTCGCAAGGTCTGTGGTGATCGCTGCTCGGAACAATGCAATCGTGTCAGGGCATACGATGTGAGGGGCTACTAGTCTCATCACACGAGCCTTGTCAATTCTTGTGAAGAACTCGGCGATATCTGACCTGATATGGAAGGTTGCTCCCTCGGCAATGGCTGCTTTGGTGTCGGCTATCGCCATCGAGACCCTTTTATTTTTTATGCCTCCGTAGCTCGTGGGGATAGACAACGCTTCTTTCACAAACTTAATACGTGATAAGGCGTCGAGTAGAGCCCGCTGGACGATCCGGTTGGGTATAGGTGAAAGCACAATCGGGCGAGAATTTCCGTTGGCCTTGGTTTTCGCCACGCCGATCTGCTTTTGGAAAGTAAAGGTCTTCTTAGACAGCGCGCGCTGGATGTCGGAAAGCGACCGGGGGAGTTGGCTCTCGAAATCCTTGGCTTCGTTTCGGATAGTTTCGGATGATGAAGAAAAGGCGCTTTCTTTGACCTTCCTCCAGGCCGAATACAACGAATCCCCGCTATAGATTCTACGGTAAAGCGACGAAGCCACAAAAACTCCTTGTTTGTTGGGAGACACCAGTGAACTCTCACCCAACTGCTACAGGGGATCTTCAACCTTCGGGAGACCGCGAAGCCTTAACGGCGATCTTGGTCGCGACCCGGACAGCAACCTCCGAAGAGAGATGGCTGGCGTCTGTCAAACTTGGTTCAGTGCTGTGAGGCGGCTGCACCAGCAAGCAGGCGAGGTTGATCGCAGTCACGAACCTCCGTGATGCGGCGAGCGCCAAGCTGGCACGTTTTTGCATAAACGCATGATTACCCCCAAAGATTCCGTCAAAACACGATAAATCGCAGCTTTTTGGGTCTTGCGGCTAAGCTCGCGCCATGCGCCAGGTTGGCACGTTTTTGCACGATCGCACATTGTCCTCCGAAGGTCCCGCCAAGGTGCAAATCGTACCTTTTTGGGTTTCGCGGTCAAGCGCACGCCGTGCGGCTGAACATCGAACACCGCGCTGAAAATAAAGCTGCTAACCGTCCGGTGACCCCAACGTACAGACAGAGTTACGGTTATTGACGCAGCAGTCGAGCGGTGCCCTTTACCTTCGGGAGACCGCGAAGCCTTAACGGCGATCTTGGTCGCGACCCGGACAGCAACCTCCGAAGAGAGATGGCTGGCGTCTGTCAAACTTGGTTCAGTGCTGTGAGGCGGCTGCACCAGCAAGCAGGCGAGGCATCCCGATGTTAGTCAGCCATCCGGCCAAAAGCCATCTATTTGAACGTTCGTTTATTGGAAAGCGGTAGGATGAGGATTGGGACTCTATTTGGGTGCGTAAATAAAGCGCACTGGATGGACGGCAGACCTCCGCTGGCGATCGGATGTACTAGGCTCTCGCGAACCGAACTCCAAGGATGACTTCCATGCCAAATGACTCAGAATTCAACATCGCCACAGCAGATATACTGACGTTGCTTTTACACAACCAGCACGCGCTAGGAGCGGCGATGGAGGAGGTCACGAAGTGGCTTTCAGAGAATGGCGTACAGAGTGTTTCAGAGAACGCACTCGCGGCCATGCAAATCCTGGACACAAATGCAAAAGCGATTACAGATGGGATTACGCGACTTCGGCAGTTTTAGGGACTCGACTTGTGAGGCGGCAATGTACCGAAAACACTCAGTCGGTGACCTGAGACTGCCCAGCTCAGTAACACTCCCGTTCGCTAGAGCGGTTCTGTATAAGTAAAAAAACGTGAATAGATTTAAAGTGAATGGCGCCCTGGCGGCCCCTGACGACAATATCGGTGCCGGACGATCAGAGGTTGCAGAGCTTGCTGCCGCCAGCTTCAAGCCGTAGTCAGTCCCATCCCGATGGTTGAACAATGATTTGTAGAGGTTAGGGGGGGCAAGATGATATCAGGTGAAGTGCAGATGCAAGCGGTACCTGGTCGCACACCGAACAAGCATTGTTGGATGCTGTTCAAGGTGGCTAATCTAGACCGACTACAGGCGCTGCAGCGTGGTCTGCTTTACATGAATAGCGTCGACTATTTCGCGAAGCTTGAAAGTGAAGCGGGCACTGCGCTTCGAAGGGACGATCTTGAGAATGTGTACCTTAAGCTCAGCTCTGGCATAAGGGATGGGGTTGTCAGCGAACTCGCACTTCGGGTTGAAGGTCACGACGAAATCGTATTGAACCCAGAGACAATCCTGACCCTTCATCTGCCTCGTCCTGCAACCGTCATGGTGTACTGCCTGGGTTCTGTGTCAGCCGGACATGACGGTCAGATTTGGGGGCTCGACAACGGAATGCTGCAATTCAGTGAGCGTTTCCGAGAGTTTGGTACCCATGTCCTTCGTATTACGAACCACGCAGAGTTCTTTAGAAGGCTTTCACTAGCTGTTGCGACCCACCCTCACCTTTATAATTCTCCCTTCTTTGAAGGTGGTTACGGCCAGGTCGAATACGTTGACTTCAGCGACTACAGCGGACCGATAGGATTGTTTCGCAAACCGATTGAGTATGCTTGGCAACGAGAGTACAGACTATGCTTTGGCACGGAACCTGAGGCACTAAACGATCGAGGGGCGTTAGAGCTAAATATCGGAGCCCCATCGGACATCACTCAGATCATAACAGCAGAGAATTTCACGTCGAACCCGATGACACTCATACAAAGGAGCTACAGGATAATCGAAGGCAAGCCTGTGCAAGTTCCTAGTTAAAACTACGTTTTAGACCGGCTTTTTAGGGCAAATCTAAGGCAGCAACAGGCCGCAGGACGCCAAGATCGAGCGGAAAAGCCTATTAATGTTGGCCTTAATCGGCCTGTGACGACTACTGAAGGGGTTCGAATCCCTATCCAGTACGATTGAATCGCTGCAATGAACCGATACCTGCCGTCTGGAAGAGGGAGTTACCGGCCAGAAGCTACTGTTTGCAACTTGCGGCAACTGGCAGCAATCGGCCCAGAGTGTGTAAAAACGCCTTCGCGAACCCTTGCTATGATTTCTGAGGATTTCATCGCAGGGATCGCCCATGAAGCGCTTTATCCAAGGTGAACATCGAGGCCAAGGCACCTTACTTCCCGAGACCCGCAGCATTGCCCGTGCGATCGCTCAACCAACGAAGGTCGATGATCCAAAACGATGAGGTCAAAGCGTTTTTACACACTCTGGACCGAGGCTGTGTAAAAACGTTTTTGAGCGAGAGAGGTACTCAAAACCGGACTGAAAATCGCGCTTCTACGCGAAATCCACATCTGCTGACGTGCCGATAAATTTCAGATTTAAAGTAGACGCGCACACTTCAATTTTTGCGAAGCGCTTTTACACACTCTGGACCCAAAGCAGCCGGAGCCGAAAGGCTAAAATCAAGCTAAGCAGGCATTCGAAACCCCCACCAAATGGGCATAGAAAAACTTAATAATAATCTGGCATCATTCGCCACAATGGATCAAAACAGAAACTGGCAGCTTACGCACTAGCCATCTTGAGCAGCGCATAACGAGAATTTTTAGGGTTAATTTAATGAAAGTTTTTCTAGATACAAATGTATTTTATAAACACTGGTTTGCAAGCAACGCAAATTTCAAGCTTTTGTTTTACTTTCTAAACAACTTAGATCATGAGCTATTGCTGTCAAACCTAGTCATCCAAGAAGCAAACAACATCAGGCAACGTGAAGTTCGCGAGGTTCATTCTGAATTGACCAGGATTCTAAAAAAAGGTAATCAGTTAAATCGGAATAACTTGAATCTCGACATGGACAACCTTGGATTTCAATCCTATGATCTTGTCGACGTGCTGAAAGACCGAGTGGAATGGATTACGAGAATTGAATACGACACAATCCCCCATAGCGTGGTAGTTCAAAGAGCAATCGAATCGATTAAGCCATTTACCAATGAAGAGAAAGGCTACAGAGACACACTGATTTGGCTGTCCTTTCTTGATCACCTATCTTCAAATAGCATCGAAGGAGAAGTGGCTTTCATCACAAACAACAAAAACGACTTCTACCAAATAAAAGATAAAACCATATCGTTCAATGATGAACTTTTGAAAGACATAAGCGAGCGCAACATAAAAGCAGAGGTTAAGCCATATCTAAACATATATGACTTCGTGAAAGAAAACGTCGACAAGATAAATCACTCCTTCGACCAACACAAACTATTAGATGACCTTGAAAGCTTCCTGATTTCCGAAACAGAAACCCTTATAAACGCAATGAATAACAACGAGCTTAGCGAGCTCCTAGAAACCAAATTATTTTCCGAAAAGCTAACACCTGTTCTCGATATCAACGCAGATATATTTGAAGGATTAGAGCACACCGAGATAAAATCTATCAAGGGACTGCCCGAAGACAGTGTCTATATTGAGTCAGAATTTGAAATGCGAAGAATTGATTTGATCATCTCGATTGACACTACGGAATTCAAACAATACGCCGACGAAATCGAAGCCATTCATTCTTTATACAACATTGAGCACGAAGATAGTCACGTAAACCTATCATTCATTCTGAGAGCTTACATTGGCGGGAGTTTTGAATATGACACCAGAAACGAAGTTGCCAGCAATCTTTCAATAGATTTCATCTATAATAAATTAAGGCGAACGCAGGTTCATTAAAATACTCTAGACATCCAAGGCATCTGCATTCCGAGTCGGCATCGACTGCATTGCTATCCCCGAGATGGGAAACGTCGCATTCGACAAAGAGAGTATCAGATTGCTTCAGGCTCTTATTTTAGAATGTAAACGATGGGCGGCTAAAACAGCCCATCGTTTACACTTTAGAACCATCAAATCTTTAAATTCAGCTAAAAAAACGGGAGCTTGATCAATAACCCCCACACAATCAGCATCTTGAATCGTTCACTGATGTGCTATGGGCTCGATTACACAGTTGACAAGTAGGCAGAACATAGCAACGGATCTGGTGGCCATCAGTGCTCAGCTCTCAACGGGTCAATCGTGCAAAAGCGGCGATGTTAACACGCTCGCGGGATCCGGCGCGCGCACTGCCAGGTGACGGGCGCTCATGCAGTTTTTAACAATCATTAGCAATGTTCATAAAGTCTGGAAGCCGATGGATTGCTAGCGTGCACCCCTTGCTGACCCAGGGTTTGAAATCGTCATGAAGACTGCACGGCTGGTTTTATTGAGTACCTGTTTGCTGGGTTCCAGCGCCCACGCCACCAGTTTTGTCATCAGCACAGACGTCACCGTCAGTCTGACGATGAACTCCACCAAAGGCACCAGTGGCTCATTCAGCGACGACAAGATCGTACTGGCGGCCAAGGATGATGCGGCAGCGTTTGTGGCGAGCGAGGGGGTGATTCGCGGGGCGCGGATCCAGGCGGCGTTTTTGCGGATTCGCGGGGTGGTCAACGAACCGTATTCAGACCAACAACTGGCCACCGCGATCTTGATGCTGTGACGCCCCGAAGGAGCGAAGCTTGCTCGCGAAGAACGATAACGCGGTCTCTCAGTTACACCGCGGCGCTTTCTTCGCGGGCAAGCCTCGCTCCTGCATGGATCTCCGGCAGACAGTGCTCGCGAAGGGCGGCACTACCGATCAAGCCTGCTTGTACCCGCGCACTTCATCCACGCCACGGTTGGCCAGTTGGTCAGCCCGTTCGTTGCCATGGTGGCCGATGTGCCCGCGTACCCATTTCCAGGTGACGTTGTGGCGGTTGACTTGCTCATCCAGCAGTTTCCATAGGTCAGCGTTTTTGACCGGTTCCTTCGCCGCCGTTTTCCAACCGCGCTTCTTCCAGTTGTCCATCCACTCGTTGATGCCTTTCATCACGTACTGGGAGTCGGTCACCAGCAGCACGTCGCAGGAGCGCTTGAGTTCTTCCAGGCCACGAATCGCGCCCATCAGCTCCATGCGGTTGTTGGTGGTGTTGGCTTCGCCGCCCCACAGCTCCTTTTCAATGCCTTTGCACACCAGCAACGCGCCCCAGCCGCCAGGGCCAGGGTTGCCTTTGCAGGCGCCGTCGGTGAAGAGTTCTACGCTATCGCTCATGCCAATCTATCCAGAAAATGCGGTGGCTCGCCGATCAGTGACGACGATGCCCGAGGCCGGGGCGAACCCGGCCGGGAAAGTAAAGAGTGTATTACGGCTCGATGTTACGACGGTTGACCTTGGCCATCGGCAATGGAATCAGCTTGCCCATCGGTTCGCGCCGCTCCTGACGGACGGGTCGCAGGCCAACAACGATCTTGCGCGCCACCAATAAATAGAAGCCGCCGCCCGACAGTTGCCAGTCACCGGCCTTGCGCTCCCAACCGGCCAGGCGAGCCTGCCAGGCGGGTGACGCAAGCGGCGGACGATAGCACCCGAAGCGGCGTTTCTCCAGCGCGAAGCCCAGCAGGTTCAGCCAGTCGCCGACCCGCGACGGTGAGATGCAGCGCGCCTTGCGCAAGCCGTCGTGAGCGAACACATGGCGCAAGCCCCAGCTGCTCCAGGGGTTGATCCCGATGATCAGCAGATGCCCGCCGGGCCGCACGCTGCTCGCGGCTTCACGCAGCAAGCCGTGGGGCGACAGGCAGAAATCCAGGCCGTGCTGCATCACCACCACATCAGCGGCATGCTCGCTCAACGGCCATGCCTGCTCTTCGCAGACGATCTCGACCCCCGGCAACGGCGCGCCAAGTCGCACATTGCGCTGAACCTGGGGTGCCGACGGCGGTGTCTGGGCCGACGGGCCGTAATGCACCAGATAGCCACCGAAGAAGCGGCCCAGCTCGTCTTCAAGCATGCGCCGCTCTTCGTCCAACAGAAATTGCCCGATGGGCCCGGACAGCCATTCACGGGCCGCGCTGATCAAATTCAGCCACTCAGGATCGGCCTGAGCGAACGCTTTATCGGTCATTGCATTCTCCAACGCGCCAGGAAGTTCTAAGATGCGCCATTGTTTTCCGCTTGGCGAATCCGACGATGATACAGATCAGTGCCCTGCCCGCCTTCACCGACAACTACATCTGGTTGTTACAGGACCACAACACCCAGCGCTGCGCCGTGGTCGATCCGGGTGATGCCGCGCCCGTGCAAGCATGGCTGGCGGCGCATAAGGGTTGGGTATTGAGCGACATCCTGATCACTCACCATCATCATGATCATGTCGGCGGTGTCGAGCAGCTGAAAAAAGCGACAGACGCGAAAGTCTACGGCCCGGCCAGCGAAACCATCCCGGCGCGAGACGTGGCGCTCAAGGACAACGACCGTGTCAGCGTGCTGGGCTGGGACTTCGACGTCTATGCGGTTCCCGGACACACCCTGGGGCATATTGCCTATTATCACCACGGCCTGCTGTTCTGCGGCGACACCCTTTTCGCCGCCGGTTGCGGGCGCTTGTTTGAAGGCACGCCCGAGCAGATGCACACCTCGCTGAGCCGCCTCGCTGCGCTGCCGGAAGATACGCTGGTCTATTGCACCCACGAATACACCCTGAGCAATCTGAAATTTGCCGCAGCGGTCGAACCCGGCAATCCTGACACCGCCGCACGTCTGGAAAAAGTTACCGAGCAACGTGCTGCCGGAATCATGACGCTGCCCTCTACTCTGGCGCTTGAAAAACTGACCAACCCCTTTTTGCGTGTCGACGAAACATCCGTTAAAGAAAAAGTGGACGAACGGAATGGAACCCAAAACCGGTCTCCGAGTGCGGTCTTTGCTGCTCTTCGGGCTTGGAAAGATAAGTTCTAAGTCGCCGCCCCGTTGGTACAAAAATTCTGAATGGTTGACCGCAGAGGGTGCGCTTTCTAGAATCGCCCGACATTTTTGCCCGGAACTTACTTCCAGCCAATGTCGTCATCTATTCGTAAAGCCATCAATTCAGACGCATTGACCCGCTTGGCTCAAGCCATAGCGGTGGCTGTGTCCGCCACTCTGGCGGGCTGTTCCAGCCATGTGCCGCAGACCGAAGCGACACACACTCCGAACATCGCCGCTCGCGCCAAGCAGAAACCTATCTGGCTCAGCGAAAAGCCGACTCCGCAAATTCCACAGGATGTCTGGGAGCGCATGCGCCAGGGCTTCCAGTTGCAGGACAACCTGGGCGTCAACCCGCGCATCGAGCAACAGCGCCTGTGGTTCGCCAGCAACCCGTCCTTCCTTGAAAACGCCGGTGAACGCGGCAGCCTCTACATTCACTACATCGTCGAACGCCTTGAAGAACGCAACATGCCGCTGGAACTGGCGCTGCTGCCAGTGATTGAAAGCGCCTACAACCCGATGGCCTACTCCCGGGCCAATGCGGTGGGCCTTTGGCAATTCATTCCTTCCACCGGCCGTTACTTCAACCTGCGTCAGACCCGCTTCTATGATGGTCGTCGCGACATCACCGCCTCGACCACTGCGGCCATGGATTACCTGACCCGCCTGCACGACATGTTCAACGGTGACTGGTTGCTGGCTCTGGCGGCCTACAACGCCGGTGAAGGTACGGTCAGCCGTGCCATCGAGCGCAACGAGAAGCTGGGCCTGCCGACCGATTACTGGAACCTGCCGCTGCCAGCCGAAACCCAGGCTTACGTGCCCAAGCTGCTGGCCTTGTCCCAGGTTGTGCTGGCACCCGAAGCCTACGGCGTGAACCTCAACCCGATCGCCAACGAACCTTATTTCCAGGTCGTCGAAATCAACCAGCGCATGGACCTGTCCAAGGTTGCCGCGGTGGCCAACATCGACGAAGACGAGTTGTTCCAGCTCAACCCGGCCTTCAAACAGCGCACCACCATCGACGGCCCCCAGCATTTGCTCGTGCCAACGTCCAAGGCGCAGTTGCTGACCGCCAGCCTCTCGACCATGCGTCCTGAAGAGTTGATCAGCAAGAAGTCGCTCAAGCCGGTCTTCGAAGGCGCCGATGAATCCGAAGTCGCCAGCCTGAAACGTGCCTACCGCGTCAAACGCGGCGACAACCTGGCCGCCATCGCCAAGGCGAACAAGGTCGCCGTCAAGGACCTGCAGCGCTGGAACAAGATGACCGGCAAGAACCTCAAGGTCGGCCAGACCCTGGTGATGCAGGACACTGCCAAACGTAGCGGCGGTCGCGTCAACACCGTTGTGGCGGCGAACAGCAAGACCAACAGCAAAGCCGACAAACAGAAGCCGCAGACCCAATACAAGGTCAAGCAAGGCGATTCGCTATACATGGTCGCCAAACGCTTCAACGTTGAAATGCAGCACCTCAAGCGCTGGAATCCGCGTGTTGGCCAGGCGCTCAAGCCTGGGCAGATGTTGACGGTGTCTTCGCCGCGCTAAAAACGAGCCCCTGAATCCAGGGGCTTTTTTTCGCCTGCAATTTGAGCTCTGCTGGAATCGGGGGATGCATGGGAACTGTGGCGAGGGAGCTTGCTCCCGCTCGGCTGCGAAGCAGTCGTAAACCCTGAACATGCGGTGTGTCAGGAATTATAAAAATTTTCAGGTTTTGGGGCCGCTTCGCAGCCCAGCGGGAGCAAGCTCCCTCGCCACAGGCACAGCACCTGCCGCATCGTCACCTCGGCAATTAACAGCGCATTAACCCCCTGTCTTTTTCCTGTCGATACAAGCTGTTACTGTACGGCCCACAAAGCCCAAGCCGCCTGGATCGGATCTCTGACTTGAAGCGTCCCCTCCTCCTCTTCCTGATCAGCCTGGCCTTGAGCTCCACCGCAAGCGCGACGATCAGCGAAAGCCATGGTTATGCGCAGTTCGGCACGCTCAAGTACCCGGCCAGATTTACCCACTTCGACTGGGTCAACCCGCAAGCGCCCAAGGGCGGTACGTTGCGGGTGATGGCGTTTGGCACCTTCGATACGCTCAACCCCTACACATTCAAGGGCTCAAGCCCGGTTTCCACCGCCAATTTCCTGCAATACGGCATCAACGAGCTCAACGAACCGCTGATGGTCGGCACCGGTCAATACGCGCCGTCCGGCGATGAGCCGACCTCCAGTTATGGCCTGATCGCGCAATCGGTGGAGTACAGCGAGGACCGCAGTTGGGTGGTGTTCAACCTGCGCCCCGAAGCGCGCTTTCACGACGGCACGCCGATTACCGCCTACGACGTGGCGTTTTCCTACCGCTTGCTGCTCAAGGAAGGTCACCCGCAGTACCGCACCAGCCTTCAGGAAGTGTTGCGGGTCGACATCCTCAACCCGCAGCGCATTCGATTCGTCTTCAAGCGTGCCGGCAATCCGTTGCAGATCCTGCGCCTGGGCGAATTGCCGGTGCTGCCGCAGCATTACTGGAAAGATCGCGACTTCAAGGCTACAACCTTCGAACCGCCGCTGGGCAGCGGGCCTTATCGCATCACCTCGGTGACGCCAGGACGCCAGATCATTTTCGAGCGGGTCAAGGATTACTGGGGCAAGGACCTTCCGGTCAATCGTGGCAAGTACAACGTCGACCGCATGGAAGTCGAGTTCTACCGCGACAGCGATGTGGCGTTCGAAGCCTTCAAGGCCGGCGAATTCGACATTTACATCGAGCACCAGGCGAAGAACTGGGAAAACGGTTACAACTTCCCGGCCGTCCGCCGTGGAGACGTGATCAAGGCGCAGATCCCGCACCAGATCCCGACCCAGACCCAGGGCCTGTTCATGAACAGCCGGCGCCCGGTCTTCTCCGAGACCAAAGTCCGTGAAGCCATGGGGCTGATGTTCGACTTCGAGTGGACCAACCGCACCCTGTTCAGCGGCGCCTACAAGCGCGCCATGAGTTACTACCCCAACAGCGAATTCTCCGCCACGGGCCTGCCGGTCGGTCATGAATGGCTGTTGCTCAAGCCCTATCGAGAGCAATTGCCCGCCAAGCTCCTCACCGAGCCGTTCAGCCTGCCAAAGACCGACGGACGCGGCATCCCTCGGGAAACCATGCGCAAGGCCCTGGCGCTGCTCGCCGAGGCCGGGTGGAAGCTCAATGGACAACGGATCGAGAACGCCAAAGGCCAACCGCTCAAGCTCGAGATCCTGCTGGTCAACCCGAACCTGGAGCGCATCCTTCAGCCTTACGTCGAGAACCTCGCCAACATTGGCATCGATGCGCGGCTGCGCACAGTGGATCGCGCGCAGTACAAACAACGCCTCGATCAGTTCGATTTCGACATGATCCTGATGACGCTCAACCAGACCCTCAGCCCGGGCCTGGAGCAATGGCAGTATTTCCATTCCGGCCAGGTCGGGGTCAAGGGCAGTAAAAACTACGCCGGCATCGCCAACCCGGTGGTCGATCACCTGCTCGAACAATTGCTCGCCGCGCAAACCCGCGACGAACAAGTGGCCGCCGGCAAAGCCCTGGACCGGGTCTTGTTGTGGCAGCACTACATGATTCCCAACTGGTACCTCAATTATCACCGCCTGGCCTACCGCAACCGGTTCGCCTTCGTCACCACGCCGCCCTATACCCTGGGCCTCTCCGCGTGGTGGCTGAAATCTTCGGAGAAAGATCGATGAAGCCCCTATGCGCACTGCTGATGCAGGCCAGCGGTCTGCTGTTCGCCGGGCTGGCCTGCGCCGCCCCGCAACACGCCGTGACCCTGTACAACGAGCCGCCGAAATATCCGGCCGACTTCAAGCATTTCGACTACGTGAACCCCGACGCCCCCAAAGGCGGAATCTTTCGCCAGGCCGGGTTCGGCGGCTTCGACAGCCTCAACCCGTTCATCAGCAAAGGCGTACCGGCCGACGACATCGGCATGATCTACGACACCTTGGCCAAACAGGGACTGGACGAACCGTTCACTGAATACGGGCTGGTCGCCGGCAAGATCGAGAAAGCCCCGGACAACAGCTGGGTGCGCTTCTACCTGCGTCCTGAAGCGCGCTTCCACGACGGCCATCCGATGCGCGCCGAAGACGTGGTGTTCAGTTTCCAGATGCTGACCAAAGAAGGCGCCCCGCTCTATCGCGGTTACTACAGCGATGTCGAGGAAGCGGTCGCCGAAGACCCGCTCACCGTGCTGTTCAAGTTCAAGCACAACAACAACCGCGAACTGCCGCTGATCCTCGGCCAGTTGCCGGTGTTGCCCAAACACTGGTGGGCCAATCGCGATTTCAACAAAGGTAACCTCGAAATACCGTTGGGCAGCGGCCCCTACAAGGTGACCGACGTGAAGGCCGGGCGTTCGATCCGCTACGAGCGGGTCAAGGATTACTGGGGCAAGGACCTGCCGGCCAACCGTGGTTTCTACAATTTCGACGTGATGACCACCGATTACTACCGCGACAACACGGTGGCGCTGGAAGCCCTCAAGGCGGGGCAGTTCGATTACTGGCTGGAAATGAGCGCGAAGAACTGGGCCAACGCCTACAACATCCCGGCGGTCACCGAAGGCCGATTGAACAAGGAACAGATCCCGAACGGCAACCCGACCGGCATGCAAGGCTTTGTGTTCAACCTGCGCCGTCCGGTGTTCCAGGACGTGCGCGTGCGCCAGGCATTTACGTTGCTGCTGGACTTTGAATGGACCAACAAGCAACTGTTCAACGGCGCTTACGTGCGCACCCGCAGTTTCTTCGAAAACTCGGAAATGGCCGCGACCGGCCTGCCCGACGCCGATCAGCTTGAAATTTTGAGTCCGTTCCGCGGCAAGATCCCCGAGCAGGTATTCAGCGAAGCGTTCCAGAACCCGATGACCGACGCCAGCGGCATGATCCGCGCCCAGCAGCGCAAAGCCTACCAACTGCTGCAAGAGGCGGGCTGGCGGATCGTCGACGACAAGATGGTCGACGCCAACGGCAAACCGGTGACCATCGAGTTCCTGTTGGCCCAGACCGAATTCGAACGCGTGCTGCTGCCGTTCAAGCGCAACCTCAGCGACCTGGGCATTGACCTGGTGATTCGTCGGGTCGATGTCTCGCAGTACATCAACCGCGTGCGTTCACGGGACTTCGACATGATCGTCGGCAGCTTCCCGCAATCCAACTCGCCGGGCAACGAGCAGCGCGAGTTCTGGATGTCCGCCGCGGCCGACAAACCCGGCAGCCGCAATTCCATGGGCCTCAAGGACCCGGTGGTCGATCAACTGGTCGAACAACTGATCAACGCCGATTCGCGCAAAAGCCTGGTGGCTCATGCCCGGGCACTGGACCGCGTGCTGCAATGGGGCTATTACGTGATCCCCAACTGGCACATCAAAACCTGGCGCGTGGCGTACTGGAACCACATCGGTCGCCCGAAAGTCTCTCCCAAGTACGACATCGGCACCACTACCTGGTGGGTCAAGCCTGATGCGAAACCTGCGGTAGAAGTCGAAACCAAACTGCAAGCCGACCCTGCGGGCACGGAGTAATCAGATGCTGGCGTATATTTTTCGGCGACTGCTGCTGATCATCCCGACCTTGCTCGGCATTCTGCTGATCAACTTCGTGATCATCCAGGCCGCCCCCGGTGGGCCGGTGGAGCAGATGATCGCCAAGCTCGAAGGCTTCGAAGGCGCCACCAGCCGCATTGCCGGCGGCGGTGCCGAAGTCTCGGTGGCCGGCTCGGCCTATCGCGGCGCGCAGGGCCTGGACCCGATGCTGGTCAAGGAAATCGAGCACATGTACGGCTTCGACAAATCGGCGCCGGAACGCTTGTGGATCATGATCAAGAACTACGCCACCCTGGACTTCGGCGACAGTTTCTTCCGCGACGCCAAGGTCATCGACCTGATCAAGGAAAAGATGCCGGTGTCGATCTCGCTCGGGCTGTGGAGCACGCTGATCATGTACCTGGTGTCGATCCCGCTGGGGATCGCCAAGGCAACGCGACACGGCAGCCACTTTGACGTCTGGACCAGTTCGCTGATCATCGTCGGTTACGCGATCCCGGCGTTCCTGTTTGCGATCCTGCTGATCGTGGTGTTTGCCGGCGGCAGCTACCTGGACTGGTTCCCGCTCAGGGGACTGACGTCGAACAACTTTGATGAGCTGAGCACTGGCGGCAAGATTCTCGATTACTTCTGGCACCTGGCATTGCCGGTGACCGCGCTGGTGATCGGCAACTTCGCGACCATGACCCTGCTGACCAAAAACAGTTTCCTCGACGAAATCAACAAGCAGTACGTGGTCACTGCCAAGGCCAAGGGCCTGACCAATCACCGTGTGCTTTACGGTCATGTGTTCCGCAATGCGATGCTGCTGGTGATCGCCGGCTTCCCGTCGGCGTTTATCGGGATCTTCTTCACCGGCTCGCTGCTGGTGGAAGTGATCTTCTCCCTGGACGGTCTCGGTTTGATGAGTTTCGAGGCGGCGATCAACCGCGATTACCCGGTGGTGTTCGGCACGCTGTTTATCTTCACGTTGCTGGGGCTGGTGGTGAAACTGATTGGCGATTTGACGTACACCTTTGTCGATCCGCGCATCGACTTCGAAAGCCGGGAGCATTGAGATGAATCTGTCCCCGCTCAATCGCCGGCGTTTCGAACTGTTCAAGGCCAACAAGCGTGGCTGGTGGTCGCTGTGGCTGTTTCTGGTGCTGTTCGGCCTGAGCCTCGGCGCCGAACTGATTGCCAACGACAAACCGCTGGTGGTGCATTACGACAACGGCTGGTATTTCCCGGCGCTCAAGCGCTACCCGGAAACCGCGTTCGGCGGCGAATTTCCGCTGGAGGCCAACTACAAGAGCCCGTACATCCGTGAATTGCTCAAGGCCAAGGATGCCTGGGTGCTGTGGGCGCCGATCCCCTACAGCTACCAAAGCATCAATTACGATCTGAAAGTCCCGGCGCCGGCGCCACCTTCGGCCGACAACCTGCTGGGCACCGACGATCAGGGCCGCGATGTGTTGGCGCGGGTGATTTACGGCTTCCGGATTTCGGTACTGTTTGCCCTGACGCTGACCATTCTCAGTTCGATCATCGGTGTGATCGCCGGGGCCTTGCAGGGGTTCTATGGCGGCTGGGTGGATCTGGCCGGGCAGCGTTTCCTGGAAATCTGGTCCGGGCTGCCAGTGTTGTATTTGCTGATCATTCTCGCCAGTTTCGTGCAGCCGAACTTCTGGTGGCTGCTGGGCATCATGCTGTTGTTCTCGTGGATGAGCCTGGTGGACGTGGTGCGCGCCGAGTTCCTGCGCGGGCGTAACCTGGAATATGTGCGCGCGGCCCGTGCGCTGGGGATGCAGAATGGCGCGATCATGTTCCGCCACATCCTGCCCAACGCCATGGTTTCGACCATGACCTTCATGCCGTTCATTTTGACCGGCGCCATCGGCACCCTGACCGCCCTCGACTTCCTGGGCTTCGGTTTGCCGCCGGGTGCGCCGTCCCTGGGTGAACTGGTGGCCCAGGGCAAATCCAACCTGCAAGCACCGTGGCTGGGCATGAGCGCGTTTGCCGTGTTGGCATTGATGTTGAGTTTGCTGGTGTTCATCGGCGAGTCCGCTCGCGATGCCTTCGACCCGAGGAAGTGAAATGAATCAGGACAATCTGATCGAAGTGCGCGACCTGGCCGTCGAATTCGTCGTCGGCGATCACTGCCAGCGGGTGGTGGAAGGCGTCAGCTTCGACATCAAGCGCGGCGAAACCCTGGCTCTGGTTGGCGAAAGCGGCTCAGGCAAATCGGTGACCGCGCATTCGATCCTGCGACTGCTGCCCTACCCGCTCGCCCGGCATCCGTCCGGGACCATCGAGTATTCGGGGCAAGACCTGCTGAGTCTGAAAGAGAAAACCATCCGCCACATCCGCGGCAACCGGATCGCGATGATCTTCCAGGAACCGATGACCTCGCTCAATCCGCTGCACTCGATCGAGAAGCAGATCAACGAGGTGCTGGGTATTCACAAGGGCCTTGTCGGCAAAGTGGCGACCAGGCGCACCCTGGAATTGTTGGAAATGGTCGGCATTCCTGAACCGCACAAGCGCCTCAAGGCTTTACCCCACGAGTTGTCCGGTGGCCAGCGCCAGCGGGTGATGATTGCCATGGCCCTGGCCAACGAGCCGGAACTGCTGATTGCCGACGAGCCAACCACCGCGCTGGACGTGACCGTTCAGCTGAAAATCCTCGAATTGCTCAAGGAATTGCAGGCCCGCCTGGGCATGGCCTTGCTACTGATCAGTCACGATTTGAACCTTGTACGAAGAATTGCGCATCGCGTATGTGTCATGCAGCGCGGTTGCATCGTCGAACAGGCATCGTGCGAAGAGTTGTTCCGCGCGCCGCAGCATCCGTACACTCGGGAACTGCTGGCAGCGGAGCCCAGCGGGACGCCTGCGACCAACGTGATTGGCCCGCCGCTGCTGCAGGTCGAGGACCTGAAAGTCTGGTTCCCGATCAAGAAAGGCTTTCTGAAAAAGACCGTTGACCACATCAAAGCGGTGGACGGGATCAATTTCAGCCTGCCTCAGGGCCAGACCCTGGGGATTGTGGGAGAAAGCGGTTCGGGCAAGTCGACACTGGGTTTGGCGATTTTGCGGCTGATCGGCAGCAAAGGCGCCATCCGGTTTGAAGGCAAGCAGCTAGACTGCCTGACGCAGGCCGAGGTTCGGCCGTTGCGCCGGGAGATGCAGGTGGTGTTTCAGGACCCGTTTGGCAGCCTGAGCCCACGGATGTGCGTGAGCCAGATCGTCGGCGAAGGCCTGCGGATCCACAAGATGGGCACCGAGGCGGAACAGGAACAAGCGATTATTGCGGCATTGAAGGAGGTAGGCCTGGACCCGGAAACCCGGAACCGCTACCCCCACGAATTTTCCGGTGGGCAGCGGCAGAGAATCGCCATTGCCCGGGCATTAGTGCTAAAACCGGCGTTGATTTTGCTGGACGAGCCGACATCGGCCCTCGACCGCACCGTGCAACGCCAAGTGGTGGAGCTGCTGCGTTCACTGCAAACCAAGTACAACCTGACGTATCTGTTTATCAGCCATGACCTGGCTGTCGTCAAGGCGCTGAGCCACCAACTGATGGTGGTCAAGCAGGGCCAAGTGGTCGAACAGGGAGACGCGCAAAGTATCTTTGCCGCCCCCCAACATCCGTATACACAGCAGTTGCTGGAAGCCGCTTTCCTGGCTCCGGCCACTGCGCAATAACCTGAAAGAGAGGAGCAACACATGGGTTTTCTCGCCGGTAAGCGCGTACTGATCGTCGGTGTCGCCAGCAAGCTGTCCATCGCATCCGGCATCGCTGCCGCCATGCATCGCGAGGGCGCTGAGCTTGCCTTCACTTATCAGAACGACAAACTCAAGGGTCGTGTCGAAGAGTTCGCACAAAGCTGGGGTTCCAACCCTGACCTGTGCTTCCCGTGCGACGTGGCCAGCGATGAAGAAATCGCCAAGGTTTTCGTTGAGCTGAGCAAGAAGTGGGACGGACTGGATTGCATCGTGCACTCCGTCGGCTTCGCCCCGGGCGACCAACTGGACGGCGACTTCACCGAAGCCACCACCCGTGAAGGTTTCCGCATCGCTCACGACATCAGCGCCTATAGCTTCGTGGCCCTGGCCAAAGCTGGCCGCGAAATGATGAAAGGCCGCAATGGCAGCCTGCTGACCCTGTCGTACCTGGGTGCCGAGCGCACCATGCCGAACTACAACGTAATGGGCATGGCCAAGGCTTCGCTGGAAGCCGGCGTGCGTTACCTGGCCGGCTCCCTGGGCCCGGACGGCACCCGCGTCAACTGCGTATCGGCTGGTCCGATCCGCACCCTCGCCGCTTCCGGCATCAAGAACTTCCGCAAGATGCTGGCCGCCAACGAAGCGCAAACCCCGCTGCGTCGTAACGTCACCATCGACGAAGTCGGCAACGCCGGCGCCTTCCTGTGCTCGGACCTGGCGTCCGGCATCAGCGGCGAAATCATGTACGTAGACGGCGGCTTCAACACCACCGCCATGGGCAACATCGAAGAGTGATCTTCGGTTAGCCATGAAAAAACCCGCCTCGTCTGGCGGGTTTTTTATGCCTGCATTATCAATGCCCGACGCAAATCCCCTGTGGGAGCCTGCTCGCGATTGCGGTCTGACATTCAGTATTGATGTTGACTGACACACTGCAATCGCGAGCAGGCTCGCTCCCACAAGGATTTGTGGCTTGCGTGGTCGTAAAGACGCTATCAGCTCAGGATACCCAAGACTTTCGGACCTTGAGCTTCACTTGAGTCCAGATTAACCGCGAGGATGAGTCGATTGCCGGTGCGCTGGACAATAATGTCATTCACCCGGCCAGCTTGCTGTCGAACCACCCCAGAATCACCGAAAGAAGTGTCTAGCTCACCGCCCTCGGTGGTACGCAGCCAGTACAGGTTTTGCACAGGAAAATTCTCACTCCCTGCGACCACGATTTTTTTATCCGGCTGTACGGTGATGGTCGGGATGTTTATAAAGCCGGAACCCAGATCAACCACCAACGGCGCTCCGTTGTTAAAGGTCTTATCCGAGGTGCCATCACCCAATACTCGTTGCACGGAAACATAACGGTTGCCATCGTTATTAATCGACGTGACAGCGGCGATGATTATCTTGTCATCATCCACCACCATCGAGCCAAAACCAGCGTAGCTTTTGTCTTCCCAAAATCCGTCAATGCCGAAGGTTTTGTTCAACGTGCCGTCTCGGTTGTAGCAAGCCAAGACCGCGTTCGGCACTGATGTGCCTGATGCCGGGCGGTCAACAATCCCAAACACAACGATGCGCCCGTCTGACAGGACGCCGATACTATGAATCGTTGTAATCGGCCCCTTGAATCTGACTTCAAATCCAGTGTCGGGATGACCTTGGTCATCCAGGGTGTATACCCTACCTGCCGAATCGATAGTTGTGCCCTCGCTGTCCGCCAATTGGTAACTTGCGGCCACTAACACATGGTTGTCAGCAGTGAGGCATCCCGTAGGTCCGAATGTCTGCAAACCCTGCTCCGGAGGGACGGGGTCTACGGGTAAAGGCAGCATTTTTGTGCCAAAGACTAAATCAGGACTTCCTCCCTCGTTGAATCGCGTGATCGCAGCCTGCCGGATAAAGGGCTCATTACCCGAGTTACCAATCAAGAGGAATTTGCCGTCTCTTCGAGCAAGTAAACGTGTGACACTTTCGAATTGGCCTTTGGCGAAGTCCCACGCGAACGGTTGGAAGGTCGGATCGGAAGTGCCATCAGCCATGGCCCGATAAACCCATGAGACACGGCCTGTTTGAGCCACGTAAAGAAGTTTGCCGGCAGATGTTTCAACGACACACTGAGACGAACCTTGGGGAATATTGATCATACCGTTGTCAGCAAATCCCACATCCAGGTCACCTGGTGCTTGCTGCGTGTTGGCTTGCGCTGTCATGCCGTTATCCTCCTGAAGTAAGGGCTCCATGCAATCAGGGGAATGCCAACAAACATCCATCCCGACAGCCAGATCCGTTTGACAGCGCCACCCTAATGCGAAAGCCGACACGCATATCACTGTCATAAATAACAGTCTTACTGTCTTCAAGAGCCAAAATTCATTCTTTACAGCACATACACTGCACGCCTGCGTTAGCCAGGAGGTTGCGTCAGGCACTTGGCAAACAACAGCTGGATCGGCTGCGTGCGTTGGCTGTAGCGCTGCAACAAGACAATCTCCCGATAAAACGTCAGCTCGCCCAGCGCGATGATCCTGACCTTCGCCCCATGTTCAAGCCATAACCCGGCCTCGGGCAGCAGTGAAACACCAAACCCGCATTCAACCATTTTCACGATGGCTTCCAGCTCATCCATCTCCATCGCCACGTGCACATCAATCTGCTGCTCACGCAAAAATCGCGTAATCAGGCGCCCTCCGAATGAGTTACGGTCGTACCGCACGTGCGGCTGGCTCGCGAGGATCTGCAGCGGGTCATCGCCCTCAAGATCCATCGGCACGATCAATACAAACGGTTCCCGGCGAATCACCTGCGCCGACAGCTCCTTGGGCAGTTCGAAGGGCGGCTTGATCAATATCGCCAGATCCACCTCACCCGTATCGACCTGACTCAGCAGGCTCAACGACACGCCCGGCACCAGTTTCGGTTCCAGCAGCGGTGCCTGCTCCCTCAAGCGCAAAAATGCCTGAGGCAACAATCCGGTCTGGACCGTGGCCACCGCACCGATTTTCAACTCGCCACGGTACTCGCTGACGTCCTCACTGACGGCCATCCGGTTAAACGTGTCGAGGATCTGCTGCGCCATCGGCAATGCCCGTTGCCCTGCGGCATTCAGAATCGCCTGTCGCCCGGTGCGATCGAACAGGCGGATGCCCAGCGCCTTTTCCAGGTTGCGCATCTGCGCACTGACCGCCGACTGCGTCAGACCGATGTGCATGCCGGCGGCGGCGAATGTGCCGTAGCGTGTGACGGCGACGAAGGTTTTCAATTCGCGCAGCATTGGACTTCTCGATTGATCGAAATAATTTGAGCTCGACGCAAAAACTATCGTCTTTCAATCAAAAATCATAGCGCTAAACTCAGCCTCATCTCCTGACAATCCGAGGCGAATCCGATGCAACTCTCCCCTTTTCACTTGGCTGTACCGGTTTACGATCTGGCCGCTGCCCGGCGTTTCTATGGCGAAGTCTTCGGTCTTGAAGAAGGCCGTTCCAGCGAGCATTGGGTCGACTTCAACTTTTTCGGCCATCAACTGGTGATACACCTGGCACCGAAAAACGCTTCACAGGAAGCGGCGCACACCAATGCCGTGGACGGTCATGACGTACCGGTGCCGCATTTCGGTGTGGTGCTGGGGATGGCGGAATGGGAGGCGCTGGCCGAGCGTTTGAAAGGCCTTGGGACACGCTTCGTGATCGAGCCAGGCATCCGCTTTCAGGGATTGGTGGGCGAGCAGTCCACGATGTTTCTCTTCGACCCTTGCGGCAACGCGTTGGAGTTCAAGGCATTTAAAAACATCAGCCAGTTGTTCGCCAAATGAACCGCCCAGCCCTTGACGCGACCACCCTCAGTGAAGCGGTAGTCAATGGCGATACGACCGCTGCCGCCATCGCCGAATCCTTTCTTGAGTGCATTCAGGCGCGGGAGCCGGAGATTCAGGCGTTCGTCTCGTTCGACGACCGGCAGGTGCGTGCCGATGCTGCGCAGATCACCGGGCGCGGCCTGCTGGCCGGCGTCCCCGTCGGCATCAAGGACATCTTCGACACGGCCGCCTACCCCACGCAATTCTTCTCGCCCATCTACGCCGACCATCAACCGTCCCGGGATGCCCACGTCGTGACACTGCTGCGCCAGGCCGGGGCGCTGATCATGGGCAAGACCCACACCACCGAATTTGCCTACATGCACACTGGCCCGACCCGAAATCCTCACGATCTCGCTCGCACGCCGGGCAGCTCCAGCGCGGGTTCGGCGGCGGGGATGGCAGCGGGTTTCTTTGCGGTGGCGCTGGGCACCCAGACGGCTGGCTCGCTGCTCAAGCCGGCGTCCTATTGCGGCCTCTTCGCCTACAAACCGTCCCTGGGACTGGTGTCGCTGGAAGGTGTAAAGCCGCTGGCGCCGAGCTTCGACACCGTGGGCTGGTATGGACGATCGGTGCGCGATCTGCACCTTGTGGCGCGGGTGTTGATTCCCGGTTTTGTAGTGCCTGACGTCGAGCGGCGTCCATTGCGGCTGGGTTTCTGCCGCACCTCACGCTGGGATCAGGTGGACGCCGATGTGGCCTGCGCTCTGGAGCAGGCCACGGATCAGTTGCGCAGCGCCGGCCATTATGTGAGCGAACTGGAACTGCCCGATGAGTTTGCCGCAGTGTTCGACGACCATCAGCTGATCAACGATTGCGAAGGTGCCCGCTCGCTGGCCAAGGAATTCCAACGCCATCGTGCTCAACTCAGCCCATCGACACTGGCCATGTTCGAGCGAGCGGCGGCAACAACCTGGGAGCAGGAATCCGCTGCCAAGGCGCGCCTGGCCACCCTTGCGCCCCGTTTGAATGAGCTTTGCCAACCGTTCGACGCCATGCTCGGCGCCTCCTGCGGGATGGTCGCGCCGATGGGCCTGGAAAGCACCGGACCGTCGGATTTCATCAAGTTCTGGGGGGCGTTTGGCTGGCCGCAGGTGAACGTACCGCTGGTGCGCGCCCACCCCATGTTGCCGGTCGGGCTACAGATCATCGGGAAGTTCAGGGACGATGGCCGGCTGTTGCGAACGGCCGCCTACGTTGCCGCAGCGTTGCAAGGCGCCGCTCAGCACTGATCCGTGTCGTGCATCGCCTTATCGGCCAGGGTCAACACGTCTTCCGCTGTCGGGTTTAGCCGAGCATCAAACTCGACCTGGCCAATGCTGAAGTGAATGGCAAAACTGCGATTCGCCGTGGCATTGCGCTCGGCGAGTATTTCTTCGAGCCGGGCCTTGATCGCGGACAGCTCGACAACGCTTGCACCCGTCAACAGGGCGATAAACTCATCGTTGCCCAGTCGACCAATCACATCGCTTTCGCGAAAGGCGATACGCAGCACGTCAGCGAAGGTCTTCAGGGCGTGATCACCCTCGGCGCGCCCGTACAGATAGTTGATTCGCTTGAAGTTATCGAGGTCGAAAAACAGCAGCGTCGCCGGCAGCCCCAGTTGCTGGCAGGCGTCCATCCCCTGTTGGGCCAGCGCTGTAAAACCGTGGCGGTTGGGCAGCAGCGTCAACTCGTCCATGCTCGCCATCTGCACGCCCATCAGTTCTTGCTCGGCCTTGCGGGCCAGGTCACACAGCAGCTCACGCTCCTGCAGTGGCGAACGTAACGGGTCTGTACAAGCACCGCGCTTGACCGGTTTGCCTGGGATCAGCATGACTCACTCCATTGGCGGGTATGTACTTTAGAGTCGTGCATACCCGGTTTGACTCCCTGTTAACGGACCGCCGGTCAACTGCCCTGCACCGGACACGGGCCTCCAGCGGCCGCCCACAGCTTGAATTGGGTGACGAAAATGTCGTGCGGCACCGGCACCGGCGCCCTTCCCTCACCCGGATTCCAGCCCCAGAGCACCAGTTTGTCCTCGGTGACGTGCTTGATCAGGGCCGCGAAATCACGGTCACCATTACTGGAGCGATCCTTGATCATCGCGCACAACTGGTCGGCCGGCAGCCCGATCCAGGCCATCTTGTGCGCCTCGGGCGGCAAGCTCCAGTGCGGCGCCCCCGGTGGCGTATGCGGCCCGTAGCTGGCGGGCGGATTGGCCTCGGCGTGACAGGTCGCGCAGGGCAAACCCGCTGCGCCCTTGCCGTCCATCCCGCGCACTACGCTCATGGCGTGGGGGATGCCTGCATCGAACTGCAACGGCGAATCGCCCGGGATATGACAGTTCTGGCAACGCGGACTTTGAAAGACCTTCTGCACCGTATCAAACGCCTTGATGGCTTCCTTATCGTCAGCAAACAGGTGCTCGGCATAGCTGGCCAAGCCGATCAACACCACCGTCCCCAGAATCAGATGTCGTCTCATCTCACACCCCCGACAGTTGCAACGGCAGTTCCCGCAAGCGCTGCCCGGTCAGGGCGAACACCGCGTTGGCCACTGCCGGCGCCGTGGGTGGGACGCCGGCTTCGCCAATACCGCCGGACCGTTCAGTGCTTGGCACGATATGCACTTCGACCACCGGCATTTCGTTGAGCCGCAGCACCTGATAGTCGTGGTAATTGGATTGCACCACCTGACCGTCCTTGAACGTCAGTTTGCTGTGCAAGGTAAAGCCGAGGCCGAAGGTGATGCAGGACTCCATCTGCGCCGCGATGCTCATCGGGTTGACCGCAATCCCGCAGTCCACCGCGCACACCACCCGGTGCACGCGGATTTTCAGGTCGTCCTGGGACACCTCAGCGACCTGCGCGACGTAACTGCCGAAAGACTCATGCACCGCCACACCCAAGGCATGGCCGTCCGGCAGTTCCGCCTTCCAGTTGGCTTTTTCGACGGCGAGGTTCAACACGCCCAAATGTCGCGGATGCGCCTTGAGCAAGGTTCGTCGGTAATCCACCGGATCCTTGCCAGCCGCCTCCGCCAGTTCATCAATCAACGACTCCATGACAAACGCCGTGTGGCTGTGCCCCACCGAACGCAGCCACAACACGCTGATGCCGGTAGTCGGCGAGTGCAGTTCCACCTGGTGATTGGCCAGGTCTTCAAGGTACGGGCTGTCGGCAACGCCTTCGACCGAGGTCTTGTCGATACCGTCCTTGACCATCGTCGCCTCCATCATGGTGCCGGCCATGATCGACTGACCGACCATCACATGCTTCCAGGCCACGGGCATGCCGCCAGCATCCAGGCCGATTCGTGCCTGATGCAGGAACGCCGAGCGGTAATAACCGCCGCGGACGTCATCCTCCCGGGACCAGACGGTTTTCACCGGCCCGCCTGCCGCCTTGGCGACCTGCACGGCTTCAGCGACAAAGTCCGAGGTCGGATTGGCCCTGCGACCGAAGCCGCCGCCGAGGAATTCGGTGTGGATTTCAACCTGCTCGGGTTTGAGCCCGGTGATCTTGCCCGCGATCATTTGATCCAGGGTCTGGAACTGCGTGCCTGTCCAGATCTCGCACTTGTCCTTGCTGATTTTCACCGTGCAATTGAGCGGCTCCATCGGCGCATGGGCCAGGTACGGCACGCTGTATTCGACATCGACGGTCTTGGCCGCCTTGCCCAGCGCGGCGGTGGTATCCCCGGCCTTGCTGGCCGAGGCGCCAGGCGTGGTCGCGAGTTTGCGGAAGCTTTCCAGCAATTTCTGGCTGTCGAGGCCGGCATTCGGCCCCAGGTCCCACTCGACCTTCAGCGCATCACGCCCCAGCTTCGCCGCCCAGTAATGGTCGGCAATCACCGCCACGCCGGTGGGCACCTGCACCACTTTATGCACGCCCGGCACGGCCAGCGCTTCGGCGCCTTCGAAAGATTTGACGCTGCCGCCAAACACGGGTGAGCGGGCGACCATGGCGGTCATCAAGCCCTCGAATTGCACGTCCATGCCGAACTTGGCCCGGCCGGTGATTTTGTCCGGGGTGTCCAGGCGCTTGGTGGGTTTGCCGATCAGTTTCCAGTCCTTGGCCTCTTTGAACTTGATCGAAGCCGGATCCGGCACCGGCAGCTTGCCGGCGTCGTCCGCCAGTTCGCCGTAGGTCGCGCGATTGTCGCCGGCAATGACCACACCTGACTCGGTGTGAATCGCCGAGGGCGCGACGTTGAAACGCTTGGCGGCCGCGTCAACCAGCATCAGACGCGCTGCCGCGCCGGCCTGCCGATAGCGATCGAACTCCATCCATGTCGAAGTCGAGCCGCCGGTGATCTGCATTCCGCCGAAACCCGCCATGCCGTAGTCAGCCGCCGAGGCGGGTGAATGTTCGACGCGGATTTTCGACCAGTCGGCGTCCAGCTCTTCTGCGATCAGCATGGTGAGGCCGGTCCAGATGCCCTGACCCATTTCCGAGTGGCCGAGCAGTACGGTGACGACGTTGTCGTTGCCGATCCGTAAAAACGCATTGGGCGCAAACACGTTGCCTTCATTCTCCGCCCCCACGGCAAAGCGATGGGCGCCGGGAATGACGAACGCCACCACCAGACCTCCGCCCAACAGCGCGCTGCCCTTGAGAAAACCGCGACGTGACACCGGGTTGATGCTGTTCATGTTCAGACTCCCTTCAACGTGGCATCAACCGATCTCGGCGGCGCGTTTGACCGCGGCGCGGATCCTTGGGTAGGTGCCGCAGCGGCAGATATTGCCGGAGAGCGCCTGATCGATGTCGCTGTCGGTGGGTTTGGGGATTTTCGCCAGCAGCGCGGCGGCGGACATGATTTGCCCGGACTGGCAGTAACCGCACTGCACCACGTCGAGTTCGGCCCAGGCTTGCTGCACTGGGTGCGAACCGTCAGTGGACAGGCCTTCGATGGTGAGGATTTTTTGCCCGTGGGCCACCGCGGTGGCGGGCGTGATGCACGAGCGCAGCGGCGCGCCGTCGACGTGCACGGTGCAGGCGCCACACTGGGCCATGCCGCAACCGAATTTGGTCCCGGTCAGGTGCGCGACATCGCGCAGGACCCAGAGCAGCGGCATGTCCGCGGGGACATCCAACTCCTGATCCTTGCCGTTGATATTCAGGGTCAGCATTGCGAATTTCCTCAGACTCACGGTGTTCTGAAGGGGCGTCGCTGTGACACGGAATGCCTACACGCGCCTCCGGTTATCCCTACAGCTAAGCGCAAAATGCCGGGCGAGACCGGTTCATCGACCACCGGTCAAAAAAAGGCCACCTTGATGGGTGGCCTTGGAATGAGGTTTTGTAGTGATGGCGCTTGGGCGGCTAGCGGGCTTTTGTGCCTGGTGGGCATTTGTGGCGAGGGAGCTTGCTCCCGCTCGGCGGCGAAGCCTCGCAAAACCAGCTAACACGGTTTTTCTGATGTACCGGGTTTGGAGGGCTTGGGGCCGCTTCGCAGCCCAGCGGGAGCAAGCTCCCTCGCCACAGCAGCTCCCTGGCCACAAAGATTGCGATCAGTAGTCGGTGGACACCGACACCTCGCGCCACGTCTGCAATTCATCAGCGACGAAGGCGTTCTTGGCTTCGATCGCCGCGACGCAATCACTGCCCATCGGCAAGCGCAGCGGTGCCTTTTTCGCTTCCACCAGGATAATCATGGCCTGGGCGAGCTTGTCCGGGTCGCCCGGCTGGTTCAGGGTCACGGCCTTGGCAATTTTGCGCACCTCACCCGCCGTACTGTCGTAGTCGGCAATCGTCGACGGGGATTCGACCAGGGAGTTGCCCTCGAGGAATTCGGTCCGGAAATATCCAGGCTCAACCACGGTGACTTTGACGCCCACAGGTGCCAACTCGGCGTGCAACGCCTCGCTCAGGCCTTCGACGGCAAACTTGGTCGAGCAATAGACGCCAAACCCCGGCCCCGACGCGTAACCCCCCACCGAAGACAGGTTGATCACATGCCCACTGCGGGCGGCGCGCATGTATGGCAACACGGCCCGAGTGATGTTCAGCAAACCGAAGACGTTGGTTTCGTACACGCGGCGCACTTCATCGGCGCTGGCTTCTTCCACCGCGCCCAGCAAACCAAAGCCGGCGTTGTTGACCAACACATCGATGCGCCCGAAATGCTCGATGGCGGCCTTGGCGACCGCAATGCCTTGCGCTTCGTTGGTGACATCCAGGGACACGGCGAGCAACGCGGGTTGAGTGCCGAAACGTTGGGTGACGCTGTTGGCATCACGGGCGGTGGCCACCACGGCGTCGCCATTGGCCAGTGCAGCGGCCGCGATCTTGGCGCCGATACCACGGGAAGCGCCAGTGATGAGCCAGACACGTTTGAAGGTGTGGGAAGTGGTCATGAATCGAGTTCCTTGTTCGGGTTGGGGTGAGCACAAGGTACGCAGGAAGATTGGTCTGAAAAATGCCCTCGTGTTACAAGCACTATGAAACTGTCTTTCATAATGGCGCCGATATGAATCACGATCCTTTCGATGGCTTGACCGAGTTTCTGGCGGTGGCCGAGCACAAAAGCTTCACCCTCGCCGCCACCCGGTTGGCGGTGACGCCCACGGCGGTCAGCCACGCGATCAAACTGCTCGAGCGGCGCACCGGCGTGTTGCTGTTCCAGCGCACTACGCGCCGGGTGGCGTTGACCGAGGCTGGCGCCAGCCTGTTCGCCCGCTTGCGTCCGGCGGCCAGTGAAATCGACGAAGCCCTGGCGGTGCTCAGCGGTTTTCGCGACCAACCGATGGGCACGTTGCGCATCACCGCGCCACGCCTGTCCGGCGCCTTGTTGATCGAGCCGCTGATGCCGCTGTTTCGCCAGGCTTATCCGCAGGTCGGCCTCGACATTTCATTGGACGACGCCACAGTCGACTTGATGGAAAGCGGTTTCGATGCCGGGATCCGGCTGGGAGAGTCCATCGAGAAAGACATGATCGCCGTGCGCCTGACACCGGACCTGCAATGGTCGGTGGTGGGTTCGCCAGCGTACTTCGCCAAGGCCGGCAAACCGCTCAGCCCGGAAGAACTGACCCGGCATGCGTGCATCGGCTTCCGCTTCGCCAGCTCCGGCAGCGCGCATCGCTGGGAGTTTCGCCGCGACGGGCGAGACTTCACGGTGGGCGTCGAGAGTGGCGTGCTCGTCAATGATCGCAAGCTACTGATCAGCGCCGCCCGAAACGGGCTCGGATTAGCTTACGCCTGCAACCTGGAGATCATCGACGAGCTGGCGAACGGTCAGCTGGAGCGAGTGCTGCAGCCGTTTGTGCCGCTGAGTTCGGGGTTGTACCTGTACTTCCCCAGCCGTACCCAGACTCAACCGAAACTGCGCGCCTTCATCGACATGGCCACGCAGTGGATCGCTGATCGCGGCGGCCTCGGGCATTAGAGTCTCGGCCTCAACAGGATGGCGGTGTAGTGCATGAGAAACAGGCCGAAAGCGCCGCTCCACAACAGCGCCGAGAGCCCAGCCCCCACCCGGAAAACGGTACCGGAAACACCCGGCTCGCACCGGCGATCGCCAGAAAGAAGGGTCGAACGCCGAGACTGAAAAGGGGGGCAGCGGCGAGTCTGCGCATCAAGTCACAGCCCTGACCAAACCTTTACTCAACCGATGCTGGGCCAGCAGGCGCATCACGTAGCCGATCTTGAGCAAGGTCGGCCCGACGATGGTCATGGCATGCATCATCACCAGCGCCACGATTGGCACATGGCCGCCGTAGAGATACGCGCCGTAGATGCCCGCCAAAAGCAGTGCCAGACCCGCGCCCAGCACGCGACTCGACAGGTTCAGAACGTTCTGAGGATTGTTGAAGAACTCGAACATTTTTCCGTACTCCTGAAGCAGTTCAGTTGTACGTTTTACGTATCAAGTCTCGTGCCAGTTTTTTAATCCTTACAAATCAGCGCCCTGAAGCCATATGAGTCATAACGACCATCCCCGCCAATGGTCTATATGACTCACACAGGTGTCATTTTGACTCATTCGCACACCAGGACCTGAGGGTAAATGTCGATCTACGGTCCAGCCAATCGACTACAAGCTGGCTACGCTGATAATCCAGCATGAATCACCCGTAGAGGAGCTTCATCATGCAACGCGTGCAAAAACTGACGCCCTGCCTCTGGTTCGACAATCAGGCCGAAGAGGCAGCGAAGTTTTACTGTTCGATCTTCGATCATTCGAAAATCACCGCCATCACTCACTACGGCAAGGCCGGCCAGGAGGTTCATGGCATGCCCGAAGGCTCTGTGATGACGGTCAGCTTCGAACTCGACGGGCAGCCCATGACAGGCCTCAATGGCGGCCCGGCGTTCACGTTCAGCGAAGCGATTTCGTTTCAGGTCAACTGCCAGACCCAGGAAGAAGTCGACTATTTCTGGGGCTCGCTTTCCGCCCATCCGCAGAACGAGCAGTGCGGTTGGGTCAAGGACAAGTTCGGCTTGTCCTGGCAGATCGTGCCGGTCGCCATGATGGACATGCTCAAAGACCCCGACACGAAGAAATCCCAACGCGCCATGCAAGCCATGATGCAGATGAAAAAGCTCGACATTGCCGCGTTGCGACGAGCCTTTGACGGCGAGAGCTAATACACTCCGTTGCTGGCCTGCCGAGGACATTGACGATGAAGCACACCTTTGCCAAAGACGCTGACACAGCACCCCGTTTCTGGCGAGACGATGCCCTGCCCTTCATCGAGGCCCGTTCCATCGCCGACGGCCGCGAGGTCTGCTACACCAGGCATTCCCACGAGCACTTTTCCATCGGCGCGATCACCGCCGGGCGCAGTACTTACCTTCATGAGCAAGCGCAGTTCCAGGTCAGCGCCGGCACCGTGGTGTTGATGAACCCTGATGATGTCCATGCCTGCAATCCGATCGACGACCAGCCGTGGTCATACTTGATGCTGTACGTCGAAACGCCTTGGCTGACCGATTTGCAGCGTCAGCTCGGCTTCAGCCAGGACTCCGCCTTCAGGCGGTTTTCCGTCACCCACACCCGCGATGGCAACCTGTTCGACGGCCTCAACAGCTTGTACGAAATACTGGTTGATCCCTGGCAGGACGTGTTGTGCAAACACAGTGCAGCGGTGGAGTTTTTTACCGATGTGCAACAGCGGCTAAACCCGGTCGATCAAGCGTTGCGCGAACCCAATTTCAAGCTGGAACGGGCCGCCGACTACATTCGTGACAACTGTACACACCCACTCAAGCTCGAGGATATTTGCGACGCGGCTCAACTGTCTCCGTCCTACCTGATTCGCGCCTTCAAGCACCATTACGGCATGACGCCCCATGCCTTTCTGGTCAACCGGCGTATCCAGTTCGCCCGTGATCAACTGCGCAATGGCAAGTTGATTGCGGAGGTAGCACTGGAAGCGGGATTTGCCGATCAGGCGCATTTCCAGCGGGTATTCAAACAGCATCTGGCAGCGACACCGGGACAGTATCGAGGCTAAGCACACCATTGATAAAAAATGAGTTCAGTTTGCTGCCCGGTCTCGATTGAGGTGAGTGACCCGGGGGCTAGGAAACCAGCAGATACACGGCACTCGCCCCCAGCAATAGCGCCATGACGCGGTTAAACAAGCGCATGCCTGCAGGGTTATTCAGATAACCCTGCAGGAAAGTTCCGGCATACGCCCAGCACCCCACCGACACGTAGCAAATCACCAGATACACCGCTGCAAACTGCCAGACCAACCGCGCCTCGCCGTCCGCGACGAAGGCGCCCATGCCCGCCACACACGCCAGCCAGGCTTTCGGGTTAAGCCATTGCATCACCGCGCCATACAGCATCGACGGTGCCCGGCGCGACTCTTTGGCGTCGATGCGACCATCGTCTGCCGCAAGCTTCCAGGCCATGAACAACAAAAACGCCACGCCCGCCAGTTGCACCACCTGTGTCAGCGCGGGCCAGATGCGCAACACCTCATGCAGCCCCAGGCCCATCAACACCAGCAATAACACAAAGCCCAACGTGGCCCCGGCCACATGCCGCTGACTGGCGCGAAAGCCGAACTGCGCCCCCGAACTCAACGCGACAATGTTGACCGGACCCGGCGTTATCGACGCCACCAGGGCAAATGTGGCCATGGAGATAATCAGACTCATCGCACACCTTCTTCAATTCAGGAAAACCAGCGCCCAAGGTACTGAGCGCCCTGCCCTGCGTATTGAAGAAAACTGCCTAATCATCCTCATGCAACTTGATGCCCCGAGCGTGCAGCAGATGGGGCACGATCAACACCAATAGGGTCAGCGCGAGGAACGACGCGGCGATAGGTTGCGTCAGAAAGATCATCCAGTCACCTTCGCTGATGGACAACGCGTTGCGCAGCTGTTTTTCGGCCATCGGCCCCAGCAGCATGCCCACGATCACCGGCGCGACAGGGAAATCGAAGCGCCGCATCAGCACCCCGCCCCAACCGATTGCCAGCATCAGCAGCAAGTCGAACGAAGAGTGGCGCATGCCGTATACACCAATGGTGGCGAACACCAGAATGCCGGCGTTCAGGTACGGTCGGGGAATCTGCAACAATTTGACCCACAACCCCACCAACGGCAGGTTCAACACCAGCAGGATGACGTTGCCGATGTAGAGCGAGGCGACAAGGGTCCAGACCAGATCACCCGAGGTCTGGAACAGCATCGGCCCCGGTTGCAGGTTGTAGTTCTGGAACGCGGCCAACAGGATTGCAGCCGTGGCGGAAGTCGGAATGCCCAGCGTCAGCAGCGGCACCAGGGAACCGGTCGCGCTGGCATTGTTGGCGGCCTCGGGGCCGGCAACGCCTTCGATGGCACCCTCGCCCTTGCTGCCTGCAAACTCTTTGGGAAACTTGCTCAGTTTGCGTTCGGCCGAATAGGACAAGAAGGTCGGGATTTCAGCGCCACCGGCTGGAATGGAGCCGAAAGGAAAACCGATCAGAGTGCCCCGCAGCCAGGCGGGAATCGAGCGCTTCCAGTCGGCGCGCGTCATCCACAAAGACGTCAACCGGTGCCGACCGGACGCTTCTTCTTTTTGATACAGCAAGCTGTACAGCGCCTCGCCCACGGCAAACAAACCGACTGCCACGAGCACGACTTCAATGCCATCCACCAACTCCGGCACGCCCAGGGTGTAGCGGGCAATGCCCGAGGTCGAATCCAGGCCGATCAAGCCAATCGTCAAGCCAATCCCCAGCGAGACGAAACCCCGCAGCATCGAAGCGCCGAGTACTGCCGACACCGTCGTGAAGGACAGCACCAGAATCGCAAAATACTCCGCCGGACCAAACTTCAGCGCCAACGTGGCAACGATGGGCGCAAACAAGGTGAGCAGGACCGTCGCGATGGTGCCGGCGACAAACGACCCGATAGCCGCCGTCGCCAGGGCCGGCCCTGCCCGTCCGTTTCGGGCCATGAGGTTGCCTTCCAGGGCCGTGACCATGGACGACGATTCCCCGGGGGTATTGAGCAGGATGGACGTGGTCGAGCCGCCGAACTGAGCGCCGTAATAGATCCCGGCGAACATGATCAGCGCCCCGGTGGGGTCGACCTTGGCCGTGATCGGCAACAGCAGCGCAACGGTCAGTGCCGGTCCGATCCCCGGCAAGACACCGATGGCCGTGCCGAGCAGGCAGCCGATGAATCCCCACATCAGATTGATCGGGGTCAGCGCGGCGGCGAAACCGATGGCCAGGCTTGAGAGAATATCCACCGTGCTTTACCTCCTCAGATCCAGGCGTTGATCAGGGGCGGAAGGGACACGCCGAGCCCGGCGTTGAACAGCCAGTAAATCGGCAGCGTCAGGGCAATGCCGATGGCGAGGTCGCGCACCGGGCGACGACTGCCAAACCCCCGGGCCGAACAGGCGAACAACAACCCCGCCGACAGCACGAACCCGATGAGGTTGATCAGCACTGCCACGCCCACCAGGCCCGCGGTCACCCAGGCAGCCCCGAGTTTGCCGCCGGGCAGCGCCTTGGCAGACTCGTCTTCGTGATCGGCCAATTCGCGAAAACCACCGGTGACGGCCTGATAACACAGCAACAGACCGACCACACCGAGGAACACCGCTAATGCGTAGGGATAGACGTGAGCGCCAAGGATGACGAAACCCATTTCCTCAGGAAAGCGGTTGGCGCCGAGCGCCAACACTGTACTGATGGCGACCACACCGAGGCCGATCGCCAGTTGCACCGGCAGGATTCTACGAGTCGGGTTCATTTCGCAATCAACCCGACCTCGACCAGCATCGCGCGCAGCCGCACGTGTTCTTCGTCGACGAATTTGCCGAACTCATCGCCGGTCAGAAGGTTGGGCGCCCATTTATTGGTCTCGACATTGGCTTTCCAGCCATCGCTGGCGGCGGCGGCCAGCACGGCGTCCGTCACTTCCTTGCGCTGCTCGGGTGTGAGGCCCGCGGCACCGTAAACACCGCGCCAGTTGCCGATGATCACGTCGTAGCCATTCTCTTTGAGCGTTGGCGCGTCGATGCCAGCAATGCGCTCGGGCGCGCCGATGGCGAGCACCCGGAACTGGCCGTTGCGGATGTATTGGCCCAGTTCGGCATAACCTCCGGTGATCACCTTGATCTGGCCTCCGAGTACCTGCGCCACCACTTCGCCCCCACCCGCGAACGCCACGTAGTTCACCTTGTTAACGGGGATTCCCATTTTTCCGGCCAGGTCGGCGATCCCGATGTGATCAATCGACCCCTTGGAACCTCCGCCCCACGTGATGCTGGAGGGTTTGTCCTTGAAGGCTTTGAGCAAGTCCTCCAGGGTTTTGAACTCGGACTCCTTGCGTACGGCAATGACGTTGTATTCGGTGAACAGCCGGGCAATCGGTGTCACGTCCTTCAAGGTGATTTGCGGTTTGTTCTGTTCAATACCTGCGACCATGATCGCCCCGACCACCAGCAGCGCATTCGGGTCGCCCTTGGTGCTGTTGGCAAATTGCGCCAGCCCGAGCGTACCGCCAGCGCCACCCTTGTTCTCGAAGGTGACGGATTTGGCCGCCTTGGCCTCGACCAGGGCTTTGCCCAGATCCCGTGCGGTCTGGTCATAGCCGCCACCGACCGAGCCAGGGGCCATGAACTTGACGGTGTCCAGCGCAAACGCCGGTGCCGCGAGCGCGGCAGCGGTGACGGCAATTGCCATGAAGCGGCTTGATCGACGGAGCAAGGCAAGCATAGGGACTCTCCCGATATTATTTTTGTGGGGTGCCGATTGAATCGCGCTCAGGAGCAAACCCTGCTCTCTGAACATGCGTCTGTGAACAAGCGTAGGTCATGGTTGTGGTTATGGGTGTGTGGCTAGCGAAGTGATCACACCCGGGCAATGACTTCGCTACGTGTACGCCCCGACCACCCGCTTCACTTTCTCCAGTGCCACGGCAAGTGCGCCCAAATCCACCGAACCCAGCGCCAGGCGGATTGCGTGGGGCACATGGACAGAAGTCGCAAACGGTTCGGCGGTCGAGACCGCCACCTGCTCGCGCATCAATGCCATGGCAATCTGGTCGGCCCGTGCGTCTTCCGACAAGGGCAGCCAGATAAAGTAGGAGGATGGATGGCGCACGAAGTGCAGGCCGGCCAGGTGCTGATCGGCTACGGCCTGGCGGGCCTGTGCGTCTGCACGTTTTTGCGCTTCGAGCTGGCTGACGGTGCCGTCATCGATCCACGCACACGCAATCGCCGTCATCACCCCGGGGGTATTCCAGGTAGTCGCCCTGATCGTGCGCTCCAGTGCGGGCACGGTTTGCAGGGGCGCAGCGACGAATCCGACGCGCAGGCCGGTGGCGACGCTCTTGGAAAAGCCTGAAACGTACACCGTTCTTTCGGGGGCCAGTTGCGCGAGCGGCGGCAGCGAGTCTTCGGCCAGGAACGCGTAGGCAGCGTCCTCGATGATGTGCAGGTCATGCTGGCGCGCAATCGCCACCAGGCGTTCACGCTGATCGGCGGCCATCACCCATCCCAGCGGATTGTGCAGCGTCGGCATGGTGTAGACGGCTCGCACCGATCGGCTCCGGCAGAGCTTTTCCAGCGCCTCCAGATCCGGCCCGGTGTCGGTCCCGGGAATGGGCACGACTTCCAGATGCAGCGTTTCAGCCAGCACCTTGAACCCTGGATAGGTCAAGGCGTCGGCCGCGATCACGTCACCCGGTTGCAGCAGCGCCATCAACGCCACCGTCAAACCATGCTGCGCGCCACTGACGAGCAATACCTGCTCGGCCTGTACCGTCAGCCCGCGCACCTCCAGATGGCGCGCGACCGATGCCCGCTCGTGCAGGCGCCCCGCGTGCGGTTGATAGCGCAGATGGGATTCCAGGTCACCGGACAATGCGAGCTGACGCAAGGCATTGCGCAGCAGATCGGCCTGCCCCGGTACCGAGGGATAGTTGAAGTTGAGGTCGATCATCCCCGCCGCCACGCTGGGCTGATGAATGCCCAGGCTGGGCGGCAGCGAAGTCTCCCGGACGAAAGTCCCGCGCCCCGTTTCGCCACTGACGAGGCCCATGGCCTCCAGCTCTGCATAGACCCGGCTGGCAGTGACCAAGGCCAAACCATGGCTGGCGGCGAGCAAACGATGAGTCGGCAGGCGCGTACCGGGCGGCAAACGCCCTGAGCGGATATCGGCTGCGAAGGCGTCCACCAGCGACTTGTACCGAGAGCGAGGCATAGGGAAATGTATCCATGACAATTTTTTGATTGTATCGATAGTCGGTCATACGATGCGCTGAACGCAACCCCGCCCCTTGAGTGGACGCCAAATGGAACGCACATCGAAGCTGCAAAACCAGACCGTGGAAAAGAACACCAGCGGGTTGATCAATGGACTCATCGGCGTCCTGATCTTCAGCGGTTCGCTGCCCGCGACACGGGTGGCCGTCCTGGAATTCGAGCCGGTCTTTCTGACCGTCGCCCGAGCCACCATCGCCGGCGTGCTGGCGCTGTGCATGTTGTGGCTGTTCAAGGAAAAGCGCCCTGCGCGCCACCAGATGCTGCCCTTGGTCATCGTCGCGCTGGGCGTGGTGGTCGGGTTTCCGCTGCTGACGGCGCTGGCGCTTCAATATGTGACGTCCGCGCACTCCATTGTCTTCGTCGGCATGTTGCCGCTCGCGACCGCCGCGTTCGGGGTGTTGCGCGGCGGCGAGCGTCCCCGGCCGGCGTTCTGGTTCTTCTCGGTCCTGGGCAGTTTACTGGTGGTCGGGTTCGCCGTGTCCCAGGGACTCACCGCTTCGCCGGCCGGCGACATCCTGATGCTACTGGCCATTCTTGCCTGCGGCCTCGGTTATGCCGAAGGGGCGAAGCTTTCCAAAACCCTGGGCGGCTGGCAGGTGATTTCCTGGGCGCTGGTAGTGTCGCTGCCGATCGTGGCGCCACTGACCTGGTGGCTGACGCCCTCTTCGTTCTCGGGCATCAGCGCGCCGGCCTGGTGGAGCCTGGCGTATGTGTCGCTCTTCAGCATGCTGATCGGCTTTGTATTCTGGTATCGCGGATTGGCCCAAGGGGGGATTGCAGCCGTTGGGCAGCTGCAGCTGCTACAGCCGTTTTTTGGATTGGCGCTGGCGGCTACGCTGCTTCACGAGCAGGTCAGCCTCGGCATGCTCGGAGTTACTGTTGCGGTGATTTTGTGTGTGGTGGGTGCGAGGAGGTTTGCGAGGTAGACCGACGGTGCCCGGCGAAACCGGCCGGTCTTGCGGCCAACAAAAACCCCCAGTGATTGGCAGACCACTGGGGGTTCTTCGCGTTTGAAACGTACGAGTCGCGGCTATGTCACTTCTGGCCCTGATGAACAGCCAAACATCCGTTAGCCACTCACCACAGCAAGCGGCACCTACTTGGGCAGATCAATCTTATCCAACACCCGGTTCGCCGTGATCTCCGCCGTCATGATGCTATTGGATATACCCAGCAACGCGTAACGCGATTCACCCTCCAGATGATCCACCAACTGATGGACCATCACATCGACCGAGGCAAGCGTCTCGACCAGATAAACCGCCAGGGTTTCGGCCGAGGCCTCGGGGTCTACGGAAAACAGGGTGCTGCGTATTCGCGGAGTGGCTTTGATATCGGCATTCGACGGGAAGTGGAAGTCGAGCGCTCGCTCGGCGGCTTCGTTGAGCTTTTTGGAATCGGCGGATTCGTAGGGGGAAACGTCGTCGGTTCCCGGGGGATTGGGTGTGGCCTTGAACATTGTGATGCTCCTTGATTAGTGGAGCTGCCACCATTCGCGGTCAAACGAATGAAGGTGGCAGCTGTACGCGGGTTGACCGACCGGAAATCAAGGAATCCGGCACACCCGAAGATGTCCCGCGCACAGCCACCGCAAAAAAGCCGGAAACTTTTCTTGGGCACTGGTGCGCCTTGATTGAGTCGGACGGTCAAATCCGGACGCTGAATTGGCAGCGACCCGGAAACGATAGAGCCCAGGCCCAAGGCGCACAAGCCGGCGGATTCTGGCGCAGCCGTAGGCAACGGCGCAAGGATTTGTAGCTTTCAGGAAGTAAACCCGAGGGGTTTTAAACAAGCGCCCGCAAATCATGTTGAATAAGCAGCGCGCACTCACGACAAACAACAAAAGTGTACGGCGACTTGCGTCTACCGCTGTACGGGGAAAGCCCCTCACCGTCCATGATAAAAATACCGCTCTCGTGCGGTGCGGAAATGGCGCAGTCACATCACTGCATACGTTCGACGCAGAACTAGAGGAGCTGGCCCATTGGGACATCTGACAACTGCGGAACGAGCAAGCATCCAGATCGCGCTGGCAGAGGCTTTTGTAGACAGCTCCGTCGACTACGCCTCTATCGCAGAACGAATCCGGGGCTATGACCCAAAGGTCGTTGAGGACATTTTGTACTCAGAGGTCGCGCCTGTGTGTTTCAGCAACCTCGAAACGCCCGTCCCTCCTGTCTGGACTGGTTTTAAGGATGAATGGTTGCTAGATGAAATAGCCAAAGAACTAAAAGCGCGAAAAAACAGTTGGCTACGACGTAACTTCGACTTGTTAAAAGTTGCATGGCTTCGCTACAGCTACGGTTACATTTGGAAGGAGCTCATGAAATTTCGTGCTTAACGAGAACGAGGCGATACGCAACATGTGACCGGGGAGCATGACCGGCGATGAAACCGGCCGGTCTTGCGGCCAACAAAAACCCCCAGTGATCGGCAGACCACTGGGGGTTCTTCGCGTTTGAAACGCACGAGTCGCTGCTATGCCACTTCTGGTCCTGATGAACAGCCAAACATCCGTTAGCCACTCACCACAGCAAGCGGCACCTACTTGGGCAGATCAATCTTATCCAACACCCGGTTCGCCGTGATCTCCGCCGTCATGATGCTATTGGATATACCCAGCAACGCGTAACGCGATTCACCCTCCAGATGATCCACCAACTGATGGACCATCACATCGACCGAGGCGAGCGTCTCGACCAGATAAACCGCCAGGGTTTCGGCCGAGGCCTCGGGGTCTACGGAAAACAGGGTGCTGCGTATTCGCGGAGTGGCTTTGATATCGGCATTCGACGGGAAGTGGAAGTCGAGCGCCCGTTCCGCAGCCTCGTTGAGCTTCTTTGAGTCAGGTTCGTATGGGGAAACCGGATCGGTGTCCGGCGGGTTTGGTGTGACTTTGAACATGGTGAAACCTCGTTTACTGGTGAGGCTGCCACGTTCGTTTCCAAGCGAAGGGGTGGCAGCTGTACGCGGGTTGGAAAACCAGGGTAAACGAGCCCGGCAGACCTATAAGGTCTCCCACGCACAGCCGCCATAACGCAACGCACTTAGTGCGAAAAAATACGTTATGAAGAGGTGCCTTCGTGTCGTTTACCCGTCGAGTTTCCAAGCCCGACCGCTGAGTGTTCAGCGGCACGGAAACAATAGAATCAAGGTCTACAGCACACAAGCCGGCGGATTCTGGCGCAGCCGTAGGCAACGGCGCAAGGATTTGTAGCTTTCAGGAAGTAAACCCGACGGGTTTTAAACAAGCGCCCGCAAATCATGTTGAATAAGCAGGCGCGCACTCACGACAAACAACAAAAGTGTACGGCGACTTGCGTCCACCGCTGTACGGGGAAAGCCCCTCACCGTCCATGATAAAAATACCTCTCTCGTTACCGGAGACCTGTCATGGACCTCGCCACGCTCACGCTGTTTATCCCCGCCTGCTTCGCCCTGAACATGGCGCCGGGCCCGAACAATCTGCTGTCGGTCAGCAACTCGACCCGCTACGGCTACCGCATCTCCTGTGTGGCGGGGATCGGGCGGTTGCTGGCGTTTGCCGGGATGATTGCCTTGGCGTCGGCCGGGTTGGCGGTGGTGCTGCAAACGTCCGAGTTGCTGTTTTACGGCATCAAGATCGTTGGCGCGGCGTATCTGTTTTACCTCGCATGGCAATTGTGGCGCGCCGATCCTGGGGTCGAAAAAGCCTCGTCGGGTTCGTCGGTCGGCGTGTTGGCCCTGGCGCGACAGGAGTTTCTGGTGGCGGCCGGCAACCCCAAGGCGATCCTGATCTTCACTGCATTCCTGCCCCAGTTCGTCGACCCGACACGCGCCGTGACGCCACAGTTTGCGCTGCTCGGCGCGTTGTTCCTGATGCTGGAATGGATCGCCATCAGCGCCTACGCCTACATGGGCCTGCACATGCGCCGCTGGTTTGCCGAGCCCCGGGGCAAGCGGCTATTCAACCGTTGCTGCGCGGGGTTGTTGTCGGCGGCGGCTTCGGTGCTGTTGATGGCGCGTCGCGCCTGATTCCAGGGGTTGACGGGATGCAGCGCAGGTTCAAACTGCGCTGCATCACTAATCCACACTCGCCGAGCCTCGAATGAACCTGAACGTTGTCTATGCCCTGAGCGCAGCCGCGCTGTTTGGGGCGAGTACACCGCTGGCCAAGGTGTTGGGCCTGGACCTCTCGCCGATCCTGCTGGCTGGATTGCTGTATCTGGGCAGCGGGCTGGGCTTGACCCTCGTCAGGCTGATCCGCGACCGGGGCTGGCAGCCCAGCGGCCTGAAAGCGTCTGAATGGCCCTGGCTGATCGGTGCCATCGTGTTTGGCGGCGTGCTGGGGCCGGTGGCGCTGATGTTTGGTTTGACCCTGACCTCCGGCGCCACGGCCTCGCTGATGCTCAACCTCGAAGCGGTACTGACTGCCGTGTTGGCGTGGGTCGTGTTCAAGGAAAATGCAGACCGACGCATCGTCGCCGGGATGCTGGCCATTGTCGCGGGTGGATTGCTCCTGGCGTGGCCGCACGATTCGGCTCAGCCACAAGGCTGGATCGGGCCACTGGCGGTCGCACTGGCCTGCGCCTGTTGGGCGATCGATAACAACCTCACGCGCAAGGTGTCGGCCTCGGATGCCGTGTTCATCGCCGGGATCAAGGGGCTGGCCGCAGGGTTGGTGAACTGCTCGCTGGCGTTGCTGCTGGGGGCAAAACTGCCGCACATCACGGTGATCGGGCCGACGTTGATCGTCGGCTTCCTCGGCTACGGCATCAGCCTGGTGTTGTTCGTGCTGGCGTTGCGCGGGCTGGGCACTGCACGCACAGGCGCCTACTTTTCCACGGCGCCTTTTCTCGGCGCCGCCATCGCCCTCCTGCTGTTCGGTGAGACGGTTTCCCTGACGTTCTGGATCGCATCGTTGCTGATGGGCCTGGGCGTCTGGATACATCTCAGGGAGCATCATGCCCATGAGCATCAACACGTGGCACTCACCCATGGCCATCGGCACGTGCATGACGAGCATCATCAACATGAGCATTCGTTCGAGTGGGACGGGACCGAGCCGCACAGCCACGAACATCAGCACACGCCGATCCGTCACAGCCATCCACACTTTCCGGACATCCATCACCGACACAAGCATTAGCAGGGGGAAAGTGCGTTGGTTTTGGTCGCGAGCCTGTCGATAACAAAGACTCTTCGGAATTCGCCGGCACAAAAGCCATTGGGGACTGGCCGGCCCGTCGCGGGTGCATGGCACCGCACGTCGAACCGAAAATCGAATGCGACCGCATCGCCCCCCCTGTAACGAGTCAGCGAAATTCCCTGTCGATTTTCCGGTGGAGACGTCGCCCAACGGGCCTTATGCTCAGCCCATGAACCTACAAAACGCTTTGCTTCCGCCCCACGCCGAGATGGTTCGCGCCATGCTCGAACGAGACACCGCCTACGAGGGGGTGTTCTTTACTGCCGTGAAGACCACTGGAATCTTCTGCCGCCCCAGTTGCACGGCGCGCAAGCCCAAGCCGGAGAACGTCGAGTTCTTCGCCCACGCCGATGAGTGCATGTCGGCGGGCTATCGCGCTTGCCTGCGCTGCAAACCGCTGGACGCCGCGGCCATTGCGCCGGACTGGGTGCAGGGGCTGCTCAAGTCGGTGGACAACGATCCCGACCTGCGCTGGACCGATGCCCAGTTATTGGCAGAGGGCATCGAGCCGCTGAAACTGCGCCGCTGGTTCAAGCAGCATTTCGGCATGACCTTCCACGCCTGGCTGCGCACCCGACGCCTGGGGATGGCGTTGGGCGGTATCAAACAGGGCGATTCCATCGACAATGTGGCGTTTGACTCGGGCTACGAATCCCTGAGCGGTTTTCGCGATGCGTTTCAAAAATCCTTTCACATCACGCCGGGCCGCGCGGCCAACAGCGAGCCGCTGCTGTTCACGCGCCTGACCACACCGCTTGGGCCGATGATTGCCATGGCCGAACGCCGTGGGCTGGTGCTGCTGGAGTTCTTGGATCGACCGGCACTGACCCGGGAAGTCGAAGAACTGCAGAAGCGTTACGGCTATGCCGTGGCGCCGGGACACAACGCCCATTTGCAGCAGATTGAAGCCGAGCTGACCCAGTATTTCGCCGGAAAACTCACTGAATTCACCGTCGCACTGCACTTGCCCGGCAGCGAATTTGCGCGGCAGGTCTGGGCTGAACTGGCGAAGATCCCCTACGGCCAGACCAGCACCTACGGCACCATCGCCGCAACACTGGGCAAGCCCGGCGCCAGTCGCGCCGTGGGCCTGGCCAACGGGCAGAACCGTCTTTCGATTGTATTGCCCTGCCACCGGGTGATCGGTGCAGACGGCGCGTTGACGGGCTATGGTGGAGGGCAACCGCGCAAGGCGTTTTTGCTCCGGCTGGAAAAAGCCGCGGTGCAGCTGACCGGACAACTCGCATTCTGATCCCCTGATTTTCTTCAAACGTCATAAGGAACGACATTCGATGGACACTCGATTTCATCAACTGCACCACGACGGCTTGTTGATTCTGACCAACGTCGCCGACGCCACCGGGGCGCGCATCGTCGAGCAACTGGGCTGCAAGGCCGTGGCCACCAGCAGCGCGGCGGTGGCCTGGGCGCATGGATATGCGGACGGCAATGCCCTGCCCCTCGAACGCCTGATATCGACCGTCGAGTCGATCGCCCGGGTGATCTCGGTGCCGTTGACCGTCGACATCGAGGCCGGTTATTCCGACGACCTGACGCGGGTGGCCGAAGTCGTTGATGCGGTAATCGCGGCCGGTGCGGTGGGGATCAATATCGAGGACGGTGCCACTGCGCCAGAGCTGCTGGTGCGCAAGATCGAAGTCGCCCGGCAGGTGGCCGGTCGGCGCAAGGTGAAGCTGTTCATCAATGCCCGCACCGACGTGTACCTAAGGGGCCTGGTGCCTGCCGAAGACCGCGTCGCCGAAACGCTCAGGCGTGCCGCGTTGTATCAGGCGGCGGGGGCTGACGGGCTGTTTGCGGCGGGCGTCACGGCGGAGTATGAAATCGCTGCGCTGTGCCAGGGCACACCGCTGCCGGTGAATGTGCTCGGGTTGCCGGGGTTGCCATCGCCTGAAGCGCTGCAAGCACTCGGCGTACGACGCCTGAGTGCCGGCTCGGGCATCGCCGAATTTCTGTATGGCGCCATGGCGTCCCTGGCCAAAGGTTTTCTGGAAACTGGCAAACTCGACAGCAGCCACCTCAAGGCCTTCACGTATGGGGAAATCAATGCCCTGCTGAAACCTGCCGGGAACGCTTGATCGCCATGCCCGATCCCTATCTGCCCGCGACCGGGTTTCTGTCATCAATCGATGACGACTGGCGGCGCCACATCGCCGCCGTTGGCCCCTGCCTGCATGAGCCCCACGCAGCTCGCGATCCTTATGAATCGCTGGTGCGGGCGATTGCCTATCAGCAACTGCACGCCAAGGCCGGGGATGCGATTATCGGCCGGCTGCTGGCGTTGTTTCCGTCGACGACGTTTCCAAGGCCTGAGCAGATTCTGGCGACAGGCTTTGATCCACTGCGCAGTTGCGGGTTTTCCGCCAGCAAGATCGCGACCATTCAAGGGATTGCGCAGGCGGCTCTGGACGGTGTCGTACCGGATTACGCTACGGCACTGGCGATGGACGATGAGGCGCTGATCGAGCGGTTGATCACCTTGCGCGGGGTTGGGCGCTGGACGGTCGAGATGCTGCTGATTTACAGCCTGGAGCGACCGGATATTTTGCCGGCGGATGACTTTGGGGTGCGTGAGGGGTATCGCCGGCTGAAGGGCCTGGAGGTGCAGCCGACGCGTAAGCAGATGGTGGAGATTGGCTTGGCGTGGCGTCCGTATCGGACGGTGGCTTCCTGGTATTTGTGGCGGATGACCGGCAAGTAGACCGCGTCATCGTTCATCGCCAGCAGGCTGGCTCCCACACTGGAGCTCGAGTGTTCACAAAACCCCTGTGGGAGCGAGCCTGCTCGCGATGGCGATTTCACACTCACCCCATCACCCAAAGCCAATCACAACCCGGATTTCAACCGAGTAAACGCCCGAATCAGCGCCCGGTTGAACGCCTTGCCATTGTCATTCTTGCTATACAACGAAGCCCTCACCTGCGCCGACGGATACGTCCCTGGATCGTTACGAATCGCCGGATCAATCAACCCGTCCGCCGCCGTAATCGCATTGGCGTAGTGAATGGTGTCCGTGATCGGCGCAATCACTTCGGGTGTCATCAGGTAATCCATCAACGCCAGCCCGGCCTCGGGGTGCGGTGCATCCTTGGGAATGACCATGGCGTCAAACCAGATCAACGTGCCCTCCTTCGGTATCCGGTAACTGAGCTTGAACGGTTTGTTCGCCGCCTCGGCCTGCCCGGCCGCGATGGCCACGTTGCCGTTCCACGACATCGCCACGCAGGTATTGCCGTTGGCCAGGTCGCTGATGTTCAGGTCATTGTCGAAGTAGCGGATGTACGGCCGGATCTTCGCCAATTGTTGTTCGGCCAGTTTCAGGTCATCGAGGTTCTGGCGGTTGATGTCCAGGCCCATGTACTTCATGACCGCGGCAAACACCTCGTTCGGGTCGTTGAGCAGACTGACCCCGCAATCGGCAAATTTCGACACCACGGCCGGGTCGAACAGCATCGCCCAGCTGTCCCGTGGCGCATCGGGCAAACGCTGTTTGATCGCCTCTTCCTGATAGCCGACCCCGGTAGTGCCCCAGGCGTAGATCCCGGCATAACGATTGCCCGGATCGAACGCCGCCATGTGCTGGCGGAATTCTTCGCCGACGCCAGCAAAGTGCGGCAGCCGTTGCAGGTTCAGTGTTTGAATCGCCCCGCTCTGGATCGCCCGGGACAGGTGCTGCCCCGCCGTCAGCACCAGGTCATAACCGCTGCGGCCGGTCAGCAGTTTGGTCTCGGCAGTTTCAAGGGAGTCGAAGTGATCGACCACCACATGGATGCCGGTTTTCTTCTCGAAATTGGCCAGGGTATCCGGGGCCAGGTATTCGCCCCAGATGTACAGGTTCACCACCGGTTTCACGGTGTCGGCGGCCTGCACACACATGGGTGCAAGCACCAGCAATAACGCTTGAGTCAGTTTGTGCAGGCCCATGATTAAACTCCCTTCCTGTTATTGGCGGGGGCGGCGTATTGCGGCATGGTGATGCACGCGACGTTGCCGCCACCGAGGAGGATTTCCCGGGAGTTTTCGATGCCGACAATTGTGTGCTGCGGGAACAATTCGGCCAGCGTCGCCTGCGCCGCCTGATCGTTGCGATCACCAAACAGCGGCACCACGATCGAGCTGTTGCCGGCGTAGTAGTTGATGTACGACGCGCAGATTTGGGTCCCGGCCTGACGGGTATGGGTGCTGTCTTGCTGGTCCAGGCCTTCGGCTTCTTCAGCGGTCCACTCCAGCACATCCGGTTGCGGCAGCTTGTGCACGATCAACTCGCGGCCACGGCTGTCGCGAGTGCTGCGCAAAATGTCGTAGGCCTCTTGATAGATTTCCCACTGCGGGTCATCGCGATTATCGGTCCATTGCAGCACCACTTCGCCGGGGCGCACGAAGCAGGCGAGATCGTCGACATGGCCGTCGGTTTCGTCGAACTTGCAACCCCGTGGCAGCCAGATGATTTGCTCGGCACCGAGGTAATCGGTCAGGCGACGGGTCACTTCTTCCTTGCCCAGATGTTGGTTGCGATTGCGGTTGAGCAGGCATTGCTCGGTGGTGAGGATGCTGCCCTGGCCGTCACTCTGGATCCCGCCCATCTCGGCAATCAACGGCGCGCGATAACGGTCGAAACGCTCGATTTCGAGGATCTTGCTGGCGATCTGATCGTCCTTGTCCCACGGGTAGTACAACCCGCCGTCGAGACCGCCATAGGCGTTGAACTCGAAGTCGACGCCGCGCACTTCACCGCTGTCGTCGTTGACCACAAAGCACGGGCCACTGTCGCGGAACCAGGTGTCGTTGCAGGTCATTTCCACCACGCGAACCTCAGGCGGCAACTGGCGGCGAGCGGTGGCGAACTGGGCGGCGGAAGCACACACCGTCACGGGTTCGCTCTGGGCAATGGCGGTGACGATCTGCACCCAGACTTTCTGCGCAGGCTTGGCACCGTTGCGCCAGACGTCGGTACGTTCCGGCCAGCCGAGCCAGCAACCGGCCTTGGTTTCGAATTCGCCGGGCAGGCGGAAGCCGTCGAGTTTCGGGGTGGAATCGAGCAAACGTGCCATGGTCAGACCTCATCAGCGGGGATTGGAATGACCACAGGCTAAGGTCGTCGGCGCCCTCCTCGCCAACGATGATTATTTCGGAATACTTGAATTCAACTCATCAATCGATCAGCTGATCGTTGAACCACTCCAGCATCTGCGCCACGGCCGGACGCTCCAGGCGCACCCGCTCACACACCAGTGCATATTGCCCGAGCGCGGTCATGCTGGCGGTGAATGGCCGGACCAGACGACCGCTGAGCAAGTCTTCCTGAGCCGTCAGATTGTCGCCCATGGCCACGCCCTGCCCTTGCGCCGCCGCTTCCAGCGCCAGGCCCGCGTGGGCGAAATACAGTTGGCGTTCGGGACGCTGATCGCCGGCATGACTGGTGAGCCAGGCGGTCCAGGTCTTGCCGTCCTGATCGTCGTGCAGCAGGCAATGGCGCGCCAGGTCCTTCGGGGTTTTCAGGGTGCCTTGGTTGAAGAGGCCGGGGCTGCACACCGGGAAAAATTGCAACGCCGGCAAGGGACGGACGAAGTACGCGCTGCTGTCGACCGGGCCCGTTCCATACGTGATCGCCAGGTCGATGTCCTCCCCCGGCGCCGTGGCGTCGATCGGTTGTTCGTAGAGGTGCAGCGTGATGTGCGGATAGCGCGCGTAGAAGTCCGTGAGCCGACTCATCAGCCACTTTTGCGCCAGCTCGGCGGTGACCGCCAGGCGCAACACCGCCAATGACGACGGGTCGCGCAATTCATCGCAGGCCTCGCCGATCAGTTCGAAGGCGTGCTGCAGGCTTTGCATCAATCGCCCCGCGGCCATGGTCGGGCGGATTTGCCGACCTTCGCGGATGAACAAAGAGACGCCCAAGTGCTCTTCGAGCTGACGGATCTGATGGCTGACGGCGCTGTCGGTGACGCACAGCTCGGCGGCGGCCCGGCCGAAATGCGCGTGGCGGGCGGCGCATTCGAAGGTTCTGAGTGCTGCCAGGGAAGGCAATCGTCGCATGAGTTCAGCCCCTTTGATGAAGTCGCCATGCTGCCTTGGTCATGAGTGGGCGTCCAGCGGGTGCGCGTTATCGTTCTTCGCGGGCAAGCCCGCTCCCACAGGGGATTTGTGAACGACACAGATCAACTGTGAGAGCGAGCCAGCTCGCGATGAGGCCAGGACATTCACCACAGATTCTGCAGCCCATCACCCTCCCTTATCCACCATGACTTCCCCCGGAACCCGGCGCATGTTGGTGTCTCAACCGGAGGGATTCGACATGCTCGACGCACTCAAACACATCAATTCAACCTCAGCCTTCAACCGCTGGGCAGGCTTCGAAGTGACCGCAGCCGCGAGCGGTGAAGCCGAGCTGACCCTGGCTTTTCGCGAGGCCGACATGGCGCAATACGCAGGCTTTCTGCACGCCGGCCTGATCGGCGCGCTGCTCGACACGGCCTGCGGATTCGCCGCCGGGACGGTTGCCGGCAACGTGCTGGCTTCACATTTTTCGGTCAACTGCCTGGCACCCGCCATTGGCGAAGTGTTCATCGCGAGGGGCCGGGTGGTGAAGGCCGGCAAAAAGCAGGTGTTTGCCCGCGCCGAGTTGTTCGCGCAAACCGGCGACCAGCTGAAGCTGGTGGCGACCGGTGATGCGATTCTGGTGCCGGTCGACGTCCGCTGACGGTCTAGGCTGTCTGGGGTAAACCCAACCCTTGTCGGAGGTTCCCATGCAGCTCGAAGGTTCCTGCCATTGCAGCGCTGTGTCGTTCAGTTTGACCAGCGCCCACCCCTACCCTTATCAGCGCTGCTATTGCTCGATCTGCCGCAAGACTCAGGGCGGTGGCGGTTACTCGATCAATATTGCCGGTGATGCCGCCAGCCTGAAAGTCCGCGGCCGCAAGCACATCGCGATTTATCATGCACGACTCAAGGACGAAGGCGACAAACGCGCCCACAGCAGCAGCGCCGAACGGCATTTCTGCAGCCTTTGCGGGTCAGGTTTGTGGCTGTTCAGTCCTGAGTGGCCGGAGCTGATCCACCCGTTTGCCTCGGCCATCGACACGCCATTGCCGGTGCCACCGGAACACACGCACTTGATGCTCGGCTCCAAGGCGCCGTGGGTGGAAGTCGAGGCGCATCCTGCCGACCAGCAATTCGACGTCTACCCCGAGGAGTCCATCGCCCAATGGCATGAACGCCTGGGTTTGAGCCGCTAAAGCCGCTTCACAGTCTTTGACAGTTTCCCGACAAAGCTCTCAAAGATTGCCGGCCGGCGGCCGCCTAGCATGGGCGCATCCAACCTCCCCTCGGGTGCTCCCATGTTACGTTCGATGTGTCTGTCGTTGACTTCGTTTTGCCTGCTGCTTCCCACCGACTCATTACGCGCTGAAGACTGGCAATACACCTTGCGCGCCGGTGCCGCCAGCGTGCCGCGGTACAGCGGCAGCGACGAGCGCGTAGTGGCGCCGCTGCTGGGCGCCAAGGTTATCAGCCCCTATGGCCTCTTTCTGGACACGGAAAAGGGTTTGGGCTGGGCTTTTGATGAAGACGACTTCGGCCTGAGCGTGTACATCGGCGCGAGCGATGTGCGCAAGGATCGCAAGAGCGGGTTCAAAGGCTCGGACGAGCTCAACGGCATGGGCTCGATCAAGTCGCGGCCGGCGCTGGGTCTGGACGGGACTTACCACATGGGCCCGATCATTCTCGGGGCCCGTTTCGAGCATGCGCTGGAAAAGGACGATGACGATCACGACACCGGTTCATCCTGGAATCGCCTGAAGCTGAGCATCAGCGCGCCGTTTTATGAGGGCGACTATGGCAAGGTCGTGGGCAGCCTGAACAGTCAGTTTGGCGACAGCCATTACGTGCGCACCTGGTATGGCGTCAGTGTGGCGCAGGCTTCGCGCAGCCAGTTCAGGACGCATGACACTCGCGGAGGGTTGGTGAGTCGAGGGGCGGAGTTGAGCTGGTCGATGCCGATTGATGATCAGTGGAGTGTGTCGACGGTGCTGGCCGCGCAGTATCTGGCAGGTGATGCCGCCGACAGTCCGATTGTCGAGCGGCGCATGCAGACCTCTTTGGCTGGGCAGGTCGTGTACACCTTTTAACGATCCGGTGTTGCGGATGGCCCCATCGCGAGCAGGCTCACTCCTACACTTGGAATGCATTTCCCTGTGGGAGACTTCGGTGGCTGGGCAGGTGGTGTACGCCTTTTAGCTCTTCGGTGTTGCGGAGGCCTCATCGCGAGCAGGCTCACTCCTACACTTGGAATGCATTCCCCTGTGGGAGACTTCGGTGGGTGGGCAGGTGGTGTACGCTTTTTAGCTCTTCGGTGTTGCGGATGGCCCCATCGTGAGCAGGCTCACTCCTACACTTGGAATGCATTCCCCTGTGGGAGACTTCGGTGGCTGGGCAGGTGGTGTACGCCTTTTAGCTCTTCGGTGTTGCGGAGGCCTCATCGCGAGCAGGCTCACTCCTACACTTGGAATGCATTCCCCTGTGGGAGACTTCGGTGGCTGGGCAGGTGGTGTACGCCTTTTAGCTCTTCGGTGTTGCGGAGGCCTCATCGCGAGCAGGCTCACTCCTACACTTGGAATGCATTCCCCTGTGGGAGACTTCGGTGGGTGGGCAGGTGGTGTACGCTTTTTAGCTCTTCGGTGTTGCGGATGGCCCCATCGCGAGCAGGCTCGCTCCTACACTTGGAATACATTCCCCTGTGGGAGAATTCGGTGGGTGGGCAGGTGGTGTACGCTTTTTAGCTCTTCGGTGTTGCGGATGGCCCCATCGCGAGCAGGCTTGCTCCCACACTTGGAATGCATTCCCCTGTGGGAGTGAGCCTGCTCGCGATGGGGGCGGTGAGATCAACGCAATCAATCCAGATGCGCCCACGTCATGCGAAACGACGCCCCACCCCAAGGCGAATCCCCCACTTCCACCTGCCCGCCATGGGATTGCGACACCCGCCGCACCAACGCCAACCCCAAACCAAACCCACCTGTGCGGCGATCACGGCTGGCGTCCAGGCGCGAGAACGGTTCGAAAATTTTCTCGCGCCCGTCCACCGGCACACCCGGCCCATCATCGTTGACCCGCACTTCGTAGTGATCACCGGTACGGACCAACGACACCTCCACCCGCTCATCGGCATAACGAATGGCATTGCGCAGCAGGTTGATCACCGCCCGGGCCATAAAGCGTGGCTCAATGCGAACCTCATCGACCTGACACTCGACAATCAACAACTGCACCCCGGCAGCCTCGGCCTCAAGGGCCACGCTGCCGACCACGCTGTCCAGCCAACTGTTGGCCTGGATGTTTTCCCGGCTGATGACCGTAGCGCCGCGCTCAAGGCTGGCGTAGGTCAGCAACTCGGAAACCATTTCTTCCAGCTCGCCCAGGTCGGCGTACATGTCGGCAATCAGTTCGCGGTTCTGGGTCGGATCGGGTTGTTGCTTGAGCTGATCGAGTTCGAATGACAGCCGGGCAATCGGCGTGCGCAACTCGTGGGACACCGCGTTAGTCAGTTCGCGCTGATTGGCGATCAAGCCTTCGATGCGCGCCGCCATCAGGTTGAAGTGCTCGGCCAGGTCACGAATGTTCGAGCGTTTGGACAGCTGGATTCGCGACGACAGGTCGTTATCGCCAAAACGTTCGGCCGCCAGGCGCAGTTTCTCCAGATCTCGCCAATGCGGGCGTACCCAGAACATCAACACAAAACCGATCATCACCGCGATCATCAGATAGGCTGCGGCAATGTAGAACGGCATCAGACTGGGCTCGGCCGGCAGCTTGATGCTGAGCAACTGCGAACCCTCGTCAATGCGCGAGATGAACTGCGTGTACTTGTCACGGATCACCAGAAGCCCTTGGGCCAACTCGGCTTTCTCCTGATCGGTCAGGGACAGTTGACGGCTCTCGACCAGCGTCAGGCCCAAGCCATAATGCGGGCGCACCGCTTCCAGTTCGCGCTCCCGGTCCGACCCGTCCAGATCGCGTAATTGCTCGGCCAGCGACCAGGCCTGGCCACGCACCGCCTCGCGGTTGTAGCTCTGCATCTGATCATCGAGAAGTGCATCGAACGTGCGCTCGACCGTTTGCAACCCCAGTACCAGGCCGACCGTCATCACCAGAAACAGCCCAAGAAATAACCGCAGCATTTACAGCTCCCACGCAAACGGATTGAACAGGTAACCCTTGCCCCAGATGGTCTTGATGCACACCGGTTCGCGCGGGTTGTCCTTGAGCTTGCCGCGCAACTTGCTGATGTAGACGTCGACACTGCGGTTGAGGCCGTCAAACGCAATACCGCGCATGCGGTTGAGGATGTCATCGCGGGACAGAACCTTGCCGGCAGCGCTGGCCAGCAACCACAGCAGTTCGAATTCCATGGTGGTCATTTCGATGACCTCCCCCGCCAACCGCACTTCGCGACAGCTGCGGTCGATGCTCAGGTTGCCGAATTCCAGGGCGCTGCACACGCCGCTGTCCGGCGCCTGACGCCGTTGCAACGCACGCAGGCGGGCCAGCAATACAGGCGGTTTGATTGGTTTGATCACGTAGTCGTCGGCACCGGACTCCAGGCCGAGGATGTGATCGAGGTCATCTTCCTTGGCCGTCAGGATGACGATCGGCGTGTCGGACACGCTGCGGATCTCGCGGCACACGTGCAGGCCGCTCTGCCCCGGCAGCATCAGGTCGAGCACGACGATTTTCGGTTTGAATTCGAGGAACGCGGCCAACGCGAGGTCGCCGCGGTGAACCTGGCGGACCTCAAAGCCATGTTGGGACAGGAAATGCGCGATCAGCCCGGCGAGCTTCTCGTCGTCTTCCACCAGCAATACTTTGCCAAAACCCAGGTTATCCATAACGACCGTCTGCCAACCCTTGTTAGAAGTGGGCGGCATTATGGCGCCAATCGGTGACGGGACGGTGATGACGGGCAGCAAAAACCGGCCTCGAGGGCCGGTTTTCAGTGATCTTTCATACTCTTAAGAGTTTTTAACAATTCAGTCGCAAAAGATTGCAACGCGCGGAGGGCGAATCACGCCGATGCCGGGACACCGCTGTGAAAACGGAACTCCACGTCCGGCGACTCGATCAGTTCCTGCTCGGCGGCACGGACCCGGTCAATGACTTGCGCAACATCCTTGGCATCACCGTACTGGTAAGCGAGTTTCAGGTAACCCTGGAAATGCCGCGCTTCGCTCTTCAGCAAGCCGAAATAGAACTTGCCCAGTTCTTCGTCCAGATGCGGTACCAGCGCCTCGAAACGCTCGCAGCTGCGGGCTTCGATAAATGCGCCGACCACCAGCGTGTCCACCAGCTTGACCGGCTCGTGGCTGCGCACCACTTTGCGCAGGCCCGAGGCATAACGCCCGGCGGACAGCTGACGCAGCTCGATCTTGCGCTTTTTCATCAGGCGCATGACCTGCTCGTGATGCACCAGCTCTTCCCGGGCCAGGCGCGACATCAGGTTGATCAGGTCGACATGGGAGTGATACTTGGCGATCAGGCTCAACGCCGTGCTGGCCGCCTTGAACTCACAGTTCTTGTGGTCGATCAGCAAGGTGTCCTGATCGGCAAGCGCGGCCTGGACCCAGCCATCGGGGGTTCGGCAGCCGAGGAACTCGTGAATTTCGGGAAGGATCATGGGGCTCACGGAATAAAAGGTCTGAATCGAAGGGCGCCGATTATACCGGCCTGCCGCCAGACCACCAGTCGCCGCCGTTGATATGCATCAAGTACCGGGTTGGCGGCGACCAACTATAGTTGTCCAACGCAGTATTTTTTACCTTCCTGGAGATCCCGATCATGCAAGCCATTCGCAGCATCCTGGTGGTCATCGAACCCGAACACTCGGAAAGCCTGGCGCTCAAACGGGCCAAACTGATTGCAGGCGTGACCCAGGCGCATCTGCATCTGCTGGTGTGCGATCGCAAGCATGACCACAGCGGCATGTTGGGCGTGCTCAAGGCGGCACTGTTGCAGGACGGCTACAGCGTCACCACCGAGCAGGCCTGGAATGAGAGCCTGCATGAAACCATCGTCGATGTGCAGCAGGCGGAAGGCTGCGGGCTGGTGATCAAACAGCATTACCCCGACAGCCCGTTGAAAAAAGCCCTGCTGACCCCGGCGGACTGGAAACTGCTGCGTTATTGCCCGACGCCGGTGCTGCTGGTGAAAACCTCTAAACCGTGGACCGGCGGGGTCATTCTCGCGGCCATTGACGTCGGCAATGCCGATGGCGAACACCGCACGTTGCACGCCACCATCGTCGATCACGGTTACGACATCGCCAGCCTGGCCAAGGCCAAACTGCACGTGGTCAGTGCCCATCCGTCACCGATGCTGTCGGCGGCGGACCCTACGCTGCAGCTCAGCGAAACCATCGAGGAGCGCTATCGCGAGCAGTGCAAGGCCTTTCAGGCCGAGTTCGATATCGATGATGATCACCTGCACATCGAGGAAGGTCCGGCGGATGTATTGATTCCGTTCATGGTGCACAAGCTGCAGGCGGCGGTGACGGTGATTGGCACTGTTGCGCGGTCCGGGTTGTCCGGAGCGTTGATCGGGAATACGGCGGAAGTGGTGCTGGATGCGGTGGAGAGCGATGTGCTGGTGCTGAAGCCGGATACGATCATGGATCATCTGGAGGAGATTGTGACGCAGCATTGAGATTTGCGGCGTCGGGTAGTACGCCTTCGCGGGCAAGCCTCGCTCCTACAGGGTTTGTGTTGATCACACCCGTTGTGTACGACACACCCCCTGTAGGAGCGAGGCTTGCCCGCGAAGCACTTAATGTTCAGCCGCCAAAAGCGTCTTTCAGAAACCCCGGCGCAATGTAGCGCTGATAATGCGCCTCAGAGAGCAAAAAGAATTCCCGATCAATGGCGTCACGCAATTCCGGCAGGTTCCAGTCGCGAAACTCCGGCATCAGCACCATCCCGTAGGCTTCCAGGTTATTGATGACCCGCGCACCACGGGCGATCAGCTGATAAGCCCAGCAATACTCGGATTGATGCGGCACAAAGCGGATCTTGCGCTGCTCCAGTTGCAAGCGCAGGCGCTGCGGGTCGAAAATTTCCAGCTTGCTGGCCATCACCTGGGACAACAACTGCTCAAGACGCAGCCACACCGCGCGCTTTTCCTCCTCGTTGTAACCATTCCAGTTGATCACTTCATGGTGGAAACGCTTGCAGCCACGGCACACCAGATCACCGTAAACAGTGGAACAGAGGCCGACGCAGGGGGTCTTGATGGTCTGATTGGGCATAGGTCAGGAGGACACGGGAAAGCAGAACAGGCCGGCATGTTAGCCCTTTGTCTAACATTGATCACCCCTCAATCTTGAGGGGCCAACTTACCTTTAATTTTTTTTTGCCGTAGAATCAGCCAGCCTTTTAAGGCGCCAATGTCCGTTAGAAGCTGTTTTCAAAGCGTCACGAGCACAGTCGTTCCTTCAGAGCGGAGTTGGCGAAGGGTTTTTCCAGCGGGGAAAAGCTCTACGCCAACCCTCATCAGCTCCCCGTTCTGCAGGCGTAAAACTTTGAAAGCAGCTTCTGTAAGGAATTGTCGGTAATTCTGGCTAAGTGGCCCACAACGCCACGCAGCGCATGAGTACGGCAATTTCGGGATGAGCGTCCCGGACACCCATTTGGGACCACTGATGAGGGTAATAACTGTGCTTGAAGCCTACCGCAAACATATCGAAGAGCGTGCAGCACTGGGTATCGTTCCCCAGCCGCTAAACGCCGAACAAACTGCAGGCCTGGTCGAGCTGCTGAAGAATCCCCCGGCTGGCGAAGAAGCTTTCCTCGTTGACCTGATCACCAATCGCATTCCGCCAGGCGTGGACGAAGCAGCCTATGTAAAGGCCGGTTTCCTGTCTGCCCTCGCCAAAGGCGAAGCAACCTCCCCTCTGATCGACAAGAAACGCGCTGTTGAACTGCTCGGCACCATGCAGGGCGGCTACAACATCGTGACTCTGGTCAATCTGCTGGACGACGCCGAACTGGCGCCAGTCGCTGCCAAAGAACTCAAGCACACCCTGCTGATGTTCGACGCGTTCCACGACGTCGCTGAAAAAGCCAAGAACGGCAACGTACACGCTAAAGGCGTGCTGCAATCCTGGGCTGACGGCGAGTGGTTCAAGAACCGCCCTGTGCTGGCCGACAAGATCAGCCTGCGCGTGTTCAAGGTCACCGGCGAAACCAACACCGACGACCTGTCCCCTGCTCCGGACGCCTGGTCCCGCCCGGACATCCCGCTGCACGCCCTCGCCATGCTGAAAATGGCCCGTGAAGGCATCGTGCCTGACGCCCAGGGCGTCACCGGTCCGATGAAGCAGATCGAAGAAATGCGCGGTCAAGGCTTCCCGATCGCCTACGTCGGTGACGTGGTCGGTACCGGTTCTTCGCGTAAGTCCGCCACCAACTCGGTGCTGTGGTTCTTCGGTGACGACGTACCTTTCGTGCCGAACAAGCGTGCCGGCGGTTTCTGCTTCGGCAGCAAAATCGCTCCGATCTTCTACAACACCATGGAAGATGCCGGCGCACTGCCAATCGAATTCGACGTGACCAACATGCACATGGGCGACGTGATCGACCTGTACCCGCATGCTGGCAAAGTCTGCAAACACGGCACTGACGAAGTCCTGACCACCTTCGAAATGAAGACCCCGGTACTGTTGGACGAAGTTCGTGCTGGCGGCCGTATTCCGCTGATCATCGGTCGCGGCCTGACCGACAAGGCACGTGCCGAACTGGGCCTGGGCCCTACCGACCTGTTCAAACTGCCTGAAGCGCCTGTCGACACCGGCAAAGGCTTCACCCTGGCACAGAAAATGGTCGGCAAGGCGTGCGGTCTGCCAGAAGGCAAAGGCGTTCGTCCTGGCACCTACTGCGAACCGAAGATGACCACCGTCGGCTCTCAGGACACCACCGGTCCTATGACCCGTGACGAACTGAAAGACCTGGCGTGCCTGGGCTTCTCGACCGATCTGGTGATGCAGTCCTTCTGCCACACCGCGGCCTATCCAAAGCCGATCGACGTGACCACCCACCACACCCTGCCAGACTTCATCATGACCCGCGGCGGCGTTTCCCTGCGTCCGGGCGACGGCATCATCCACAGCTGGCTGAACCGCATGCTGCTGCCGGACACCGTCGGTACCGGTGGTGACTCGCACACCCGCTTCCCGATGGGCATTTCGTTCCCGGCCGGTTCTGGCCTGGTAGCGTTCGCCGCCGCCACTGGCGTCATGCCGCTGGACATGCCGGAATCGATCCTGGTGCGCTTCAAAGGCAAAATGCAACCGGGCGTCACCCTGCGTGACCTGGTTCACGCCATTCCTTACTTCGCGATTCAGGCTGGCCTGTTGACCGTTGAGAAGAAAGGCAAAAAGAACGCCTTCTCCGGTCGCATCCTGGAAATCGAAGGCCTGGACAACCTGAGCATCGAACAAGCTTTCGAGCTGTCCGACGCCTCGGCTGAACGTTCGGCTGCCGGTTGCACCATCAAGCTGTCGAAAGAATCCATCACCGAGTACCTGAACTCCAACATCACCCTGCTGCGCTGGATGATCGGTGAAGGCTACGGCGATGCGCGTACCCTGGAACGTCGTGCTCAAGCGATGGAAGCCTGGGTTGCCAACCCTGAGCTGATGGTTGCCGATGCTGACGCCGAATACGCTGAAATCATCGAAATCGACCTGGCCGACATCAAAGAGCCTGTGCTCTGCGCGCCAAACGATCCGGACGACGCCCGTCTGCTGTCCAGCGTTGCTGGCGAGAAGATCGACGAAGTGTTCATCGGTTCGTGCATGACCAACATCGGTCACTTCCGCGCTGCCGGTAAACTGCTGGATCAGGTCAAAGGTCAGCTTCCAACCCGTCTGTGGCTGTCGCCGCCGACCAAGATGGACGCTCACCAGCTGACCGAAGAAGGCTACTACGGCATCTACGGCAAGGCCGGCGCTCGCATGGAAATGCCAGGCTGCTCGCTGTGCATGGGTAACCAGGCACGTGTAGAGCCGAACTCCACCGTGGTGTCGACATCGACCCGTAACTTCCCGAACCGTCTGGGTGACGGCGCGAACGTCTACCTGGCCTCGGCGGAGCTGGCGTCCGTTGCTTCCATCCTGGGTCGCCTGCCGACCGTCGAGGAGTACATGGAATACGCTGGCAAGATCGACAGCATGGCGGCCGACGTTTACCGCTACCTGTCCTTCGACCAGATCGCCGAGTTCCGTGAAGCTGCTGCGAACGCCAACATCCCGGTCGTTCAAGCCTAACGCTGCAACGCAATAAAAAACGCCGCCCATCGTGAGATGAGCGGCGTTTTTTTATGCCCGCAAGCCCGCTACCACAGGGGTTATGTGGATGGCTTGAGGGCTTGTTGCACCGCGCCGTCGACGCTCAGGCCACTCAGAATCACCTGCTCCATTTCCTGCGTCGGTAACCGTGCAAGCACCGCTTTGGCTTCGTGCTTGAGCCGCGCCAGGATCAACAGCATGTCCAGCGCCCGCACCTGCATAAAGAACGCTTCCAGCGCTTCGATACTGGTGCCGTCCAGATCGGGGGATTCTTCCAGGCTGAGAATGATCGTATGCACCGGCGGCTCCGCGTGCCGGGCCAGGTGCAGCGCGCCACTCAGAATGCGCTCCACGTTCGCGAAAAACAGCGCCTCGCTGGGCCTCACGATCAGCACGCCGGGGATTGCCCGGGCATCGGGATGGCGCTGCAGGTCGACATAATCATGGCCGTTACCCATTTGCCCCAGCACTTGAATATCCGCCGAAGACATCTGCTTGAGCATCAGCACCACGCTGATCACCACCGCCACCAGCAAGCCGTCCAGCACGCCAAGCACCAACACGGCGGCCACCGCGCAGATCACCAGCAAGCGGTCGCGACGCCAGATGAAATACCGACCCAATGGCTGCAGGCTCAAGCCGCGCGCCAGTGCATGAATGACGATGGCCGCCAGCACCGGTTCGGGCGTCAAGGCAATCCAGGGCAACACGGTCAAGACAATCAGCAACACCACCCCCGCCGCAACCACACCGGCCAGGCGTGAACCGGCACCGGCCGCCTCATTGGCCGACGTCGCGGAGTAACCGGCGCCGCTCGGCATGCCGTGGAACAGGCCTGACAGCAGATTGGCCGCCCCGAGGGCCAGCAGATCGCGGTTCGAGGAAACCCGGTCGCCATGCTTGAGTGCAAACGAGGTAATCGATCCATAGGATTCGGCATACAGAATCATCACCATGGCAAACGCCAATTCCCCCAGGTGCAGCCAGTCGGCAAACGGCAGCACCGGCAGCCGGGGCACTTCAAGGCTCAGGTCGATCACACCGATCAGTTTCACTCCGTAGGCCGGCAGGTTCAGCCATTGGCCGGCGGCAATGCCGAGCGCCACCACCAGCAAGCCTCCCGGTAATCGCCGAAAACGTGCGCACACCCACAACACCAGCAGCGCCACCGCGGCGACCAGCAAGCCAACCCGATTCCACTGCGCCCACTGCTCCAGCAGTTGCGGCAGGAAACGGATCAGGTTGCCGTTGCTCAAGTGCACGTCAACGATGCTCGCCAGTTGCTTGAGGATGATGGTCACGGCCAGGCCCAATGCAAAGCCGCGCAGTACCGGTTTGGCGATAAATGACGTCACGCGGCCAAGCTTGAACAGTCCGGCCAACAGGAAGAAACCACCCGTCACCAGCACCAGGCCGATCGCCAGCGTCATGCGCAGCCCCGAATCACCGTTGGCCAGCGTGGCGGTGGCGGCGGCCAGCACCGCTGCCGAAGATGAAGTCGCGGATACAATGGCAAAACGGCTGGTGCCGAACAGTCCGTAGCACAGCAACCCGGCAAACAGCGCAATCACCCCGGCCTGGGGCGGCAACGCCGCAATGCTGGAATAGGCAACGGCCTCGGGCAACAACAAACCGGCAATCGACACACCGGCCATAACGTCGAGCCAACGGTTGGGCGTATCGGCACGGGGTTGCACCGATGCGCCGGGGGCACCTGCCATAAAGCGTCTCCAGAGAAAGGGTCAATCTGCGGCAAACGGTCTACGACGCGCTGATGCAGCCGCAAGCTTAGCCGCTAATCCTGGGGGACGGGTGCGCTGGATCAGGGGTGTGCGTTCTTCTACGCAATAAAAAACGCCGCCCATCGAAAGATGAGCAGCGTTTATTTATGCCTGATCGTTCCCCCGCCCCGCGTGGGAATGATCAAAGCAGTGCTCAGGCCGTCAGCGAATAGATCAACGCCGAAATCGCCACCAGCCCCACCGCCGTCACGAAGACGTTGGACGCCTGACCTCGGAAGCGCGCCATCGCCGGCACTTTGCGGATCGCGTACATCGGCATCAGGAACAGGATCGCGGCGATGATCGGGCCACCGAGGGTTTCGATCATGCCGAGGATGCTCGGGTTCAGGGTCGCGACAATCCAGCACACCACCAGCATGAACGCGGCGGTCATGCGGTCCAGGGTCTTGGGCGCCGGGCGTTTGCCGCTTTTTACGATCAAGCCTTTGAGGCCTTCGCTGGCGCCGATGTAGTGGCCCAGGAATGACTTGGAAATGGCCACGAACGCAATCAACGGCGCCGCAAAGGCAATGGTCGGGTTGCTGAAGTGGTTGGCCAGGTACGACAGGATCGACAGGTTCTGCGCCTTGGCTTCCGCCAGTTGCCCCGGCGACAGGGTCAGCACGCAGCTGAAGACGAAGAACAGCACCATCGCCACCATCAAGAGGTGGGCGCGGGAGAGGATCTGCGAGCTGCGCTCTTCAGCGTGTTCGCCGTAACGACGCTTCTGGTCCACCGCGAACGCCGAAATGATCGGCGAGTGGTTGAACGAGAACACCATGACCGGAATGGCCAGCCACAGCGTGTGCAGCAGCGCCGACGGTTCAGGCAGGGTCGACGCCGTGGCCAGGATGCCACCGTTCCAGTGCGGAATCAGGAACACCGCGAGAAACAGCAGCGCCACGATGAACGGGTACACCATCAGGCTCATGGCCTTGACGATCGCCTGCTCGCCACAACGCACCACCGCCAGCAGGCCGAGGATCAGCACCAGCGACAGCACGGCGCGCGGGGGCGGCATGATGTGCAGTTGATGTTCAAGGAAACTGCCTACGGTGTTGGTCAGGGCCACGCTGTAGATCAGCAGGATCGGGAAGATCGCGAAGAAGTACAGCAAGGTGATCAACGCACCGGCCTTGATGCCGAAGTGTTCTTCCACCACTTCGGTGATGTCCGCGCCTTCGCGGCCGGACAACACGAAGCGGGTCAGGCCACGGTGCGCATAAAAGGTCATCGGGAATGCCAGCACCGCCAGGATCAGCAACGGCCAGAAACCTCCCAGGCCTGCGTTGATCGGCAAAAACAGGGTACCGGCTCCGATGGCCGTGCCAAACAGGCCGAGCATCCAGATGGTGTCATGGCGATTCCAGCTAGTGAGAGTCGCTGGTGTCGCCGCTACATAGCGTTCGTCGACGCTATTGGCCTGATCATTCATCCGGTGGGATCTCCGCATTCCGGTCATTTGCTACCCGGTCAGGACGAGTCGGAAAAATCCGACGGGCAGCGCCCTGGCCGAAACAGGGGCGCGATTGTCCGGGATTAATGAACAGAAGCAAAGACTTAGCTGAGGAGTGGTTGTGCGGATCAGATCCAGACCCTGTGGGCGCGTGCCTTTGTGGCGCTCTCCTACACTTGCTCCCGTGGCGCTCTTGCATCAAATTAAATAGATGTCTTGATAAATCTATTCGGTGAAGGATTAGCGTCATGTATTTTCGAATCACCTGCTGACCGGCAGCCCTCTTTTACGGAGACCTCCCATGCCACTCGTTCGCGTCGATATCAAAAAGAACCAGGACCCGACCTTCGCCAAGCGCATCGGCAAGCTGATCTACGCTGCCATGCATGCCACCATTGGCGTCCCCGAGAACGATAACTTCCAGATCCTCGCCGAACACGACGAGAACCACTTCATCTTTGACCCCGTTTACATGGGCATCAATCGTACGGACAACCTGGTGATCATCCAGATCACCTTGCGGGAAGGCCGCACCCTCGAGCAGAAAAAACTGCTCTACAAGACCATCGCCGAAAGCCTCAACGCTGAACTGGGTGTTCGCCTGGAAGATGTCTTCATCAATCTGGTGGAAGGCAAACCCGAGAACTGGTCTTTCGGCAATGGCATCGCTCAATACGCCAACTGATTGCCGCCACGCCTGGCGTTTTACAAGGTCTCGGAGGACATCCCGCAATCGGGAAAGAAAAACCCTTCGACCGGGCCGACTGTTGCCGCGAAAGTCATTCACTGACACGCGCTCGACAGTTCCTTATGATGCCAGTCATCTAAACACCTTCCCTACCTGTGAGCCGCCATGCCTCGAGTCTCTCGCAAACAAGCCGAACTCAACCGCGAGATCATCGTCGAAGCCGCCACGCGACTGTTTCGCGAGCGCGGCCTGCACGGGATCAGCGTCGTTGATGTAATGGGCGCGGCCGGCTTGACCCATGGCGGGTTCTACGGTCATTTCGACTCTAAGGAAGCGCTGGCGAAAGAGGCCTGCACCCGGGCGTTCACCCAGTCGATGGAACGCTGGAAGCAGAAAATCGACGCCAACGATAACCGCGTCTCGGCCCGCACGAGCATCATCGCGCCCTACCTGTCAGCGGCCAACCGCGATAACCCGGGCGAAAGCTGCCCGGTCACGGCGTTTGCCGGCGACATGTGCCATGAAACCGCCGAAAGCGGTTTGCACCAGACCTATACCCAGGGGCTGGAAGCGTTGTTGCAGATGCTCACCCCTTTGATGGGTTCGGATCAGCCCCAAGCCAATCGCCAGCAAGCCTTGGTGGATTATTCCTTGATGGTCGGCGCGCTGACCCTGGCTCGCGCCACGCGGGGGAATGAACTGTCTGATGAGATTCTCGACGCCGCCCGCCATTTTCTGACCTCCCAAGGTGAATCAGTCTGATCAACGGCGTGTGCAATCCCCGGTCGTTGCTAAACTCCTCTGGAATCAGCAATCTGAAGCAACATTCGAGATCCGACATTCAATCCCCACAGGAGCTCAGCATGCCTGCAACCGTTCTGGTACTGGTTGAAACCATCAACGATTACTTGCCGATTCTCGAACATCAGGGCTTTCACCTGATTCTGGCCCCGACGCCGGCCGAGCGCGCCGCCGCCATCTCACGGCATGGCCCGCAGATTGATGCGGTACTGACTCGCGGTCCATTGGGCTTGTACGCCGATGAAATTGCCGCCCTGCCCAACCTCAAAATCATCTGCGTGATCGGTGCCGGTTACGAGCACGTCGACCTGCAAGCCGCCGCCAACCGGGACATCACCGTCACCAATGGCGCCGGCGTCAACGCCTCTTCAGTGGCCGACCATGCCATGGCGATGTTGCTGGCGCTGGTTCGCGACATTCCCCGTTGCGACGCAGCGGTACGCCGCGGCGAGTGGCCGAAAATCATGCGCCCCTCCCTGGCCGGCAAGCGCCTGGGGATCCTCGGCCTCGGCGCGGTCGGCATGGCCATCGCCAAACGCGCCGCCGCCGGCTTCGACATGACCGTGAGTTACCACAACCGCCAGCATCGCAGCGACGTCCCCTATACTTTCTGCTCGACACCGACCGAACTGGCTCGTGCCTCGGACTTTTTGATCGTTGCCACCCCTGGCGGCCTGGGCACCAAACACCTGATCAATAAACACGTCCTTGATGCCTTGGGCCCCAAAGGGTTCGTCGTGAACATCGCCCGAGCCTCGGTGATCGCCACGGCAGACCTGGTCACTGCGCTTGAGCAACGACGCATTGCCGGTGCCGCCCTGGATGTGTTCGATGCCGAGCCTCACGTGCCGGAGGCACTCAAGGCGCTGACCAACGTGATCCTGACGCCGCATGTCGCTGGGTTGTCTCCGGAGGCAACGCAAGGCACCGTGGAGTTGGTGGGTCGTAACCTGGTGGCATTCTTCTCCGGCAGTCCCGTGTTGACGCCCATTGCCCTGCCGGCCTCACTGAGCAAGGTTGCGCCTTGAGGGTCATTCAAACAGGTGTATCAAAAGCAATGATTGCCCGGCAACACGCTCACCTATAAGGGCCGTTCGTGGTTGTGGGTGCCGGGTGCGCGCATTAGATTAGCCAATAATCGCAGGCCTCCAGAATAAGCAGAAGGGATAAGCATGGCGCTTACTGACCAGTCCACCCGTATCCGCACCGGCGAAGAACTCGATGCCAGCCTGATCGATCCGTACCTCAAGGCCCACATTCCGGGCTTGAGTGGCTTGCCTCAGATCAGCCAGTTTCCAGGCGGTGCGTCGAACCTGACCTACCTGCTGGAATACCCGGAGCAGGAGTTCGTCCTGCGTCGGCCGCCGTTTGGCCACAAAGCCAAGTCCGCACACGACATGGGCCGCGAATTTCGCATTCTCAATCAACTGCGCGACGGTTTTCCGTATTGCCCCAAGGCCTATGTGCACTGCACCGACGAATCGGTGATCGGCGCCGAGTTCTACGTGATGGAACGGGTCAACGGGATCATCCTGCGCTCGGAACTGCCACCGGAACTGGGCCTGGATTCGGCGAAAACCGAAGCCTTGTGCAAAAGCTTCATCGACAAGTTCGTTGAACTGCATCGTGTCGACTACAAGGCCTTTGGCCTGGGCGACCTGGGCAAGCCCGAAGGTTATGTGGCACGGCAGATCAAGGGCTGGAGCGATCGCTACGAAAAAGCCCTGACGCCGGACGCGCCAAAGTGGGAGGCGGTCAAGGCCTGGCTCAACGACAAGATGCCGGCCGACCACCCGACCTCCAGCATCGTCCACAACGACTACCGCTTCGACAACGTGATCCTCGACCCGAACAACCCGATGCAAATCATCGGCGTGCTCGACTGGGAACTCACCACCCTCGGCGACCCGCTGATGGACCTCGGCAACACCCTCGCCTACTGGATCGAAGCCACAGACCCGGCGCCGGTGCAACTGATGCGTCGCCAGCCGAGCCACGCCCCGGGCATGCTGACCCGTCGCGAATTCGTCGATTACTACGCCCAGCGCTCTGGCATCCAGATCGACAATTTCGACTTCTATTACACCTACGGCCTGTTCCGCCTGGCCGGCATCGTGCAGCAGATCTACTACCGCTTCTTCCACGGTCAGACCCAGGACAAACGCTTCGCGCAGTTCATTCACATGAACAAACTGCTGGAGCAGATGAGCCTGCAAGTCATCCAGAAATCTACGCTCTGATCGCGGCTTTAACTACATTCCGGGCCCTAATAACAAGGAAACCTCATGTCCAAGACTCACTTGTTCGACCTCGACGGCAAAATCGCCTTCGTCTCCGGCGCCAGCCGCGGTATCGGTGAGGCCATCGCCAAACTGTTGGCCCAGCAAGGCGCCCACGTCATCGTCTCGAGCCGCAAGCTCGACGGCTGCCAGCATGTGGCCGACGCCATCATCGCCGCCGGCGGCAAAGCCACCGCCGTCGCGTGCCACATTGGTGAAATGGAACAGATCAGCCAGGTCTTCGCCGGCATCAAGGAACAGTTCGGGCGCCTGGACATCCTGGTCAACAACGCCGCGACCAACCCACAGTTCTGCAACGTACTGGACACCGACCTAGGCGCTTTCCAGAAGACCGTCGACGTCAACATCCGTGGCTACTTCTTCATGTCGGTCGAAGCCGGCAAACTGATGCGCGAAAACGGCGGCGGCAGCATCATCAACGTCGCGTCGATCAATGGCATCTCTCCGGGCATCTTCCAGGGCATCTACTCGGTGACCAAGGCCGCCGTGATCAACATGACCAAGGTGTTCGCCAAGGAATGCGCGCAGTTCGGCATCCGCTGCAACGCCCTGCTGCCGGGCCTGACCGACACCAAGTTTGCGTCGGCATTGGTGAAGAACGACGCGATCCTGAAGACCGCGTTGCAGCAGATCCCGCTCAAGCGCGTAGCGGATCCGAGCGAGATGGCCGGCGCGGTTCTGTACCTCGCCAGCGATGCGTCGAGCTACACGACCGGGGTTTCGTTGAATGTGGATGGCGGATTCTTGTCCTGATTCACTGCCCAGGATGAACAAAAGGCAGCCTCAGGGCTGCCTTTTGCCGAGCGGACTCCGGCTTACTTTTTACGCAATCGCACCCTCGTCACTCGTCGTTCTTCGACCTCCACAACGGTCATGCTCCACTCCTGCCAATCGAGCTTGTCGCCAATGACCGGCAGACGATCCAGCAAGCTCATGACCAACCCTGCGAGCGTCTGATAGTCATCAGTCGCTTTAGCCTGGAAGCCAATGTGCTCGCGAATCTGGCTGAGATTCAGCGCACCACTGACGAGGAAGCCTCCCTCCTCGACAACGATGTTCGGGCCTTCAATTTCACTGGCATCCGGCAACTCACCCGCGATGGATTCGAGAATGTCGGTCATGGTCAAAATACCCATGAAGTCACCGAATTCGTTCACCACGAACGCGATGTGAGTCGACTCTTTGCGCATCTGTTCCAGTGCGTTGAGAATCGAGAAGTTGTCCAGCAAGTTGATGGCCTGGCGGGCAATGGTTTCCAGGTTGGGCTGGTGCCCGGCCAACAGCTCTTTGAGCAGCTCCTTCTTGTGGACGAACCCCAAAGGCTCATCAACGCGCCCACTGCGGATCAACGGCAATCGGGAGTACGGCGAGTGCATCAGCTGGGTGCGGATTTTTTCTGCAGAATCGGCCAGGTCAATGTGGTCGATTTCCGCACGCGGAGTCATGACGCCGCGTATCGGGCGTTCCGCCAACTGCAGCACGCCACTGATCATGACGCGCTCCCGTCGATGGAAAACCTGCTCGGCCTCTGCACCTGACAGCATGTCAGCGATTTCCTCGCCGACTTCATCGGCCCCCAGCTTGTGGCCACCCAGCAAACGCAAAACGGCATGCGCAGTACGCTCACGCATAGGGCGATGACCTTGCACACTCTTCTTGCGGCGTGAGCGAGCCACCTGATTGAACAACTCGATCAGGATCGAGAAGCCGATCGCTGCGTAGAGATAGCCTTTCGGAATGTGGAAGCCAAGGCCCTCAGCGGTGAGGCTGAAGCCGATCATCATCAAGAAACCCAGGCAGAGCATGATGACGGTGGGGTGCCCGTTGACGAAATTGGTCAATGGCTTGCTTGCGATGATCATCAAGCCAATGGAGAAAATCACAGCGATCATCATGACCGACAAGTGCTCCACCATGCCCACGGCAGTGATCACAGCGTCCAGCGAGAAGACGGCATCCAGCACCACAATTTGCGCAACGATAGGCCAGAACATCGCATAGGCCGCATTGCCTGTGCGTTGTGTCACATGCCCTTCAAGTCGCTCATGTAATTCCATGGTTGCCTTGAACAACAAGAACACACCACCGAACAGCATGATCAAATCCCGGCCCGAGAACGTCTTGTCGAAGACCTCGAACAAAGGTTCGGTCAGGGTGACCATCCAGGAGATGCTCGCGAGCAAGCCAAGACGCATCAGCAATGCAAGGGACAGCCCGATGACACGCGCGCGATCTCGCTGCTCTGGCGGTAGCTTGTCAGCCAGGATGGCAATGAACACAAGGTTGTCGATGCCGAGCACCAGCTCCAGCACGATCAGGGTCAGCAGGCCAAGCCAGGCCGTGGGATCAGCAATCCATTCCATAGGAATTATTCAGTCTCTCGTAGAGTGGGGGCGAATGAGTGAATGGCAGAAACACACGAACGCCTGCTCGACGGAGCGGATGCGATGTTCAGGGCACAAGGCGCAAGAAAGAAAGGTTTCACCGAGCGCAGGCAAGGAAGTGAACCCTTCGAGATGGCACGGTCAGTCCTGGAGAAGGACATCACTGAGCAACCTGCCGCCGGGATTTCGAGGTTAAGCGATATTAGAAAGCGAGACCTGCGCCGAATAGCGGAGGCCAAATGGATACAGGGTGTGGATTGAAAAAAGCGACTGGGAGGCTCCAGGAGGGTGTTCATATAGACCTGAAAGAAATGAGGGATGAAATCCTACAATGTTTCGGAGCACCTCATACGAGACGAGTTATTTCAGAATCTGACAGAGCGGTAAAAGAGACCAGCAAGAGCGGTCCACCGAATACTCCACCAATGACTCGCCCCCTCACCTTCCAGCACCGCTTACTGAGCGCATAGCGTTGTTGTCATTTCGCTGACCCCACACACATAACGAATTATTATTCCATCAATTGCATTTTAGGAATTTATATTCCATAAATAGCGTCCCAACAACAAAAATCCCAAAAGGCCCCCAGCTATGCGCGAACTCGGTATCGGACTCATCGGCACAGGTTTCATGGGTCGCGCCCACGCCCTGGCCTTTCGCAATGTCAGCGCGGTGTTCGAACTCCCGCTGAAGCTCAGGCTGGCGGCCCTCGCCGACGTCGATCCACATCGTGCACGGCACTGTGCCGACGCCTGGAGTTTCGAAACCGCTCACACCGACTGGCAACAGCTGATCGATGATCCCAAGGTCAATCTGGTCGCCATCACTACGCCCAATCACCTCCACTACCCCATGGCCATGGCCGCCCTCGCGGCGGGTAAAGCGGTGTATTGCGAGAAGCCTCTGGCGGTGAATCTGCAGCAAGCCAACGCGATGCGTCAGGCCGCCAACGCAGCGGGCATCGTGACGCGGGTGGGTTACAACTATCAGCACAATCCGATGATCGGGCTGGCCAGGGAACTGATCGACAGCGGCAAACTGGGGCAGCTCATCAGTTTTCAGGGCGAATTCAGCGAAGACTTCATGGCCGATCCAGCTTCGCCGTGGTCGTGGCGCTGCGATGCCGATCACGCGGGCGGCGCGCTGGCGGATCTGGGCAGTCATTTACTGGCGATGGCGCGCTATCTGATGGGCGATATCGAATCGGTGTGCGCCGACGCTCAAACCGTGCACCGGCAGCGTCCTGCGACGTCAGGCAGCCAGGAGCAACGGCCCATTGCAGTCGACGATCAGGTCCACGCGCTGCTGCGGTTTGCCAACGGCGCACGCGGTACGTTCAGCAGCAGTTGGCTCAAGCATGGCTACAAGAACCACCTGAGCTTCGAGATCAGCGGCACTGAAGGCACGCTGGCGTTCGACCAGGAGCGCTTGAACGAGCTGCGGCTGTATCGCGCCGGCCAGGACGGTTTCCAGCGCTTGCTCGCCGGACCGAACCTGCCGGGTTACGCGGCGTTCAGCCCGGCGGCGGGTCATCAGCTGGGATACAACGAACTCAAGACGCTAGAGGTACATGACCTGGTGATGGCCCTGGCTGGCCTTTCCCAGGGCGGGACTGACTTTGAGCAAGCATGGGAAGTTGAACGTCTGGCGACGGCGATCCGGTTGGCGGCAAGCGAGTCACGCTGGGTCAGGATCGAGGATGTCTGAGGTTCAGGCCCCCAGGTGTCGGCACCCGTGAGGGTGCCGGATCATTGCGCATTCAACACATGAAGAAAGCAACGAAGCAGTCACTCAGACCTACTGAGTGACACAACGGGTCACTTTCGTTTGTCGGGTCACTTCCTCGGTCACTCTTGCATCGCCCATCACATCCGTTTGTTCAGTGGTTTCGCAGGTGCGCTGCGGAACAGGCGGTGGTGCGGCGGGCGGTGGAGGTGGCGGACTGGCGCAACCGCTGAGCATCGCTACGCAAAAGGCGAGCGACAGGGGCGAAAAAGCACGTTTCCCAAGACTGTTCATAGGCTGTCCCGCGATAAGTCATCGACACTTTCCGCGACCCGACACCCCTACCGCGTAGCCGCGGATTGGTCACAGAAAATAATACCCTCGCATTTCTTATAGCCTAGCCCGCCGCCAATGCCAGTCAATAAGGCACTTAACTCGTTTTCAACACTGAAAAACGACAGCTACGAAACCGAGTCCTGCCTCTGATGCAAATTGTTGCTTTCGAGCTCGTAACGCAGCTCCTCAATCAACGAAGCGACCGCTTCCGGCGTTCTGAGGTGAGCGACACTCAGCCCACTGACCACCAGATCCACCTGCCCCGACGCGGGGTGATACAGCTTCACCGTCACCGAGTTGTCCCCCGACACGCTGCAATCGCAAGCCAGCGGGGAAAAGTGCTGTTCCAGTTGCGCACGCAATTGCGCCAGATAAATCATTGCGATTCACCCATGGGCCGGCTGACCCCGTCGACTGAAAACTGGTTGAATTGGCCGAGCATACGACTGTTCCTTAAGCTGTTTCGTAGAGGACGCGATACCGACCAAAGGCCCGTTTCGCACCCTGACAGGTTAGGAACTGATGCACCCCGCCAGAACCTCCATTTGCACTGCCTCGTCTAGTGCATTTGCACCTTAACGCTGGCCTTTGGGCCGCCACTCACTGGAGAACAAACCTCGCTCCCGCGCCCACACAATTGCTTCGCTGCGACTGTGCACATCCAGCTTGGAATACACCGTCGACACGTGGTTGCGCACAGTGTTGGGCGCCAGTTTCAGGCGTGCCGCGATTTCCTTGTCCGCCAGGCCTTCGCAGATCAGGCCGAGCACATCGCGCTCGCGGGCGGTCAGGTCGGTGAAGGACACACTGGGTAACTGCGGCGAGTTAATGTTCTTCACGTTGGCGAGTTTTTCGATCAACGTACGGGTGAACCAGGAAGCGTCTTTCATCACTTCTTCGATCGCCGCCACCAGTTCCAGCTCGGTACGTTTGCGTTCAGTGATGTTCATCAACACCAGCAGGTAGCACGGGTTGTCCTGAATGTTCACGGTGTCGGCCGACACCGTGCAGTCAATCACGCTCGAGTCTTTCCTGCGGATTCTGACATCGACCCGATCCAGGCTTCCCGCCTTCTCCAGCGCCGCGAACAGCCGTGTTCGCGCGCCCTTGTCATCGATAAAGTCGAGTTCGGCAACGGTTTTTCCGAGCACTTCTTCACTGGGGTACGCGAGGGTATCCAGGAAGGCTTCGTTGACGTCGATCACCACCTGATCCTGTGCACCACAGACCAGCGTCGGCACCGGCGTCAGGCGAAACGCCTTGGCGAACCGCTCCTCGCTCTGGCGCAGGGCAACCTCGGCCTTGTGCCGCGGCTCCATGTCGACGAAGGAAAACAGCATGCAGTCTTCCTCGTTGAACTCCAGCGGCTGACCGGCGACGATCACCTGCTTGCTGCCGCCTTCAGGCAGTTTCAGCTCAGCCTGCATCTGCGGGATCGTGGCGTGCTCGCGCAGACGCTCGATGGCCAGGTCCCTGTTTTCGGCGCCGTCCAGAATGTCCAGCTCATAGGTCGAAGTCCCGATCACCTGATCGCGGGCATAGCCAGTCATTTCCAGGAAGCCCGAATTGACTTTGATGTAACGCAAATCGCTGAGACGACAGATCACCGCCGGTGCCGGGTTCGCATTGAACGTCTTTTCGAAACGCTGCTCGGCACTCGCCCATTCCGTGACATCGTCCATGATCAACACCAGCGACTCCGCCTCGCCGGCGCTGTCGGCGAGGACCATGCTGCGCACGTTATGAACCCACATGCGTTCCTCATCGTCGACCGGCGTCACCTCGACCAGCACATCGGCGAAGGTCTCGCCCTTGGCGACGCGGCTGATCGGGTAGTTCTCTGGCGGCACCGGGTGATTATTGCGATAGCGCAAGGCGAAGCGCTTGGCGTATTCCTTGGCATTGGCGCCCAACTCGCCGACCTGACTGACGCCATGCATGGCCAGCGCGGCTTCATTGGCCCACACAATGGTCTGGTCGAGTTCCAGCAAAATCACCCCATCGGACAAACCGGCGATGATTTGCTGCAACTGACGGCGATTGGCTTCGGTGGTCAGGACGTCCTGGCTCATTGGATCTCCACGGGTGCAGCGGCGCAGTGATGCGCCGCTCTGTGAAGTTTACGACCGCAGCAGAATGGGATAGTGCAAAGCACCTGAAGTTGCACTGACTGTGCAGCCTCACAGGCTCGATAGCCGCTACAGCGGCCGGGCAAGGCGTTCGGCGAGGGCTTTGGCCTGACTGGCGACGTCGGTGACGGCCGTGCTTTCCCACCACATGCCGCGCAACGGCGGGCCCATGGCGAACAGCCGTTGGGCGACCTGTCCGTCAGCGTCCAGCACCGCGCCATCAACCGCCGCCGCAATCCCCAACGCCAACGGCCCCGGACGAATCAGCCCGCGCGCCAGCAGTTGCTGCGGCAGCGGTCGGGCCACCCGGCGCCAGTCGTATTCGATGCCGCTGGAATTGATCAACGCTGCGCCGCTGACCACCGTTGTTTCAACCTCGCCACGACGGCGGATGCGGATGCTCACTTGCCCCTCGACCGTCGATTCCAGCCCTTTGAACGACGCCGCCTGGATCCGTAACCGCCCTTCCTCGTGCAGCCGCGCCACCAACTCGGCACTCAACGGTGGCGAGCGGTGGTGATGGCTTTCCCACCAGGGCCGCACATGCCGCACAAACTGCCGGCGCTGCACGTCCGTCGCCTGACTCCACAACCGGCCGATATGCGCCCGCACGGTATCGAGCGGCGCCTGCCAGTCGATGCCCTGAGCGATAGCGTCCCGGCAATGCCGGCGCAGTTCGCGCACCAGCTGTCGAGGCGTGCGAATGCGCTGATCATCGGCGAGAAAATCCACCCAGGCCGGCGGTTGCCGGCGCACGTGCGGCAGCAAGCCGTGGCGAGAAAACACTTCGATCGGCCCGCGATGCCCGGCCTGCTCCAGCGACACCACGGCGTCGACCATAGTCAGGCCCGAACCGATGATCAACACCGTCGACTGCGGGTCCAGCCGGCGCATGGCCGCGACATCCCACGGATCCAGCGCCGCCGCGTTCAAACCGCTGGATTCGGTCTGCGGTGTGCGCGCAGCGGGAAACATCCCCGTGGCCAGCACCGCGTAAGCGCCTTGCAAACGCTGCCCGTTACTCAAGGTCAGCAACACCGAGTCGTCCCGGGTTTGCAGATCAACCACCTCGGCCCGCACATGCTCGACCGTCGAACCGTTCGCCACCCCCACCGCTTGCGCTTCCGCCAGGCGCTGCTGCACATACACGCCGAACAGGCCCCGGGGCGGGAACAACTCGCTGACTGGCACATGTTGCTCATCGGACTCCGGCCAGCCACCGGCCGCGATGTGTTCGGTAAGCCATTGGGTCAGGTCGTCAGCGTTGTCCGGGTCAACGCTCATGCGCGCAGCGTTGCCGTTGAGCGTATGGCCCAGCTCGACCGCGCTGTACGCCTCGCCCCGCCCGAGTTCCGCGCGCGGCTCGATCACCAGCACCGAACGCTTGCCAGGCAATCGCAACAGCTGCGCCGCCAGCATCGCGCCGCTGAGGCCGCCGCCGACGATCAGGATGTCCGCGTGGCGGATGGCGTCGGTCGCCTGTGCGCGCTGGGTTTGAGTCATGGCGTTCTCACTGATCAATGTTTACCTGAATAGAAACCGGGCAGGTCGCCCCGCGCCAGCAACGACTCGGCCGGTATCGAGGACGTAAGCCGTCGATGCGTAGTCGAGTGCCACGTTAATGTTTTGCTCGGCAATCAGAAAGCTCACCTGCTCGGCACGATTGAGTTGCGCGACGATCTCAACAATCTCCGGGTCGATAATAGGCGCCAAATCCATGGAGGGTTCATCAAGCAGTACCAAAGTAGGACGTGTCATCAGCGCTCGGCCGATGGCGACCAGGTAGCTCATCGTTTCCGCTGAGCGATAGTCCGCAGTCAAATCACCACATTGCGCACAAACCGCGTCGCCACAACCCCATCATTGCGGTAGGCGTGCGGCTGGTTGCTGGGGAACATGTAGAACTCGCCGGCGGCGATCTCATGCGGCGTGTCGCCCAGCATCAAGGTCAGGCAGCCTTCAAATACAAAGATCTGCTCACTCCAGCCCTCGGCATCCGGTTGCGAGGGGTAGATTTCTCCTGGTTGCAGGCACCACTCCCATTGCTCCACTTCGCGGGTAGCGGTGGCTTTGGACAGCAGAACGGCTTTGCTCCCGGGGATCGTACCGGCCCAGGCCACTTCGTTGATACGGCTCGGATCTCGGGCATCCGGCGCCTGGATCAAATCACTGAACGCCACGTCCAGCGCTTCGGCCACGCGATCAAGGGTGGTCAGGCTGACGTTTTTCTCGCCAGCCTCGATCGCCACCAGCATGCGACGGCTAACTCCGGACTTTTCGGCCAGCGCGGTCTGGCTCATATCGGCGGCATGGCGCAGGCGTCGGACGTTCTGGCTGACGTGCTGGAGGACCGAAGCCCGAGGGGTAGAATCTTTGTGCACTATATTGCTCACTCGGTGGGGTTGGGCAGTATACTGCGCAACATTCGACGCATTGTGCGTCGCCCTCAGGTAGCGCGCAAGGTCATGACGTCTGTGAACCCCTCTCACACTTCTCCCCGTTTCTCTCGGTTCAGCAAGGCCGAGTGCGTGCTGGTGCTGATCACCATGGTATGGGGCGGGACATTCCTGCTGGTGCAGCATGCAATGACCGTCAGCGGGCCGATGTTTTTCGTCGGCCTGCGCTTTGCCGCGGCGGCAATCATTGTTGCGTTGTTCTCATGGCGTCACCTGCGGGACCTGACCCTGTTCGAACTCAAGGCCGGTGCCTTTATTGGCGTGGCGATCATGCTCGGTTACGGCTTGCAGACCGTGGGTTTGCAAAGTATTCCCAGCAGTCAGTCGGCGTTTATTACCGCGCTGTACGTGCCCTTCGTGCCGTTGCTGCAATGGCTGGTGCTGGGGCGGCGTCCGGGGCTGATGCCGAGCATCGGGATCATGCTGGCGTTTACCGGGTTGATGTTGCTGTCCGGGCCTGCGGGCGCTTCCTTTAATTTCAGCCCCGGTGAAATCGCCACGCTCATCAGCGCGGTCGCGATTGCGGCAGAGATCATTCTGATCAGCACCTATGCCGGTCAGGTCGATGTGCGCCGGGTGACGGTGGTGCAACTGGCGACCACGTCGGTGCTGGCGTTCCTGATGGTGGTGCCGACCCAGGAAGTGATTCCGGATTTCTCGTGGTTGTTGCTGTGCAGTGCACTGGGCCTGGGCGCCGCGAGCGCGGCAATCCAGGTGGCGATGAACTGGGCGCAGAAGAGCGTATCGCCGACTCGGGCGACGTTGATCTATGCGGGCGAGCCGGTGTGGGCCGGGATTGTCGGGCGGATCGCCGGGGAGCGGTTGCCGGCGATTGCTCTGGTGGGTGCGGGGTTAATTGTGGCGGCGGTGATAGTGAGTGAGTTGAAGACCAAGGGTAAGGCAGCTGCGACCGAAGAAGAGTTGGAACGGGAAATCCAAGGTTAAGCTTTAAGATTTTCAGTGCCTGGCGGATTGCCTTCGCGGGCAAGCCTCGCTCCTACGGGTTTTGTGTCGATACCCGAACTTGCGAACGACACAAAACCCGTAGGAGCGAGGCTTGCCCGCGAAGGGGCCGGACCTGCTAAAACAGTCCTTCGAAACACTGTAAACCCGGCTTTTCCCGTCTACCTTGAAGGATTCTGCGACAGCTTGGCGTTTGGTGATCCGAGAGCTGGCACGTATGATGCTTCACAAACTTCCGCAGATTAGAAGCCTATGTCCCTGATAGTTCTACTGCTTCTGCCTTTTATCGGCAGCTGTCTGGCGGCTTTGCTGCCACACAACGCGCGCAATACCGAATCTTTACTGGCTGGCCTGGTGGCTTTGATTGGCACCGTCCAGGTTGCCCTCTTGTACCCGCAAATCGCCGATGGCGGCGTCATTCGTGAAGAATTTTTCTGGCTGCCCAGCCTGGGCCTGAACTTCGTCCTGCGCATGGACGGCTTCGCCTGGCTGTTCTCGATGCTGGTGCTGGGCATCGGCACGCTGGTTTCTTTATACGCCCGCTATTACATGTCGCCGGACGATCCGGTGCCGCGTTTCTTTGCGTTTTTCCTGGCGTTCATGGGTGCGATGCTCGGATTGGTGATCTCCGGCAACCTTATCCAGATCGTGTTTTTCTGGGAGCTGACCAGCCTCTTTTCATTCCTGTTGATCGGCTATTGGCACCACCGCGCCGATGCGCGACGCGGCGCCTATATGGCGCTGATGGTCACCGGCGCGGGCGGTTTGTGTTTGCTGGCGGGGGTGATGCTGCTCGGCCATGTGGTCGGCAGCTATGACCTGGACAAGGTCCTGGCCGCCGGCGACCTGATTCGCGCGCATCACCTCTACCCTATCCTGCTGCCCCTGATCCTGATCGGCGCCCTGAGCAAAAGTGCGCAATTCCCCTTCCACTTCTGGCTGCCCCACGCGATGGCAGCGCCGACACCGGTTTCGGCTTATCTGCACTCGGCGACCATGGTCAAGGCCGGAGTGTTTCTGCTCGCGCGGCTCTGGCCGTCGTTGTCCGGCAGTGAAGAATGGTTCTACATCGTCAGCGGCGCCGGGGCTTGCACCCTGTTGCTTGGCGCGTACTGCGCGATGTTCCAGAACGACCTCAAGGGTTTGCTGGCCTACTCGACCATCAGCCACCTCGGTCTCATCACCTTGTTGTTGGGACTTAACAGTCCGCTGGCCGCCGTGGCCGCCGTGTTTCACATCCTCAACCACGCCACGTTCAAGGCCTCGCTGTTCATGGCCGCCGGGATCATCGACCATGAAAGCGGCACCCGTGACATCCGCAAGCTCAGCGGCCTGATCAAGCTGATCCCGTTCACCGCCACCCTGGCCATGGTCGCCAGTGCCTCGATGGCCGGTGTGCCGCTGCTCAACGGCTTCCTGTCCAAAGAGATGTTCTTCGCCGAAACCGTGTTCATCAACGCCACGGCCTGGGTCGAGATGACCTTGCCAATCGTGGCGACCATCGCCGGTACTTTCAGCGTCGCCTATTCGCTGCGCTTCACCGTTGATGTGTTCTTCGGCCCGACCGCCACCGACCTGCCCCACACCCCGCACGAACCGCCACGCTGGATGCGCGCGCCGGTGGAGTTGCTGGTGTTCGCCTGTCTGGTCGTGGGGATTTTCCCGGCGCAAGTGGTCGGCCCGTTGCTGTCCGCTGCGGCCCTGCCGGTGGTGGGCGGCACCTTGCCGGAGTACAGCCTGGCGATCTGGCACGGCTGGAACGCGCCGATGATCATGAGCCTGATCGCCATGTCCTGCGGCATCGTGCTTTACCTGCTGCTGCGCAATCTGCTCAAGCGCGGGCGTTTCAAATACCCGCCGATCATTGGGCGTTTCAACGGCAAGCGCCTGTTCGAACGCAGCCTGGTGGTCATGATGCGCCTCGCCCGTCGGCTGGAGCGGCGAATCAACACCAAGCGCCTGCAAACCCAATTGTTCCTAGTGGTCCTCGCGGCGGTGTTCGCCGGATTGATTCCGATGCTGCACAGCAGCCTGAGCTGGGGTGACCGGCCGAAGATTCCGGGCTCGATCGTGTTCGTGACCTTGTGGCTGCTGGCGATTGCCTGTGCCCTCGGCGCGGCTTGGCAGGCCAAGTATCACCGGCTCGCCGCCCTGACCATGGTCAGCGTCTGCGGCCTGATGACCTGTGTCACCTTTGTCTGGTTCTCGGCGCCGGACCTGGCATTGACGCAACTGGTCGTGGAAGTGGTGACTACGGTGCTGATCCTCCTCGGTCTGCGCTGGTTGCCACGGCGGATCGAAGAGGTGGCGCCCCTGCCGAGCACCCTGCGCAAAGCGCGCATCCGCCGGATCCGCGACTTGCTGCTGTCGAGTGTCGTCGGTGGCGGCATGGCGTTGCTGGCCTATGCGATGCTGACGCGCCAGACGCCCAACCACATTTCCTCGTTCTACCTCAGTCGCGCTCTACCCGAAGGCGGCGGCAGCAACGTGGTCAACGTGATGCTGGTAGACTTCCGTGGTTTCGATACCCTCGGTGAAATAACTGTGCTGGCCGCCGTGGCCCTGACCGTCTTCGCCCTGCTGCGCCGCTTCCGCCCGCCGAAAGAAAGCCTGCAATTGCCGGCTCAGCAACGCCTGCTGGCACCCGACGTCGTCACCGACCTGGTCAACCCGCGCCATGCCAGCGACACCGCGCTCGGTTTCATGATGGTCCCGGCGGTGCTGGTGCGCCTGCTGTTGCCGATTGCGGTGGTGGTGTCCTTCTACCTGTTCATGCGCGGGCACAATCAACCGGGTGGCGGTTTTGTCGCCGGGCTGGTGATGTCGGTCGCCTTCATCCTGCAATACATGGTTGCCGGCACCCAGTGGGTCGAGGCACAAATGAGCCTGCGACCGTTGCGCTGGATGGGCACCGGCCTGTTGTTCGCCACGATCACCGGGCTCGGCGCGATGGCAGTCGGGTATCCGTTCCTGACCACCCACACCTGGCATTTTGAACTGCCGGTGCTGGGCGACATTCACATCGCCAGTGCGCTGTTCTTCGACATCGGCGTGTACGCGGTGGTGGTCGGTTCGACGCTGTTGATCCTCACCGCCATCGCTCACCAATCGGTCCGGGGTCACAAGACCGCTGCCCTGCCCAGATCCGTCGCCACCAAAGGAGCCGTCTGATGGAAGAAGTCATCGCAATCGCCATCGGCGTGCTCGCCGCGTCCGGCGTCTGGCTGATCCTGCGGCCACGGACGTTTCAGGTGGTGATGGGCCTGTGCCTGCTGTCCTACGGCGTCAACCTGTTCATCTTCAGCATGGGCAGCTTGTTCATCGGCAAGGAGCCGATCATCAAGGACGGCGTGCCGCAGGACCTGTTGCACTACACCGACCCACTGCCGCAAGCGCTGGTGCTGACCGCGATCGTGATCAGCTTCGCCATGACCGCGCTGTTTCTGGTGGTGTTGCTGGCCTCGCGCGGCTTGACCGGGACCGACCACGTCGATGGCCGGGAGCCTAAAGAATGAATGCGATGACGCACCTGATCGCGGCACCGATTCTGCTGCCGCTGCTGACCGCCGCCCTCATGCTGATGCTCGGCGAGAAACACCGCCCGTTGAAAGCCAAGATCAACCTGTTCTCCAGCCTGCTGGGCCTGGGGATTTCCGTACTGTTGCTGCAGTGGACGCAAGCCACTGGCGTGCCCGATTCGATCGGCGTCTACCTGCCGGGTAACTGGCAAGTGCCATTCGGAATCGTGCTGGTGGTCGATCGCCTGTCGGCGTTGATGCTGGTGCTGACCGGGATCATCGGCGTCAGTGCCTTGCTGTTCGCCATGGCCCGTTGGGACGGCGCCGGTTCGAGTTTCCACGCACTGTTCCAGATTCAGATGATGGGCCTTTACGGCGCGTTCCTGACGGCGGATCTGTTCAACCTGTTCGTGTTTTTCGAAGTGCTGCTGGCGGCCTCCTACGGCCTGATGCTCCACGGTTCGGGCCGGGCGCGGGTGTCCTCGGGCTTGCATTACATCTCGATCAACCTGCTGGCGTCGTCGCTGTTCCTGATTGGCGCGGCGCTGATTTATGGCGTCACCGGCACGCTGAACATGGCCGACCTGGCGCTGAAAATCCCGCTGGTGCCGGAAGCCGATCGCGGCCTGCTGCACGCCGGCGCGGGGATTCTCGCGGTGGCGTTCCTGGCCAAGGCAGGGATGTGGCCGCTGAACTTCTGGCTGGTGCCGGCCTATTCCGCCGCCAGCGCACCGGTGGCGGCGATGTTCGCGATCATGACCAAGGTCGGCGTCTACACCTTGCTGCGCTTGTGGACCTTGTTGTTCTCCGGCCAGGCCGGGGCGTCGGCGTACTTTGGTGGCGACTGGCTGATTTACGGCGGCATGGCGACCATCGTCTGCGCCGGCGTGGCTATCCTCGCCGCGCAACGACTGGAACGCATGGCCAGCCTGAGCATTCTGGTGTCGGCGGGGATTCTGCTGTCGGCCATCGGCTTTGCCCAGCCGAACCTGATCGGCGCGGCGCTGTTCTATCTGGTCAGCTCGACCCTGGCGTTGAGCGCGTTGTTCCTGTTGGCCGAGCTGATCGAGCGCTCCCGTTCGGCCAATGAAATGCCGCTGTTCGACGACGGCGACCTGCTTCCACGGCCGATGGAATCCCTGCAACCGCCCAAAGGCATCAACCTCGATGACGAACAGAAAGCCGTGGTCGGCCAGGTGATTCCCTGGACCATGGCCTTCCTTGGCTTGAGCTTTATTGCCTGCTCGCTGCTGATTATCGGCATGCCGCCGTTGTCCGGGTTTATCGGCAAACTCAGCCTGTTGAGTGCCCTGCTCAACCCATTGGGGTTGGGCAATAGCACCGATGTGCCGATATCGAACGCGGCGTGGGGCTTGCTGGCGTTGCTGATCCTGTCCGGGCTGGCGTCGTTGATTGCCTTCTCGCGGTTGGGCATCCAGCGTTTCTGGACACCCGAAGAACGGCCATCACCGTTGCTGCGACGCTTCGAGTGCGTGCCGATCATCGTCCTGCTGGGGCTGAGTGTTGCGCTGACCTTCAAGGCCGAACCGCTGATGCGCTACACCCAGGCGGCCGCTGATGCCTTGAACAATCCGCAGCAATACGTGATGGCGGTACTGGGCACGCGTGTGGTGCCGAGCCCGGAAGCCAGGGCGGCGATGCTGGAGGTGCAGCCATGAAGCGTCTGTTTCCGGCACCGTGGTTGTCCCTGGCATTGTGGCTGTTGTGGCTGGTGCTGAACCTGTCGATAAGCCCCGGCAACCTGTTGCTCGGCGCGGTGCTGGGGTTCAGCGCGCCGCTGATGATGCGCAAGCTGCGGCCGCTGCCGATCCGCATTCGTCGACCGGGGGTGATCCTGCGTTTGTTCTTCCTGGTCGGTCGTGACGTGCTGGTGTCCAACCTCGTCGTGGCCTGGGGCGTGCTCAATGCCGGTCGCCGTCCACCGCGCTCGCGCTTCATCAAGGTCCCGCTGGACTTGCGCGATGCCAACGGCCTCGCGGCACTGTCGATGATCTGCACGGTGGTCCCCGGGACGGTCTGGTCGGAACTGGCGCTGGACCGCAGCATTCTGTTGCTGCACGTGTTCGATCTGGAGGATGAAACGCTGTTTATCGAACACTTCAAGGCGACCTACGAGCGCCCCTTGATGGAGATCTTCGAATGAGCGAATTGCTGTCGAACGCGATCCTGCTGAGCCTGTTCATCTTTTCGCTGGCGATGATCCTGACCCTGATTCGCCTGTTCAAAGGCCCGTCGGCCCAGGACCGCGTTCTGGCACTGGACTACCTGTACATCATCGCGATGCTGATGATGCTGGCGCTTGGCATTCGGTATGCCAGTGACACTTACTTCGAGGCGGCGCTGCTGATCGCCCTGTTCGGCTTCGTCGGCTCGTTTGCCCTGGCCAAATTCCTGCTGCGTGGCGAGGTGATCGAATGAACGCGGAACTGTCTCTGTGGGTTGAAATACCCGTGGCGATCCTGCTGGTGCTCGGCAGTCTGTTTGCGCTGATCGGCGCCATTGGCCTGGTGCGGATGAAGGATTACTTCCAGCGTATGCACCCGCCGGCACTCGCCTCGACCCTGGGGGCGTGGTGTGTGGCGCTGGCCTCGATCATATATTTTTCGGCGCTAAAGTCCGGGCCGGTGCTGCATGCCTGGCTGATTCCGATCCTGTTGTCGATTACGGTGCCGGTGACCACATTGCTGCTGGCGCGGGCGGCGCTGTTTCGCAAGCGCATGGCGGGGGATGATGTGCCGGCTGAGGTGAGTAGTCGGCGCACAGAAAGCGGGAGTTAGTTCGGAAGATTTGTGTTGGATGTCAGGGCCTCTTCGCGGGCAAGCCTCGCTCCTACAGGATCGTGGGAAATCACCAACGTGTGATCGACACAAAACCTGTAGGAGCGAGGCTTGCCCGCGAAGCTTTTCAGATCCAGGCAACAGCCAACAACCCGGCCCCCAACACCACACACAGCGGCGAATAAGCCCAGGTGTCGAGTCGGGCAAACTTCGAATCCTTGACCTGCTTGAAAAACCCGATCAGATTCGAATCGCCGATCGCCCTGGCAAACATCAGCATCGCAATGGCGCTGATTACCCATTGCAGCGACCAGTGATGCACCGTCGGCAAATACAGGCCGACCCGCAGGCATACCAGCATCGCGATCAACAGCAATCCCACCGCGACCAGCAACGTGGCAAACCCCGACGGCTTGAAGGCCGGCCTGGATTCCCCTCCCCCCTCTGGCGATATTCGCGGGACCGCCGCCTCGCTACCTAACTTGCCGCCTGCCGCCCAGTACAGGTGGATCAGGCTGATCAACAGGAAGATGGCAGCCATCCATTGCGCGATCAATAGGCTCATGTTCAGACATCCAGCGTGAAATGTCGCAGCAGGATGAACTTCATTGAACGATTTTGTAAGGGTATTCGTCATCGACGATGATAAAGTGCCGCTCCATGAAACTCGCCCGAACTGATCGCACATTGATGGCATGGATGCTTTATTGCTGCGTCCTGTTCAATGTGTTCGCCTGCAGTATCGGTCACGGGCAAATGGTCGGGATGCAGCTCAACGGCATCGGCGGCCCGTTCTGTTCGGTTGATCCGGCGACCCAGGCGCCAGTTTCCTCGAACTCCTCGGACGACAACCTGCCGACCCTGTCCAAAGCCTTTGGTTGCCCGCTGTGTTCCACCGGCGGCATGGGCCCGGCGCTCAACTCCAGCCTGACCCTGGCGATACTCCCGGAGCAGCACAGCCCGCCTCTGGCTGTCATCGCCAACACTGACCTCCCCGCCCGTTTCACCTGGCCCTCGGCCAATCCTCGCGCTCCGCCTGTCGCCTGAATTTCTTCGCCTTTCCCGATCAGCCCACTGCGCCAACGCGTGGCGTTCGCCCGTGCGCTGTTTCTTAGCCAGGAATTCAGGATTCATCGATGAAACATGCTGCTTTGTTAGTAAGCCCTTTGCTGGCCAGCCTGTGCGGCTGCCTGTCTGTTAACGCATGGGCGCAATCCACCGTCGACCTCGCACCGATTACCATTGATGGCGAAGCGACGACCGAGCCAGGGCTGAGCCTCGATCAGTCCAGCGGCATGGCCTCGCGTCTGGGCCTGAGCGTGCGGGAAACCCCGGCATCAGTCGCCATCGCCAACCGCCACGACATCGAGCGCCACGGCGCGCAAAACTTCCAGGACGCCGCCAACACCTTGCCGGGTGTCAACGCCAGCGCACCGCCGGGTTTCGGCGGGTTCGTTTCCTACCGCGGTTTCACCAGCGGTCAGATCACACAGATGTTCAACGGCATCAACGTCTCTGGCGGCCTCGCCCGGCCAGTGGATGCATGGATATACGATCGGGTCGAACTGGTGGGTGGCCCCTCGTCGCTGATCAATGGCGCCGGCTCCGTGGGTGGCTCATTGAACTACGTGACCAAACTTGCGACCCGCGAAGAGCAAGCGGTCGAAGGTCGTGTCAGTTACGGGACTTATGACACGACCGAGACCGCGTTCGGACTTAACCACGCACTCAGCGAGGCCGGGGATGATGTGCAGCACTACGCGCGCCTCGACGTCAGCCACAACACCGGCAATGGCTACATCGACCGCCAGGAGCGCGATGCCTGGAGTGTCGCGTTTTCGCTGCTCAGCGACCTGACGCCCAACCTGTCCCACACCCTCGCGCTGGAATATCAGGACGAACACGAAGACAGTCCTTACTGGGGCACACCTGTGCTCAATCCCAAGGCGGGCGAGCTGAAAATCGACAAACACAATCGTTTCAACAATTACAACGTTGAAGACGGGCGTTACGAGCAGCGCACGATCTGGGCTCGCTCGATCATCGACTACCGGATCACCGACAGCACCACCCTGCGCAACACGCTTTACCACCTCGACAGCCAGCGCGATTACCGCAACCTGGAAACCTATCAGTACAACGCCGACAACAGCGCGGTGAATCGCTCCACGGCGTATCAGGTCCGGCATCAGGGCGAACAGAACGGCAACCAGTTCGAACTGCGCCACGACAACACGCTATTGGGCCTGGAGACCACCTGGTCTGGCGGTTTCGAGTACAAGGTCAACCAGACCACCAACTCGCCGTTGAACGTCAAAGGCGCAAGCACCGTTGACCCGAATAACTTCCAGCCGGGACACTTCTACGACATTCCCGGCACCCGACCGGGATTTGTCAGCGACAAGACCAACGAGGTCACCACCAAAGCCCTGTTCGCCGAAAACCGCCTGGCGCTGACCGACAAACTGGCGCTGCTGACCGGCCTGCGTTACGACGATATCGACCTGGACGTGACCAATCACCGGCAAGTGACCGCCAGCAATCCCCGCCATTTGAAACGTAGTTGGGAGCCGGTGACGGGAAGGCTCGGCCTGACCTACCAGTTCATTCCCTCCGCCAACGTCTACGTGCAATACAGCACCGCTGCCGAACAACCCAACGGCACGCAGGATTTCGACGTGTCCACCGGCAAGCAATGGGAAGTCGGCAGCAAGTTCGATTATCTGGACGGGCGCGGTTCGGCAACGGTGGCGGCGTACACGATTGAGCGCAAGGATTTCGCAGTGACCGATCCGCTGGACCCGACCCTCAGCATTCCAGTGGGCCAGCAGACGTCGAAGGGGATTGAATTGGCCAGTTCGTTGCAAATCACCGACAAGCTGTTTGCCGAGGGCAACTTCGCGTGGGTTGACGCACAGTACGACGCGTTCACTGAGAAAAATGCGGCGGGCGTGGTGGTATCACGCAAGGGCAACACGCCGACCAATGTGCCGGACCGGGTCGGCAATGTGTGGCTGACCTATGACTTCGCACCGCAGTGGCAAGGGGGTGTCGATGCGCGCTATGTGGCCTCAGTGTTTGCCGACAGCGCCAACACCATGACGGTGCCGTCGTACACGCTCTACGGCACGTTTCTCCGTTACGAGGTCGACCGCCACACCACCGTCACCGGCCGAGTGCGAAATCTGACCAATGAGGTGTATGCCGAGTTTGCGCATGTGTCGCCGGCGTATTACCTCGGAACACCGCGAACGTTTGAGCTTGCGGTGCAAACGCGTTTTTAACCCTGCACATCTCTTGTGGCGAGGGAGCTTGCTCCCTCGCCACAATAGTCACTGGAGACTGGCGGAGACTTTATCCGCCACATCCTTCGGCACCCACGTCTGCCATACTTCTGGGTGCGCCTTCATGAACGCCTCCGCCGCTTGCCGTGGCGGGGTATGTTTTTCGCTCATTTGGGCCAGTGCCTTGTTCAAGGGGTCGATCGGAAAATCGACCTTGCTGAAGAAATCGGCAATCTGCGGATACTGCTTTTGAAAAGGTGTGGACACGCCAATCGACAGCTTCGAGGCCAGCGAGCGAGTCGGTTTCGGATTAGGGTTATCAGCGTCCGTCAGGGTTTTCCAGGCTTCGGCATCAAAGGGCGGTTCCTCCAGCTGAATCAGCTTGAAGCGCCCAAGCAACGGCGTCGGTGACCAGTAATAAAACAGCACAGGCTTGCCACGACGGATCGACGAACTGATCTCTGCATCCAGCGCTGCACCGGAACCGCTGCGGAAATTCACATAGCTGTCGTTCAGGCCATAAGCCGTGAGTTTCTGTTTGTTCACCACTTCCGATGTCCAGCCAATCGGACTGTTGAGGAAGCGTCCCTTGCCCGGGCTTTCCGGATCGCTGAACACATCCTTGTACTTGGGCAGGTCGCTGACACTGCGCAGATCTGGCGCCAATGGCTTGATGCCCTTGGCCGGGTCGCCCTTGATCACGTATTCCGGCACCCACCAGCCTTCAGTGGCACCCTTGACCGTGTCGCCCAGGCTCACGACCTTGCCCTCGGCTTCAGCCTTGACCCAGACCGGGCTGCGACCGGCCCACTCCTCGCCAATGACCTGAATGTCATTGTTGGCCAAGGCGGTTTCCAGGGTGATGGTGGTCCCGGGCAAGGTGTCGGTCGGCAGGCCGTAGCCCTTCTCGACGATGATCCGCAGGATGTCGGTGATCAGGCTGCCACTTTCCCAGTTCAGGTCGGCAAAATGGATCGGCGCCTGGGCAGCGGATACCGGAATGGGTGAACTCAATACACCCAATGCGGCCAGTGCACCAACCAACAACCGTCGAAATCCTTTCATGCTTTTGCACCTCGTGCTGTTCACAGCAAATAGCAGGATGGCCTGACAGAAGACCGCAAGCCTCTGAATACTCAGTCAACTGACTGTAGTAGAGGTTCCTGCTTTCGAGAGGGGCGATTCAATTTTCGGAAGTTTCCTGCAAGCGTGCCAGCTCTCTTCTGACCATGCTGGCGTAAGCCGCCGGGCGCAGCGTGTAAATCTGTGACGCCACCCACGTCAGCCAGCCTCCCTGCAGAACAGCCTTGTGCTCGAACAGCCGTCGGGCTTCGAGGTGCGCACTGGCCTGGTTCTGTTCGTGGAAGTCGGCGCGGGTCAGGGTCATTACTCGCTGGCCTTGAACGTGATCAGTTCGCCTTTGCGCCACTTGGCGGCTTTGGCGGTCACGGCTTTCAGGGTTTTGGTCAGGCCTTCCTGCAACTGCTGGTGCGCGGCGAAGACCATCACCACGCTATGACCTTCCTTGAACACAATCGCATGACCCTCTGCGGTGGTGACAAAGGCGTAATCGCCCAGCCCGTAAACCGTCAGTTTGATTTCACGGAACTTGATGTCGAGCTTGCCGCCTTCACGACTGGGCAGAACCGAAGCGCTGAAATGATCGCCGACCTTGAGCTTCAGCCCTGGCTTGTCGTCGACCACCAGCGCCTCTTCGGTGTCGATCTCGGCAATGTAAATGCCTTCAGCGTTCTGTTCGGTGATGTAAACGAAACGTGACTGAAACTGTTTAACCAGCTTTGCGCGCAAATCACCCAGCACGAACAAAGCATGCATATCGAGATTACTTACTGCCAAGGAAACATCCCCACATCTGAAAATGATGCCGCACGCAGAAAAAGCGCACAGCAGAAAAAAGCGGCCATGCCGAAGTGTTGCCGTAAGACCCGGGTTGAAATCCTGAGCCGAGCAGAGCGCTCATGCCTCGCGAGGTCAGTGAGATTACTGGAATATCACTCGCGCCGTCCTCTGTGAAAGTCGTCAGATGTTGAAGGAAAAAGCCCTTCTCACAGCCAGAGGAAACCGGATTACCAACTTTAGGGAAAAAACTCTTTAAAAAAAGCACTTTTCCGACATATCGCAAATAAAAAATTGCTTTAGATGAACACTGTTCGCTAACCAGTGCGGGTGATTCTAGAGCAGCGATGCTCACCGAGACTACCCAAAACGATGTACACACGTCGGTAAAACAATGAAAAGGACTTCACATGTGCACCATGACTCACTTCGCTTCCCCCCAGACAACGCGCGCAAACAATTACGCCCCGTTGCACCCGGCGGTGTTCCAGCCGCATGAATTGCAGCCTGAAAGCCTGCTGCTGCCACGCTTTCAGGTGGTGCTGGCCGGTAATGCCTTCTTCCATATCAAGGAAATTTCTACGGGTCGTGTAAGAGGTTTCCGTGGCTGCCATAACGAAGCCTGCGCACTTGCCCGCTCACTTGAGTCTCGCATCTGACGCGTTCGCCTGCCTTCATGCCTATAGACGTTTCGTCATGCCGGCGACTTAACTCAGCCGCCGGCAGGCAACTACTGCCATACTGCCCGA